>NZ_JBHWIQ010000032.1:0-87031 GCF_042732055.1 Streptomyces sp. NPDC059816
TCCCCCGCAGTTCCTCGATCTCCCCAAGATCCACGACGGGCAGCATGCACCACCACGCGCCATCCCATCAAACCAACCTAACGAAGTACTACTAGATGATCGATTCCAAGGGGTCAGTGGTCGTACGCCGTGAGCGAGCGGAGGGTGGCATGTCCGGTCTGGTCGTTGTGCCAGATAGTGACGGTCAGTGCGGGTATGCGCTGCATGACGCGGGCTACGACGCCGCCGGGTGTGCGTCCTCGGTGCCGTTCGCCCTTGCGGGTCGGCCGTGGCAACTGGATCCCGTACTCAGCCAGTTCTCGCTCGAAGGCGCGGCCGAAGTAGTTCTTGTCACCGATCAGAGTCTGGCCGGGCTGGCGGGTGCCGAGGAGGTTCGATGCGGCGGCGAACAGGTCCAGGACGGACTCGCGCTTGTCGGCCTTGGCTCCGGTCAGGGCGAAGGCGATGGGCAGGCCGTGGAGTGTGCACACCACCAGTGCAGCCGCAGGCCCCAGAAGAAGCGGCTGTGGCTGGCGCAGTATCCGTACTCGGCCTATCCGGCCAGGTCGGAGCGTTTCACGGTCTTCCGGGAGCGGCCGCACTCCACTGGGTGGAGTCCACGATCCACACGTCGTCGCTCCATGTCGAGGTGCTGCTGGCCAGGATCCGGGTGACCCGGCGAAGCAGCTCGGCGTCCGTGAGCCGCGGCGCGATCCCCACGGACGGTCGCCACGGCGCCAGCTCGGGACGTTCTTTCAGCAGGTTGTCGGTCGTCGCATAGAGTGCGGTTGCGAGGGTGTCCAGGTTGTTCGTCATAAAACGATCTTGGATGCCCTCGTTCTCGTCTCCGCAGGCACCCCTTGAAAGGACCGTGGCATCTCCAGCGACCGTCTCATGCGCATCCACAGCGCCGAGTTCCAGGCCATGGCCGAGAGGGTCCTGCGGGTCACCGAACTCACCTCCCGCCTGAACGCTCTGCCGTTCGAAGACGAGGCGGGCAAGGCGGAACTGTTCGGACGGATCCTCGGCAAGCCGCTACCGCCGAAAGTCACGATCTATCCGCCCTTCTACACGGACCACGGCCTGAACCTCGACCTCGCCGAGCGCGTCTTCATCAACCAGAACTGCACGTTCCTGGACTACGCCGGCATCCGGATCGGCGAGCGCGTGATGATCGGCCCGAAGGTCACGTTCATCACGAGCGGTCACCCGGTTGATCCCGAGGAGCGGCGGCTGCACCTCACCGGCGCACCCATCGACGTGGCGGAGAACGTGTGGATCGGTGCCGGTGCCACGATCCTGCCCGGCGTCAGCATCGGCCGTGATGCCGTGGTCGCCGCCGGCGCGGTCGTGGCCGATGACGTACCGGCGGCAAGCCTGGTAGTCGGCGGCAAGGCAACCGTGCACCGGCGGTGGTGATCACCTCATCGCGGCCACACTGAGCCCCGCACCACCGGCAGTCATACCCCGACCCCTTGGAATTGATCATCTAGGTTCCGCATCCGAGTGCGCAATGGTCACGCCAGACGCGCAATCAATGCGCGATTCCATGATGTGACGCGCACTGACTGCGGACAGCAACTACTTTTCCCTGTACGGCCGGTGGCCGAGGTCCTGAAGCCCCATCGGGACCTTCGTGGCAGACTCCAGGGATGCTGATACCTCGCGGGCGTACTCGTGCGGAGGAGATCGACGACCGGGCGCTGGCCGCCTCTCTCGCCAACGAGGCCCTCTTGGAGATTCGACTCCTGATCACACGCGCCAAGACGCGGCCCGGGGAGTTGTCATCTGGCGAGGCCATCGACCGTATCCATGACCTGGTCGGCTTCAGCCGCGAAATGCTGGCGGTGTCCAGGCCGCACCGTTGGCGGCCCTCCCGGCGGGGTACGCCCAGCAGGCGAGAACAGGCGTTGTTGGACCGTCCGATGAGCTACCGCTGGAACACCAGCGGCCCGGAGCGACGCGCCTGGATCCTCCGACACGTCGACCGTGAGGGGCTCCGCTGGACGCCGCCCGCTCCGCTGCCGGCCCCCCACAAGGGGGCGCCGGCCTTGAGCCTGCGCCACCGGCTCGGCCTGCTGGCGGGCTGGCCGGTGAAGGCCCCGCCCGACCGTCAGCCGCTCCCGCGTCACGCCCGCGTCCTCAAAGCCTTGGACAGCGAAGCGCTGATCTCTCTGTACGAGGCGCGGGGTATGGAACGGCACGGCGCCTGGCTTCGGACTCACCTCGACTCCGACGCCCCCCACTTCCTCTTTCCGGATCCTGCTGACTACTCCTGGCCGGACCCGGATGCAGGACGCGATCGGTGGGAATGCCGGGTACTCCTGCGGATGGTCGACGGGGAACAGGTGAACGGACTGCTGGACCTGGCTCCCGAGACCTTCGCCGCTCTTCCTTCCACCGTGCCGCGCCTTCGCCAACGCCACCTCGCCTACGTCGCCCGCGCCACCGAGAGGGACAGCTATCTCTGGGGCCGGGACCACGAGTCGGACTGCGGCCCGGGGACCTGCGGATTCGTGGCGGTCGAGGGCACCCCAGCCGCATAGACCCGGTTGCCCACGCCTACGTAGGGTGACCACGTCGCCGCTTCAGCGCCCCCGATTGTTCACGGAACACCGACACGAGTAGTGCGCATCGGGCGCAGATTCGCGAGTTCCCCCAGGACCACCGCGGCGGGGTGAACGCCGCGCCGCAGGGGTCAGGCGGGTCGACGGCTCCTCAGTGGTCGGCGCGCAGGAGCGCGTCCAGCAGCCGGCCGACCGACCCGCCGAACAGGTCCTCGGCGGGACGGCCCTGCGCGGCGGCCTGCTGCGTCGCTCGTCGTACCCGGGTGAACGCCGGCAGTCGGCCGTCGTCCGCCTCGTCCACGGCGCGCATGCGCTGGCTTCCTCGGGGGAAAGCCCGGCCTCCAGGAAGTCGGCGAAGCACGCGTCGACGAACGAGAAGGCGGTCTCGGCGACGAGGTCACCGCGGATGAGGATGTGCAGCACCCAGACATGGCCGGCCAGGTAGTCGTGGGCCGTCACGAGCCGGCCGAGCAGGCGTTCGTGCGCAGTGCCCCCCGGGACCTCCACCGGCAACCCTTCGGCGATCTGCTCCAGGATCAGCAGCAGCAGGGCGTCCCGGTCCGCGACGTGCCGGTACAGCGAGGTCGCCGCGGTGCCCAACTCTCTTGCCACGGCGCGCATGGTCAGCGCGTCCAGTCCGTCCCGCTCGATCAGTTGCCGTCCCGCCGCCACCACGGAGGCCGTGGTGAGGCCGGGCCGCGGGTGACGCCGCCCGTAGCGGCCGCGTTCCTCCGGGCTGGACTGTTGTGCCATGCGGCCATCGTTTCACGAGCCGGCCCCCCACCACCGGCGGCGGCGTCTCCCACTCGCTCCCGCCGCAGTGGCGGTGAGCTGCACCACATTCAAGTAATCAAGTTTGACTAATGAGGGTCGGCGGGCCTACCTTGAACGAGTCGTCACTTCTGATCAACTCCCTGGAGGAACCCGCGTGACCCAGCTTCCCGACGCCGGATACACCCCGACCGCTGCCGACCACGCCGGTGTCCAGGCCTGGTTCGCGGAGTACGACGCGGCCGCGGCGCGACGGGACGTCGAGCGGATGGCGGACCTCGCCGTCTTCCCCCTGAACCTCGTCAGCGACGACTCCGCGGGCGAGGGTGCCTCCGCCCGGTGGGACCGCAAGCAGTTCATCGACACCATGACGCACGTGATGGGAGAGGGATCCGATGACATCACCTTCGAGTCCGTTCGCACCCCGGTCTTCCTGAGCCCCGCGATGGCCGTCGTCTTCACCGACTCGACGATGACGGCGGGCGGCGCCACTCAGCAGCTGCGGTACGCCGACGTCCTGGTCAAGCGGGACGGGCAGTGGGCCTTCCAGACCATGATCCAGGGAGGGTGGGGCGACAACCTCCGCTGACGCCGCGGACGGGTCCCGCACGCGAACGCGCGGGACCCGTTGCCCCTACCGCCTCCGTACGCCGGAGTCTCCGGGGCGGTTGCCCCCGGTCAGTGCCCGCCCCGTTCGGCCCGGGCCGGTTCCGCGTCGGTCGGTTCCGTTGCGGCCGGGGGAGCCGCCCCCGCCCGCTCCCGCTTCGGGGCGACGAACGCCGTGGCCGCGAGGGCCAGGACGAGCAGCCCGGCGCAGAGGTAGCTGGCGATCTCCACCCCGGAAGTCATCGCCTCGCGCGCGGCCCGCGCAGCGCCGACGGTCCGTGGATCGTCGGCGAGTGCGGGGATCGCTGACCCCGCGCTGTCCGTGACGGCACCGCTGAGCCGGTCGGCTTCCGCCGTCGGCGCCCCCGCGTCGGTGAGCCGATCGCGCAGCCCGGACGTGAGGGTGCTGAAGAACAGAGTGGTGAGCACCGCGATGCCCAGCGCGGCGCCCAGTTCGCGCGCCGCGCTCTGGATGCCCGACCCCTGCCCGGCGCTGTGTGCGGGGACGTCCACCAGCACGATGTTGGTCACCTGGGCGGTGGCGAAACCGACCCCGATCCCGTACACGAAGAGGGCGAAGGCGACGGGCCACCAGGGCGCGTCGACGGATGCGACCAGTCCGAGCACCGCCATCCCCACCGCCTCCAATGCCAGCCCGATCCGCACCAGGGTGAGGGCGGACGCGGACATCGAGAAGCTGGCCCCGCTCGCGAAGAAGCTGCCCACCGCGATCGCCACCAGGGACAGGCCCGCCTGGAACGCGGTGTAGTCGAGGGTGAACTGCAACCACAGGGGCAGCACCGCGATGATGCCGAACTCGCCGAGACCCACGATCAGGGTGACGGCGTTCCCGTTGCGGAACGACGGAATGGCGAACAGCCGCACGTCCATCAGCGGTTCGCTGTCGCGCTGCCACAGGGCCCGTTGGCGCCGCCAGAACGCCAGGCCGGTCAGTACGGACACGACGAACGCGACGAAGACGGGGGACGGCCCCCCGCTCCAGGAGGCCCCACCGACGACGAGGGGCTCCGTGGTGAGCAGCCAGCCGTGGGTGCGGCCCTCGATGAGGGCGAACGCCAGGAGCCCCAGTGCGACCGCGGACAGCACGCCGCTCGGTACGTCGACCCGCCCCAGGGTGCGCGGTGAGGCGGAGAAGTAGCGCAGGACGCCGAGGGCGACCAGGGCCACCAGCGGCACGTTGATGCCGAAGGCCCAGCGCCAGGACAGATCCGCGAGCCAGCCGCCCAGGACCGGCCCCACGGCCGCCGCCGCGCCGATGGTCGAGCCCCAGACGGCGAACGCCTGGCCGCGCGCCCGACCGGTGAAGGTCGCGTTCACCAGCGTCAGTGACGAGGGGAGCATCATGGCCCCGCCGATGCCCTGGAGGAAGCGGGCGAGGATCAGCAGTCCGCCGTTGGGAGCGAGCGCGGCGGCCACGCTGGTCAGGCCGAAGACGGCGAGACCCACGAGGAACACCCGTCGCGCGCCGTGTAGATCGGTCAGTCGACCGGTGACCAGCAGTAGCGCGGCGAAGACGATCGCGTACGACTCCTGCACCCACTGCGCCTCGATCGAGGTGACCTGGAGGTCGTCGATGATCGGGGCCAGGATCACGTTGACGATCGTGATGTCCACGACGATCAGGGCCACGCCCAGGGACACGGCGATCAGCCCGAGCCATTGCCGCCGGGAGGGCGGCTCCGCGCCCCCGGAAGGCACCCCGCCGCCCGGAGCCTCCGTACGTTCGGTCATTCTTCCCCCACTCAGAGTTACCTTTGCAGTAAAGCTAACTAACTTTGCGGCAAAGGTAGTTTCGTCGAGGTAGGTTGTCAATCGAGCGGTTGACCGCGTTGACTGGGCGGACCGTGCTGTTGGGGTCATCGGAACGGATCGGAAACGACGCATGTCCATCGAGAGGCCGGAGTCCGTCGACCTCGAGGAGCAGCGCGACCGCCTCATGGAGGGGTTGCGGGCCTTCGGGGCCAACTACACGGAGTTCACCCGGCGGTTCGCGTCCTGGCTGGGACTCCACTCCACCGACGCCGCCGCACTCGCGGAGATCCTCTACGCCGAGGACAAGGGCACCCCGCTGTCACCCGCCCGGCTGGGCGAACGGGTGTCGCTGTCGTCCGGGGCGACGACCATCCTGCTCAACCGGCTCGAAGCGGCCGGGTGCGTCGTCCGCACCCGGGAGCACTCCGACGGCAGGGTCGTCACCCTGCGGTCGAGCCCCCGCATCCGCCCGCGCGCCGAGCAGTTCTTCACGGCCTACACGGAGCGGATGACGGAGGCCATGGCGCAGTACCCGCCCGAGCAGCTGCGTCAGTTCGAGGACTTCGTGGGGCACCTCTGCGCCACCATGGGGGAGCTGCTCGCCGACGAGTACCAGCCGGGTCGGGGACCCGCCCCCCGCCCCGGCGACGCCTGACGCCGGGGCGCGCCCGCCCCGGTCGGGTCAACTCCTCCCCGGCCCGGAATCGCCCCGGTCAGGACCGGTCGACGCCCCGAACCCGTCGGCCACCAACCGCTCCGCCCAACGGCGCAACAGATCCTCGACGGGTGGGTGGTGCAGTCCGGCGGCGCGGCTCAGCAGATCGGCGGACCGGGTGTCGTACCGGTCCTCGGAGAAGAACGGCAGCGTCTCCGGGTCCGCTCCGGTGAGGACGCGGGGCAGCCGGCGCACCAGTCCCACCGGAACGGTGCGGCGCGGCGCGCGGACCCCGAGGTGATCGGCGATCAGCGCGACCAGGCGTGGTAGTTCCGGTGTCTGGGGATCGAGCACGGTGTGCAGGTGGGCGGCGCCCCGGTCGTGCTCGGGCACCGCGGCGAGGAACCGTGCGAGGTGGTCGACCGCGACGACGGGCATGAAGGTGCGTCGCGTGCCCGGGAGGAGCGGCAGGCGACCGGTCCACAGCTTGCGCACCAGGTCCGCCAGGCCGATGTACTGCCCCGACGCACCGGTGACCGAGTGGCCGATGACGCTGCTCGGGCCGACCACCGTCAACGGCACGCCCAAGCGCGCCGCCGTGATCCGGACGGCCGCGTCGCCCTCCCGCTTGGACGCCTCGTACGCGCCCTGGCGCCGGTACAGCGCGTCCGCCTCCGCCGCCGGGAGCGGGAAGCGTGGCACGTCCCGGCCGGTGATGCGGTAGCCCGACAGGTGCACCAGTCGACGCAAGTCCGGTCGGGTCGCCGCCCACTGCGCCGTGTGGAGGGCCCCGGCGGCGTTCACCGCGTACGCCTCCTCGCGGGCGAGACCGAACCGGTAGAGCGCGGCCGGGTTGTACACGTCGCGCACGCCGGTGAGGCGGTCGTCGTCCTCCGGGGTGAGGCCGAGCCCGGGGCGGGTGAGGTCGACCTGCACCACGGTCAGTCCCTCCGGAACGGCTCCGTGCTCGCCCAGCCACCGGCGCAGCCCGTCCGCGCGCCGTACGTCACCGCGGACGGCCGCCGCCACGGGGACGCCCTGCGTGAGGAGTTCGAAGACGAGATGGCGCCCGATGAAGCCGGTTGCACCGAGCACCAGTGTCCGTGGCGGTGGAGCGGGTCGGACGTCCGTCGCTTCGGCGCCGGTCGGGTGAGGCGGGTCGTGCTGCGGGGTCATGCTCGGCTCCCTTGGGGATGCGGTCGTGGCAGTCTGAGGTCGCGATGAATAAATAGATCGGTCTGCATATTTCACGAACGGAGTGAAGGTGTGGGCGCCGGGGGTCGGGTCGGTGCGGGGGCCGTCAGGCCGGTGCGGCGAGCAGGAGGTCCACGGCGCGGCCGGCCTGTTCGAGGGGGGTGCGGCTGTGTCGCACCCGGGCCAGGAGGAGGGCGCCCTCGATCTGGGCCAGGACCGTGCCGGCCATCGCGTCCGCCGCCTCCGGTGAGCGCCCTTCGGCGATCAGGAGTTCGGTGAGGATCGCCTGCCAGCCCCCGTACTCGTCGGCGCATGCGCGCCGTAGTTCCTCGTTGTCGCCCGAGACCTCCAGGGCGACGGCCGCGAGCGGGCAGCCCTTGGTGTAACCGGACCGTTCCATGCGGTCTCCGAGTGCGTCCAGTAGGCGTCGCACCAGGTCGCCCGGGGCGGGTCCGTCCTCGCTCAGGGTGCGCAGCAGCCCGCCGATCCCGGCTCCCGCCCCCGACAGCGCGGCGGCCACCAACTGGTCCTTGCCGGCCGGGAAGTGGAAGTACAGGGAGCCGCGTGGCGCGCCGCTGTCGGCGATCACCTGGTTGAGTCCGGTGCCGTGGTAGCCGCGGGCCTCGATGAGGTCCCTCGTGGCGGCGATCATCCTGGCCCGCGTTTCCTCGCCCTTGGCTCCCATGGCCGGAACGGTAGACCGATCTGCATATTCTGTCCAGGCTCCACAGTGCGAAGAACTCTTCGCGAAAGACTGTTCGCGAAGAGTTCTTCGCACCTATCGTGTCCTCTCATGAACGACACGGCGGCCTCCGACCCCGATCGATCCGTACTGGACCTGTCCCTCGACCCCCGAGCCCTGCGCGTCCTCGCCCATCCCGTTCGCGTCGCCCTGCTCACCCATCTGCGGTGGCACGGGCCCGCCACCGGACGACAACTCGCCCGCCGCTTCGACCTGGACTCGGGTGCGGCCAGCTACCACCTGCGCAGGCTCGCGGCCGGCGGACTCATCGAGGAGGACCGGGAGCGGGGCAGCAAACGGGAGCGGTGGTGGCGACCGAGGCACACCACGACCGAGCACGACCCCGCCCACACCGGTGCTGACGGAACGGACCAACGCGCCTACGTCCAGGCCGTCGCCCTCGCCCAGAGCGAGACCCTGCGCAGGGTGGCCACCGAGACGGTGCCCGCGCTGCCCGACCCGTGGTTCGGGGCACTGGCCTTCACCGACCACCAGCTGTGGCTGACGCCGGACGAGGCCCGCCGGATGCAGCACGAACTGGCGGAGGTGATCGCACGGTACGAGGCCCGGGGCGACGCCCGCCGCACCGAAGCCCACCGGACGGAAGCCGCGGGGCCGGTCGCCGCCCACGTGCAGATCTACGCCACCTCCGAAGCACCCCGGACGACGAACGCACGCGGTGTCGGCCCGACGGACGGCTCGACGGACGGGGCGGGAGACGAGGCGGGAGACGGGGCGACGGGAACGGAGGGGGCCGGGTGAGCGACGACGGATCCGGTCACGGCCGTGCAGGGCTGGAACCAGGAACCCCGACCGCGGGGATCGCCCGTCCGTGCGTCACCCACCCGACCGAAGCGGAACGGGACGGGCGACCCGTCTACCGCGACGCCAACGTGCTGCGCTGGCTCGGTGCGTACACCGCCTCGGTGACCGGCGACGTCGCCTACTACTTCGTCCTCACCTGGGCGGCCTCACGGGTCGCGGGCGCCGCCCAGGTGGGCCTGGTCCTGGCGGTGGGCGCCGCGCCCCGGGCCGTCCTGATGCTGGGCGGCGGCGTCCTGGCCGACCGGTTCGGACCCCGCCGCGTACTCATCGCCAGCGACGCCGTCCGCAGTGCGATGGTCGCCGCCGTTGCCCTGGTGACCTGGATCGCCGGGCCCGGTCTGTGGTCCCTGTGCCTGCTCGCCCTGGCCTTCGGGATCGTCGACGCCGTGTTCATGCCCGCGGTCGGCGCGCTGCCCCCGCGCATCGCCCCGGTCGCCCAGCTGGCCCGGGTGCAGGCCCTGCGGGGGCTCGCCGTGCGACTCGGGAACGCGGTGGGCCCGCTGATCGCGGCGGCCGTGGTGGCCGTCGGCGGCGCGGCGGCCGGGTTCGCGGTGGCGGGAGTGCTGTTCGTGGTGTCGCTGGTGCTGATCGTCCTGGTGCGGATCGCGCCCCTGGCGCCCTCCCCGGCCGGTGGGCCGTCCGGACGGGACCGTCCGGCCACCACCTTCCGGGACGACCTCCGCGAGGGGTGGCAACTGCTGCGCGGTGACCGGCGGTTGGCGCGCCTGGTCACCGTTCTCGCCCTC
Organism: Streptomyces sp. NPDC059816; assembly: GCF_042732055.1. NCBI lineage: Bacteria > Bacillati > Actinomycetota > Actinomycetes > Kitasatosporales > Streptomycetaceae > Streptomyces > Streptomyces sp. NPDC059816. Next base: position 9,859 of record NZ_JBHWIQ010000032.1, read on the forward strand.
GGCGAGATGTGCTTCAGCGGCCCGCTCGCCGCCGGCCTCGTCCTGTTCACCCAGGACCGGGGCTGGGGGCCCGCCGAACTGGGCGGCCTCCTGGCGGCGTTCAGCATCGGCGGGGCGGCGACGGGACTGGTGTTGGCCACCGTCTCCCGGGTTCCCCGCGCACCCGCCGTCATGGCCACGGCGCTCCTGCTCTGCGGGCTGGCCGTGGCGGCCTTGGGCCGGACGCAGACCACGTCGACCGCACTGCTGTGCTGCGGCCTGGTGGGTGCGGCGTCCGGTACCGCGGGAACACTCGCGCACACGTTGGTGCAACGGGCCACCGAACCGCGGTACCTCGGACGGATCACCTCCGTCACGACCCTGTGCACCCTCGGACTCGCGCCCGCCCTCTACCCCCTGGCGGGTGTCGTCACCGCACGGTGGGGCACCGGTGCGTTCTTCCTCGGCTGCGGGGCCGTCTGCATCGCCGCGGTGGCGCTGTCGCTCACCGCGCCGGTGCGGCGCGCGGAGCTATGACCGCGCGCCGCACCGGGACCCGCCCGGACGACGGGTGCGCCCGGAGTCAGACGCCGTCGTTCGCCGCGGCGCCGTCGGTCGGGGAGAACTCCCCGGCGAACGCAGCCGCCATCCGCAGCTGAGGGGCCGCCTCGGCGTCCCGCCCCTGACGCTCCAGCGTCCGGCCCAGCATCAGCCGCGCGTAACCCTCGACGGGGTCCCGCTCCAGGACCGCGCGAAGCTGCTCCTCCGCCCGACCCAGCTGGGCGGAGTGGTAGTAGGCACGGGCGAGCAACAGACGCGGGGCGACCTGCTCCGGCTCCTCCTCGACCAGACCGCCCAGGATGCGTGCGGCCGTCAGGTACTCCTTGGAGTCGAAGAACATGCGGGCCCGGTCCCAGCGCTCCGCCGCCGTGCCGAACTCGTAGTACGCCGTGCTCACCATGACCTCCTTCGACGATGTGACACCCGGCCCAACCGGGTCGGACGGGTGGATATTCCCCGAGCCCCCGGGCCCGCGGGCGTCTCACCTCACCATCCGAAATGTGGGCGGCACTGTCCGAACCCGGACGGTCCCTCTAAGCTGATCGGTGCAGCTGGTTCGCCCTGTCCGCCAGACAGACGCGTCGCAAGAGGGAACCCGGTGGGAATCCGGGACTGCCCCGCAGCGGTGAGTGGGAACGACCGCCGTCATACGCACTGGATCCGGGCAACGGATCTGGGAAGCGACGGCCAGTAGGTGTCCGTTTCGACGGATGTGCCCGCGAGTCCGAAGACCTGCCCGCTGCCCGTGCGCGACCGATCGCGCACGGCATCCCGGTGACCTCGTGGGCGGGTCGGAGGAACCTCGGACAACCGTCCGGGGAGTACACACCAGACGGACCGCTGCGCCCCGCGCGCACCACCGGACCCGTCAGGTCTGTCGTCCCTTCGCGTCCTCGTCCCGTCCCCGGGATGCTCAGGACACATCTCGCGAAGGAGAGTTCCGTGACAGCCCAGCCCGCAGCCGCGGCAGCACGAGCCACCGTGTACGGCTACCCCCGCCAGGGCCAGCACCGGGAACTGAAGAAGGCCGTCGAGGGTTACTGGAAGGGCCGCGTCACCGCCGACACCCTCCGTCAGACCGCCGCCGACCTCCGTCGGACGAACTGGCGACGACTGGCCGACGCCGGCGTCCACGAAGTGCCGACCGGCGACTTCTCGTACTACGACCACGTGCTGGACACCAGCGTCATGGTCGGCGCCGTCCCCGAACGGCACCGCGGTGCCCACACGGCGGATCTGCTGGACGGCTACTTCGCCATGGCGCGCGGCACCCAGGACGTGGCGCCGCTGGAGATGACCAAGTGGTTCGACACCAACTACCACTACCTGGTCCCCGAACTCGGCCCCGACACCGTCTTCCGGGCCGACTCGACCAAGCAGGTCCGTGAACTGAAGGAAGCCCTCGCCCTCGGGCTGACCGCCCGCCCGGTCCTCGTCGGCCCCGTGACCTATCTGCTGCTGGCCAAGCCCGCACCCGGCGTCGCCCCCGACTTCGAGCCGCTGACCCTGCTGGACCGGCTGCTGCCCGTGTACGCCGAGGTCCTCGCCGACCTGCGTGCCGCCGGCGCCGAATGGGTCCAACTCGACGAACCGGCCCTGGTCCAGGACCGCACCCCGGCCGACCTGAACGCCGCCGCCCGCGCCTACCGCGACCTCGGCGCAGTCACCGCACGGCCCAAGCTGCTGGTCGCCTCGTACTTCGACCGCCTCGGCGACGCCCTGCCCGTCCTCGCCAAGGCTCCCGTCGAGGGCCTCGCACTCGACTTCACGGAGCGCGCCGCCAAAAACCTCGACGACCTCGCCGCCGTCGGTGGCCTGCGGGGCAAGCGCCTGGTCGCGGGGGTGGTCAACGGCCGCAACATCTGGATCAACGACTACGAGAAGTCCCTCGCCACCCTCGGCACCCTGCTCGGCCTCGCCGACCGGGTGGACGTGGCCGCTTCCTGCTCCCTGCTCCACGTCCCGCTGGACGCCACCGCCGAACGGGACGTCGACCCGCAGATCGCCCGCTGGCTCGCCTTCGCCCAGCAGAAGACCGCCGAGATCGTCACCCTGGCCAAGGGACTCGCCCAGGGCACCGGCGCCATCACCGCGGAACTCGCGGCCAACCGGGCCGACCTGGCCTCCCGCGCGGGGTCCCCCCTCACCCACGACCCGGCGGTCCGGGCCCGCACCGCCGCCGTCACCGACGCCGACGGCCGCCGCTCCCTGCCCTACGCCGAGCGCACCGCCGCCCAGCGGTCCCACCTGGGCCTGCCGCTGCTGCCCACCACCACCATCGGCTCCTTCCCGCAGACCAACGAACTGCGCACCGCGCGCGCCGACCTACGGGCGCGACGCCTGGACACCGCCGGGTACGAGGAGCGCATCAAGGACGAGATCCGGGAGGTCATCGCCTTCCAGGAGAAGGCGGGCATCGACGTACTGGTGCACGGCGAGCCCGAACGCAACGACATGGTGCAGTACTTCGCCGAACAGCTCACCGGCTACCTCGCCACCCAACACGGCTGGGTCCAGTCCTACGGCACCCGTTACGTCCGGCCGCCGGTGCTGGCCGGGGACATCTCCCGACCCGAGCCGATGACCGTCCGCTGGACCGCCTACGCCCAGTCGCTCACCGAACGGCCCGTCAAGGGCATGCTGACCGGTCCGGTCACCATGCTCGCCTGGTCCTTCGTCCGCGACGACCAGCCCCTCGGCGACACCGCCCGCCAGGTCGCCCTCGCCCTGCGCGACGAGGTCAACGACCTCGAAGCCGCCGGGACCTCCGTCATCCAGGTCGACGAACCCGCACTCCGGGAGACCCTGCCGCTGCGCTCCGCCGACCACGCGGACTACCTGGACTGGGCCACGGAGTCGTTCCGCCTCACCACCAGCGGGGTGCGTCCGGCCACCCAGATCCACACCCACATGTGCTACGCCGAGTTCGGTGACATCGTCCAGGCGATCGACGACCTCGACGCCGACGTCATCAGCCTGGAGGCCGCGCGTTCCCACATGCAGGTCGCACGTGAACTCGCCGCCCACGGCTATCCGCGCGAGGCGGGACCCGGCGTGTACGACATCCACTCCCCGCGGGTGCCCAGCGCGCAGGAAGCGGTCGCCCTGCTGCGCAAGGGACTTGAGGCCATCCCGGCCGAACGTCTCTGGGTCAACCCCGACTGCGGACTGAAGACCCGCGGTTGGCCCGAGACCCGGGCCTCCCTGGAAAACCTGGTCGCCGCAGCCCGCGAGGTCCGCTCCGGTCTCACGTCCCGCAACGCCTGACGCCACCGGTCGGGGGCGGACACCCGCCCCCGACCGAGGGCCCCCATGCATCCGGCCGAGACGCTCAGCCCGGCCCGCCTGGCCCCGCCCCGGCCCCGAACCCGGACGGCGGGGAGTCCGGCGGCGCACCGTCGCGGGGCGCGGCGAAGCGCACCGGGGCCTGGAAGCGGGCCTTGCGGGCCGCTCGACGGAACACCGTCAGCACCACCGGACCCGCGAGGACGATGCACACGAAGTTGGTGACGGCCCGCCCGGTGTCCCAGCCCAGCGACGTCGCGAGGTCGAAGGCGACGTAACGCTGCCACTGCTCGGTGAAGGGGAGGCCGGGCAGGTAGGCGATCGAACTGCCCGGGTCCAGGGAGAACGGCCAGAAGGACAGGTTGAGCAGGAAGCCGAAGAGGTAGCCGGAGAAGGAGCCGTAGACGGCGAGCAACAGCACCTCCCGACGTCCGGTGGCCTTCGGCAGGAGCCCCGCGAGCATGCCCACGAAGGCGCAGCCGAACATCTGGTACGGCATCCACGGGCCGACGCCACCGGTGATCAGCGCGGACGCGAACAGCGAGGTGCAGCCCAGCGCGAAGCCGAACCCGGGTCCGTAGACGCGGCCCGCCAGGACGAGGACGAAGAACACCGTCTCGATGCCGGCGGTGCCCGCACCGAGGGGACGCAGAGCGGCGTTCACGGCGGAGAGCACCCCGAGCATGGCGAGGGCCTTGGAGCTGATGCCGCCCTCGGCTATCTCCGAGATCACCACGCTCAGCACCAGGACGAGCAGCATCCCGAAGATCAGGGGCGGCGCGTAGTGCGAGGCGAAGGCACCGGGGGCGACGAGGAAGGGCCAGAAGAACGCGACCACGCCGAGGAGGGCCGCCAGGGTGATGACCACCGCGGCGCGGGGACGGATGCGGATCGCGGTCGTGGCGTCGGGGAGGGTCATGAACCCGCCCTGCCGGTGAGCGCCCCCGCGACCTGCGCGACGGTGAGGTAGGGGAGCGGCGCGAGGATCTTCGCGACCTGGGGGGCGAAGACGGGGGAGGCGACGATGACCTCCGGGGTGGGTCCGTCGGCGACGACCTCGCCCTCGGCCATCACCACGACCCGGTCGGCGGCCCGGGCCACGAACTCCACGTCGTGGGTGGAGATCACCACGGCGCGCCCCTCGGCCGCGAGCTCGTCGACGATGCGGATGAGTTGGCCCTTGGCCCGGTAGTCGAGTCCCCGCGTCGGCTCGTCGAGCAGCACGACCCGCGGTGCCGCGGTGAGTTGGATCGCCAGGACCAGGGCGAGTTTCTGTCCTTCGGAGAGGTCGCGCGGGTGCGTGGCGTCGTCGATCCCGGGGGCGAGCCGGTCGAGGACGGCGCGGGCCGAGGGGCTCGTGTCCACGCCGAGGGATTCCGTGTCGGCCTGGTCGAGTTCCTGTTTGACGCTCTCCAGGTACAGCAGGTCGGTGGGCGTCTGGGGGACCAGCCCGACCAGTCGGCGGGCATCGGCCGCAGACAGGTCACGGGGGTCACCGGCCTTCCCGGCTCCGCCGTTCCCGACCCGGACGGTCCCGCCCGCCCGGGGCCCCGAACCCTGGAGCGCCCACAACAAGGAGGACTTGCCCGAGCCGTTGCGGCCCATCAGGGCGGTGACGACCCCGCGGTGCAGATCGAGGTCGACCTCACGGACCGCCGGAACGCGCTGGTAGCTCACCGTGATCCGACGTGCCGTCAGCAGCGGTTCGCCCGCGTCGGTCGTGCGCCCCCTCGCCGGCGACGGCGGCGTCCGGTCGAGCCGTGCGCGCAGCGGAGCGGCCTCGCGGCGGGCGTCCCGGACGGACAACGGCAGCGGTGACCAGCCGGCGGCCCGACCCAGTTCCACGATCGGCGGGGCGATGGACGAGGTGCGGAAGACCTCGGCGGGACGGCCGCTGAGCACCGTGCCGTCGCCCGGGAGGTGGATGACCCGGTCGGCGTACTGGACGACGCGTTCGAGCCGGTGTTCCGCGATGAGGACGGTCACCCCGAGGTCGTGGACGAGGCGGGTCACGGAGGCCAGGACCTCCTCGGCCGCCGACGGATCGAGGGCGGAGGTGGGCTCGTCGAGGACGAGGACCCGGGGATGGGCGGTGAGGACGGAACCGATGGCGACGCGCTGCTGTTGGCCGCCGGAGAGTTCGTACAGCGCCCGGTGCCGGAGATCGGCGAGGCCGAGCAGATCGAGGGTCTCCTCCACCCGTTTGCGCATCGTGGCCGGCGGGACGGCCAGTTGCTCCATGGTGTAGGCGAGTTCCTCCTCCACGGTGTCGGTGACGAACCCGTCGAGCGGGTCCTGACCCACTACGCCCACCACATCGGCGAGTTCACGGGGCGGGTGGTCGGCGGTGTCCCGACCGTCGACGGTGACCCGGCCGTACAGGGTGCCCCCGGTGAAGTGCGGCACCAGACCGTTGACGGCACCCAGCAGCGTCGACTTGCCCACCCCGGTGTGCCCGACGACCAGACACAGTTCGCCCTCCTCCACCGTCAGGTTGACCTCGCGCAGTACGGGGTCGGCCCGGTCCTCGTACTGGACGCTGACCTGGTCGAAGGTGATCACGTGACCGCCTCGGTGCGCTGGGGAGGGACGGACGCCCGGGCGGGAGCCCGGGGCGGTGGCGAGAGGAAGCCGGCGGCGCCGGCGAGCAGGATCGCCGCGGTCGGCACCAGCGGCAGGGTGGGCCAACTCAGCGGGTAGATGGACGGGTTGAGGTCGGCGGCGTGGAAGCCGGTGTTGCTGAAGAGGACGACCGCCGACACCACCCCGCAGCCGGCGACCGCCCACTCCGCGAACCGCCACGGGTCCGGGCGGTAGGTGGTCCGGGTGACCCTGCGCCCGCCCAGGCGCAGTCCCGCGACGCACAGGAGCGCGCTCGCCACCATCGTGGGCGTGCCGAGGAGTCGGGGTGCGGTGGCGTCGAGGAGACCGTACGCCCCGGCGCACAGACCGCACATGCCGGTGAGCATCAGCGCCCCGGTGATCCGCCGGGTGGCACGGGTGGCCGTACCGGCCCTGCCGTAGCCGCGCGAGTCCATGGCGGCGGCGAGCCGCAGGGAGCGTTCCAGCGCGTCTTCGAGCACGGGGACCACGATGCCGCGCAGGGAGCCGAGGCCCTTGGTGCGCCCGGCGCGGAGCCGCCGGGCCCGGTGGACCCGCTGCACGCTCTGCACGAGTTGCGGGGCGACGCTGAGCGAGACGGTGACGGCGACCCCGAGTTCGTACAGTGCGCCGGGCAGCACGCGCAGGGCGCGCTTGGGGTTGGCGAGGGTGTTGGCCGCCCCGATGCAGCACAGCATGCAGGCGAGTCGTAGTCCGTCGGTGGCCGCGGAGAGCAGGGCTTCCAAGGAGACGGGACCGCCGATCTCGATTCCGGCGTACCAGTCGGGGGTCGGGACGCGGGGCAGGGCGAACAGGAAGTGGTCGTGCGGGGTGATCCCGGTGGCGAACACCGCGCGGAAGACCACCCTGATCGCCACGACGACCAGCGCGAGGTACAGGTAGTAGACGAAACCGCGGGCCCAGGGCGCCTCGGTACGGCGCGCGGTGACCACGTATCCGAGCACCGCCAGGACGAGGAACAACAACAGGGGGTTGTTGGTGCGGCTGACGGCGGTGGCGAGGGCGAGCGCCCAGATCCACCAGCCCACCGGGTGCAGGGCACGCGGCAGCCGACGTCCACCCGGGTCCGCCCGGGGCGCGGGCGCGGACGGACGCGCCAGGGGGGAAGGGGAGGGAGCCACCGGGGCGCCTACTCCGTGCGGTTGCGGCGTTTGGCCGCGAACACGGCCGCACCGACGAGGAGGAGGACCAGTCCGCCGGCGGCTGCGGCGGGGGCGAACGAGCCGGAGTCATGGGCGGCGTCCGCAGCCGGGGCCGCCTCGACCACCTGCGCGGGGCTCGGCCCGGCGCCCGCCCGGGCCGGCGCCGAGGAAGCGGACGGCGAGGGTGACGGCGACGTCGGGGGAGCGTTCGGGGAGGTGCGCGGGGGCGCGGACGCTGAGGGCTTGGCCGAGCGGGTCGGGGAGGGGGCCGCCCTGGTCGGCGGGGGAGTGGTGCGGGACGGCGGCGCGGCGGGACGGGTCCGGGTCGGAGTGGGGCCGGTGTCGGTGCCGGGCGGCAGTGGGTCCGCCGTGCGCGTGGGCGGCGTCCTGGCGGGCTTGCCGCCCCCGGTCGGCTCGGTGTTGCGGGCCCGCAACTGATCGGGGGTGACGGTCGGACGGCCCCTGGTGCCCTCGATGTTGGTGCCGCCGAAGATCCAGAGGTCGACGCTGCCCGGCTTCGGCCGGTAGAGCATGGCCCCGAGCTGGCTGTACTCCCAGGTGTTCTCCCCGGGGTCCGCGTGCCAGTACGACCAGTAGGCGGAGGCGGGCGGGGTCAGTACGCAGTCGTCCTGGTCCGGCGGCGGGAACTGCTTCCCGCCGCGATGGCCGCTGTATCCGATCCGGCAGATGAACGCCGGACCGTCGTGGCCCGTTCCGGTGGTGCGCCAGCCGCCCTGGTTGAGCAGTTCGTACCCGGTCGTCGGGGTGGTGCCGCAGGAGCGGTACAACGGGCCGCCCCACCTGCTGAAGTCGACGGCCAGCACCACGCCGGAGGAGGTGGTGCACCGTCCCATCGGCTGGGAAGCCGCGGACGCGGGACCCGTGGTGCCCCACAGGAGGGCGCATGCCGTGCCCAGGGCTGCGGCGGTCCGCGCCACGCGTGCGGCGATCCTGGTCACGACTGTCCCCCTCGTAGGGCCCTGCTGCGGTGGCGGACCGCGGCGGTCACCGCGCAGCCCGCCAGGACGAGCGTTGCGGCGCCGGCGGCGAGCACCGCGACCCCGCCTCCGGTGGAGGCCAACCCGCCTTGGGCGCCGCCCCCCGAAGCGCCGGCACCACGGTCGCCGGCGCCCGCGGCGCCCTCGCCCCCGGTACCCGCAGGGCTTGGGCCCGCGTCGCCCGGAGTGACGATCGCCGGTGTGGACGCCGACGCGGAGGGCGTGGGCGTGGGGTCGGGGTCGGGCTGCGGTCGGGTACCGGTCAGATCGCGGGTCAGCACGCCGAAGGAGATGCCGGTGGAGCCGCCGACGGCCTGGGTCGAGGCCCGCAGGTCAGAGCCCCGCTGGCCGTCCTCGGCAACGTTGAACCCGCCGTCGGGGTTCTGCTGCGCGGCCAGGAACTTCCGGGCCCCGGCGATCTGCCGCTCGTACTCCGGGGTGTCCAGGGACAGGCCCTGCACCGCGAGGGCGGCGGAGTTGACCGAATTCCCGGCGGCGCCGGGGAAGCCGCCGTCGTCGAGTTGTTTCGTCGAGATCCAGCGGAGCGCCCGCTCGACGGCCGCATCGGCCTCGTCGTCCCCGACGAGGTCCAGGGCCATCGCGGCGATGGCGGTGGAGTCCACATCGGAGTCCCCGGTCGCCGGCACCAGGCTGGGGAAGGCGCCGGAGGCGTGCTGAAGGTTCTTCAGATAGGCGACGGGGTCGGACGCCGCGCCCTCCTCCCCGGCCCGGATCTGCGCCATCACCGCGAGCGCGTGGGCGAAGACGGACGGGGCGTAGCGGTACGCGCCCTTCGCCGCGCAGCTGCGGTCCGGCGCGGTACTGGGGCCCCGGCAGACGGCCGTCGCCAGCGCCGCGATCAGGTCCTGTCCACCGAAGTCGCGCGGGTCGCGGCCGACGGCCTGGGCGAGGACGGCGGTCTTGCCGAGGGAACCGCCTCCGGCGTACCGGGTACCCACCTTGGTCCAGTCGTGGACGGTGCGCCCCTCGCCGTCCTCGCCCCCCTGGTCGAGGAAGTCGACGATGCCGCGCAACGCGTCGTCGTCGTGGCCGGTCGCGGCGAGTGCGTAGGCGCCGTCGATGGTGAGTCCGAAGTCCGCCCGCGTCGACCCGGCGCCGATGTCGTAGTAGCGGCCCCGCCGCAGTCGGGCCGCGTCGGTGAGGTACGCGACGCCCTTCTTCAGGTCCGGGCCCCGGCCGTTCCCCGAGGCGGGCGGTGAGGCGGGCGGTGAAGCCGGGGGAGTGGTGCCGGGGGGCTGCGGACGATCGGGCTTCTTCGTGGTCAGCGAGGCCAGGCTGGTGTCCGCCCCCGCCAGGACGGCCACCCCGGTCGCGTAGAACACCGAGTCCGCCGCGCCCTCCTCGAAACCGAAGCCCCCGTCGGTGAGTTGCTGCCCGGACAGCCAGGACACGGCGGCGTCGGCGCGCACCTTCTCGCCGAGGACCCGTAGGGCCTGGGCGGCGTAGCCGGTGCCGATCACGCTGCCCGTGGTGCCACCGGTGTAGCCGGGGAACGCGCCGTTGCTCAGCTGGGCCTTCCGCAGGTGGTCGCGGGCCTTCGCCACCACCGCCCGGTGACCGCCCGCCTGGTGCAGGGCCAGCACGGCGAGGCCGGTGGCGAGGGGGTCGGCCTCGCAGTTCTCACCGGGGCCGATCAGGACACTGGTGAAACTGCCGTCCCGGCACTGGAGTCGGGTGAGCCGGGTCACCGTCGCGGCCGGGGGCCGCACGCCGCCCCTCAGGAGGGCGAGCACCCCCAGGGCCTGCCCGTCGGTGTAGGAGGCGTTGCGGAAGTCGCCCTCGGCGGTGCAGCCGGCTTGCCCGCCGGCAGGACAGACGTGGTGCACCAGATCGCCGACGAGGTCGTGTCCGCCGAAGTCGCGCGGGTTGTTCTCGGTGACGGCGGCGAGCAGGGCGAGCCGGGCGGCGGCCGTGGCGTCCGGTGCCCCGTCCCTTCCCGCGGCGTACGCGTAGGCGTCGGTGTGGGCGCGGAGGAAGGCGGTCACCTTGTTCAGCGCCCGGCTCTTGCCCCGGGTGGCCAGTGCGTACGCGGCCTCCGTGGTCAGGAAGTAGTTGGGGGTGTCGGCGCCCTCGTCCACCACCCTTTCACCGTCGGTCAGTTCGGCCCGGACCCAGGCGGTGGCCTTCGCGAGGTCCACTTCGGCGGGCGGTACGTTCGGCTCCTCGGGCCCTGGACCCGGTGTGCCGCCGCCCGCCCGCACCTCGTCGGGGGTGAACGTCGGGCGGCCGGTGGTGCCGCCGACGTCGGTGCCGCCGAAGACCCAGGCGTCCACGTCACCGGCCTTCGGCTTGCGGTCCATCGCCCCGTACTGGCTGTACTTCCAGTCCTCTTCGTCGGGGGAGGCGACCCAGTACGACCAGTACGCGGTGGCCTGCGGGGTGAGGACGCAGTCCTCGGTGGCGGGAGTCGGGTACGGGGTGCCGGAGTGGAACGAGCCGTGGCCGATGCGGCAGATGAACGCATCGCCGTCGTGGCCGGTGCCGGCCGTGCTGAAGCCCGCCTCGTGCAGCAGCTCGTAACCGGTGGTGGGCGTGGTGTCGCAGCCCCGCTCGACCGTGCCGCCGAAGGGGCCGAAGTCCACCGCGACGACGGCTCCCCTGCTGGCGGTGCACCGGTCGATCGGGTCGGCGAGCACCGGGGCGGCGGTGACGAGCACGGCACTGGTTCCGCCGAACAGGAGCACGGCCGACAGCAGGGCGGCCAGCCCTGCGAACCGTCTCCCCTTGTCCCTGTCCACCCGAGCTCCCCCGTGTCATCCGGGCGGCCAGACGTGGCTGAAGGGCCCGCAGTGACACCAGGGCGTCACCGACGTGCCGGTCGACCACGCCGTAGTCCGCGACGGCGCTTCTCGCTGAGATCTGGCGCTCCAGGCAGTCCGGCTCGCCCGGTGTCACCGGGCCCACGGTTGCGGGTCAGCGCCGGATTTCGACCGGCTTCCCCTGAAGTGCAGTGCGTATCAGCCGGATTGGAACATGCGGCCCGAGACACCGTCAAGGAGGCATGAACTACCCGCTGACAGCGCACGGTTGCTCAAGCGCCCCATCTGGTGCGCTGGTGATCCCTCGGGTAGCGTCCAGGGCTGCCACATGGGGGAATCCGGTGCGAAACCGGGGCTGACGCGCAGCGGTGTGGGGCGGCACGGTGCCGTACCCGAGCCCGAATGCCCATGCGGTGACGTCACATTCGAAGCCGTACCACGCGAGGGGACGACGGCCCTAACCCGCCAGCGCCGCCACGGTGTCCCCGCGGCGCGGTGCGCCCGGCCGGTGTCCCCTGTCCACCACAGGAGCAGGCCATGTCCCGTCCCCCGACCACCCGGCGCCTCGCGCTGGCCGTTCCCGCCGCCCTCGGGGCCTTCGCCCTGACCGTCCTCCCCGCGGCGGCGACCTCGACGCCCGCCCAGATCGCCACCTCCAAGACCAACGGCGTCGCCTACCTCAAGTCGCTCCAGGCCGCGGACGGTTCCTACGCGGGCACCGGGCTGTCCAACGAATGGGCCTTCAGCGCCTTCGCCGCGGCCGGGACCGCGGTCGTCGACGTGGCACCCGGCGGTGACACGACGAAGAACGCCCGCACCGTCTACCGCAATCTGCTCTCCACGGCCGGCTGGCCGTCCGCCACCCCGGTCGTCACCGACTACGAGCGCGCCACCCTCAACGCCTACGCGGCGGGCATCGACCCGGCCCGGGTGTCCGCCTCCCGGAACCTGATCGCCGACGTCTACGGCTACTGGCAGAACGCCGAGGCCGGCTACTTCGGCCCCTCGGCCACCTACAACGGCACCGTCTTCGCCGGGCTGGCCCTGGCCGGGGCCAAGACGCAGACCGGGGTGCGGCGCGTCCCCCAGGCGCTCCTCGACAAGGTCGTCACCCGTATCCGCGCCAACCAGCACCACGACGGAGGGTGGGACTTCCAGAAGGCCGAGGGCAACCCGACCCGCCTCAGCGCCCCCGGCGACGTCGACATGACCGGCGCTTCGATGGCCGCGCTCTGCGCCGCGGGAGTTCCGAACACGGACGCGGACGTCGTCCAGGCGAAGGCGTTCCTGAAGAGCAAACTGGTCGCGGCCAACGGCGCGTTCAACGCCCTGTACGGAGTCAACACCAACTCCAACGGATGGGCCGTCGCCGGGCTCAACGCCTGCGGCATCAACCCACAGACCGGCGACTTCCTCACCACCCTGGGCAAGACCCCGGTGGACTTCCTGATAGCCCAGCAGTACAACCCCGGTGGCGGTTTCAAGTACAAGTCCACCGACACCGCCCCTTCCGCCTACGCCTCCATCGACGCCCTCCGTGCCGTCGCGGGCGGCGGCTTCACCGCCGCCCCGCCCACCCCGGTCACCGCGGGGGCCCCGAAGTGGGTGGCCGCGAGCGCCTTCACCCCCGGTACGGCCACCGAACTCGCCCTCACCGTCGATGACGGAACGGGCAACCTGAAGGTGTGCGCCGTCGCCTTCACCGCCACGGCCGCCACGACCACCCTCGGGGACGTACTGGACGCCGCCGCCACCTCGGCGACCCCGTCGGGCTGTGTGACCGGGGTGACCCCGTCGTCGGGCACCGGCACGATCACCACCCTCAACGGCAAGGCCAACAGCGGTTCCCAGACCTGGAAGGTCAGTGTGGACGGCTCCGCCTTCGCCGCCGCCTCCCGCGGCAGGACGATCGGTGTCGGGGACACCATCGCCCTGCGCTGGGGAGCCTGACCCCGAACCGGTGCGGGCCCGTCACCTCCACGGGCCCGCACCACCGGACCGCCTCACGGCGCCACCCCTGGGAACAGCGATCCGTACGCACGGATGCACTGATCGGGCGCGCCCCGCCCTACGATGGGCGCATGAGCAAGGGCACGCACCCAGCAGGTGCACACCATGCGCAGCAGTCGGCCGAGCGACTCGACGTCGCCGCGTCCGTCCTCGCCCTGCTCGCGGACCGGACCCGGCTGGCACTGTTGGAGCGGCTCGGCCGCGGCGAAGCCGATGTCACCACGCTGACCCAGGCGTGCGGGGCCGCCCGGCCTTCCGTCAGCCAGCACCTGGCCAAACTCCGACTGGCCGGTCTGGTCACCGCCCGCAAGGACGGCCGTCGCGTCGTGTACGCCCTGCGCCACGGGCATCTGCGCCGGCTGGTGGACGAGGCCCTGAACGTCGCCGACCACCAGATCGGTGCGCTGCCGCCCCACGACTGACCACCACCCGCGTCGCCTACGGAGCGCCTTTCACCAATAGGTGCATAGGTGCGCACCCATTGGCTACGATGAGCTGGTCGCACCCACCCGCCGAACGGGACGGGACCTCATGCTGTCCGTGCTGCGCAACCGCACCTACCGCCGTCTGTTCACCGCACAGGTCGTCGCCCTGGTCGGCACGGGGCTCGCCACCGTCGCACTGGCCCTGCTCGCGTACGACTTCGCCGGGGACCGGGCGTCGACCGTGCTCGGGACGGCGCTCGCGATCAAGATGATCGCCTACGTCACGATCGCCCCCGTCGTCGGCGCACTCGCCCACCGGGTACCCCGCCGCGCCCTGCTGGTCTCCACGGACCTCACCCGGGCCGGGGTCGCCCTGAGCCTGCCGTTCGTCTCGGCCCTCTGGCAGGTGTACGTCCTGGTCTTCCTCCTCCAAGCGGCGTCGGCCGCCTTCACCCCGACCTTCCAGGCCACCATCCCCGAGGTACTGCCCGACGAGCGCGACTACACCCGGGCCCTGTCGATGTCCCGCCTCGCCTACGACGGGGAGAGCCTGTTCAGTCCGGTGCTCGCGGCGGCGCTGCTCACCCTCATCCCCTACGACTGGCTGTTCGCCACGACCGCTGCGGGCTTCGTGGCCTCCGCGGTCCTCGTCGTCTCGGCCGCCCTCCCCACACCGAAACCCGTCGAACGCGGGGGCTCCGCCGCCAAGGCGACCTCCGGCACCCGACTCTTTTGGGCCACGCCCCGACTGCGGGCCCTGATCGCGCTCGACCTCGCGGTCGCCGCCGCCGGATCCGTCGTCCTCGTCCACACCGTCGTCCTGGTCCGGGACCACCTCCAGCGCCCCGCCACCGCCGTCCCCCTCGCCCTGGGCGCCTACGGCACGGGCTCCGTCCTCGCCGCGCTGCTCCTGCCCCGGCTGCTGCGTCACCGCACCGACCGCACGGTGATGCTGCCGGCCGCCTTCGCCCTCCCGGTCGCTCTGGCCGCCGTCGTGGCCGTCGGCGCCGCGCGGCCGGACGTCTGGTCCTGGCCCCTGCTCCTGGCGGCCTGGACCGCGATCGGCGCGGCCTGCTCCCTCGTCCTGACCCCCGCCGGCCGGTTGATGCGCCGGTCCACCTCCGACGCGGACCTGCCCGCGGCCTTCGCCGCCCAGTTCTCCCTCTCCCACGCGTGCTGGCTGCTGACGTACCCCCTCGCCGGCTGGCTCGGAGCCGCCGCGGGCCTCCCGGTCACCACCACGGTGCTCGCCGTCCTCGCTTTGGGCGCCGCCGGTTGCGCCCTCGTGATCTGGCCCGCCCGGGACCCCTCACGACTGAGGCACGTCCACCCGGACCTCCCCGCCGGCCATCCGCACCTCGTCGACGCCGCCCCCTGTGCCGACGGTTGGCAGCACGACCACCACTACGTCATCGACGGGCACCACCACAGCTGGCCCCGCGGGACCCGGGTCGGGATCTGACGCGTCGGGGTCAGCCCCCCGGTGAGGTGAGGGACGAGGCGCGGATCCGCAAGGCGGGTTCCAGTTCGACGGATCGCACCTCCCGGCCGTTCAGCCGGGCCAGCAACAACTCCGCCGCCGTCCCGCCCATGCGGCGGGGACTGCTGTCCACGCTACTGAGCGGGATCGTCAACTCGCGCGCCGCGTCGATGTCGTTGAAGCCGACGACGGCGATGTCCCGTCCCGGGACCAGCCCGCGGTCGCGCATGGCCCCCATCACCCCGAGCGCGGTGTGGTCGTTGACCGCGAAGACGGCTGTGGGGCGGGGGCTGAGGTCCAGGAGCACATCGGCCGCTCGCCTACCGCTGTCCACATCGAACCCGGACCGGACCACGTAGTCGTCAGGGACGGGCGTGCCGTGCTCCGCCAGCACGGTTCGGCACCCGTGCGCACGACGCGTCGCCGTGCTCGCCCAGGGGAAGCCGCCGGCGATGCCCACCCGGCGATGTCCCCGCGCTGCGAAGTGCGCGCCGACGAGTCGACCGCCTTCCTCGTCAGCGCAGGTCGCCGACACCTGGCCCGGCACGCTGCGGTTCACCAGCACGAACGGGACGGCCGTCTCGGAGAGCGAGGGGTCCGACAGGTGTGCGTCGCCGATGATGACGCCGTCGATCCGTCGGCTCAGCAGGAGGTCGAGCCGGCGCCTTCGTTCCGCCGGATCGTCTCCGGTGCTGGCCACGACGGCCTGGTACCCGCGCGCGGTGAGGTGGTCCTCGACGCCCTCGAAGATCGTAGCCAGCACGACGTCCGAGAGGCGCGGGACCAGCACGGCGATCACCTTGGTCCGCCGGGTGCGCAGGCTGGCCGCGTTGGGATCGGGCCGGTACCCCAACTCGACGGCGATGGCCCGTACCCGGTGCACCACCTCGGCACCGACGCCGGGCACCGGGCCCTCGGGACTGCTCAGCGCTCTACTGACGGTGGAGACGTGCACGCCGGCACGGTGAGCCACCACCTTCATGGTGACCCTCCGCCCGCGGTCGGGTCCGGGAGTGCGGGATGCCGCCATCGTTGGTCCTCATCTCTGCCCTTGACGTACGCAAACGATTGCATAACCTGGGAGTCCGCAATCGATTGCGTGAGGGTTTCCCGATCGGACCGTCGCGTACCCGTGCCGCGCGACGCGCGAGGCCCGTCCCAGGAGATGCCATGACGACGATGACGCTGGCGGCCCGTACGGGAGTGGCGTTCGAGCTCCCGCGCGGCGGAACGCTGCGTGTGGTGA
This sequence comes from Streptomyces sp. NPDC059816, assembly GCF_042732055.1. Classification (NCBI taxonomy): domain Bacteria; kingdom Bacillati; phylum Actinomycetota; class Actinomycetes; order Kitasatosporales; family Streptomycetaceae; genus Streptomyces; species Streptomyces sp. NPDC059816. Next base: position 26,387 of record NZ_JBHWIQ010000032.1, read on the forward strand.
ACACTCACGGAAGTCAGGTGGTGGACACCTGGGCCCTGGTCAAGCAGGACCCCCGGCGCGCCCTCTCGACGGCACACACCCGTGCCCTCGCGGGACGCCTCACGGTACGGGTGGGTGACCGCATGGTCGACAGCTCACGCCGCCCGGTCCTGGCCGTCGTCGAGGACACGACCCCGGGAGTCCACGACACCCTCATCCCCGCCTGCGACCGCGCGCGTTACGAGCAGTTGGGCCACGGTGGCTACCACGCCAACTGCACCGACAACTTCCGTCAGGCACTCGCGGCGATCGATGTCGCCGGACCCGAGCAGGTGCCGGGCCCGCTCAATCTGTTCATGAACGTCCCCGTCGACGACGACGGCGGCATCGCCTTTTGCGCCCCGGTCAGCGAGCCGGGCGACTCGGTCGCCCTAGAGGCGCTCACCGACGTCATTGTCGTGCTCTCGGCCTGCCCCCAGGACCTGGTGCCGGTCAACGGCGAGCTGCTGGAACCCCGGGACGTCGAGGTCCGCGTGGAGCATCCCCGCGCAGTGGCCGCGGACCCGAGGTGACGCCCGGGGGAACGTCCACCCGCACGGTCGACCCCGCCGAACTGGACCGGCAGGGCGTCTTCCGGTTGCTCACGGCCATCGTGGTGCCGCGTCCCATCGCCTGGACGTCGACGGTGAGCGACGGCGGAACGCGGAACCTCGCACCCTTCAGCTTCTTCACGGTCGTCTCGACCGAACCGCCGATGCTGGCGCTCACCATCGAAGCCGCCCCGGGCGGGGGAGTGAAGGACACCCTGCGCAACCTCAGGACGACCGGGGAGTTCGTCGTCAACACCGTCTCCGTCGACCAGGCCCGGCAGCTGGACCTCACCGGCGTGGACCACGCGCAGGAGGTCGACGAGTTCGCACTCGCCGGTGTCACCCCCCTCGCCTCGACCCGGGTCAGGCCCCCGCGGGTCGCTGAAGCCGGGATCAGCGTGGAATGCGTGCTCCATTCGCTCCTCACCCCCGGCAGCGACACCCTGGTCATCGGCGAGGTCGTCGCCTTCCACATCGCCGATGAGCTGCTGACGGCCACCGGCCGCATCGACGTCGCGCGGCTACGGCCCCTCGGCCGGGTCGCCTCCCGCTTCGTCGACCCGGCCCACCCCTCGGGGATCGTCGCGGACCACCGCCGGTCGGAGTGCTAACGCCCCCCTGCCAGTACCCGCACCGGCTTCTCCGCGAGGAACGCCTCGATGTCCTCGACGGCCTGGGTGAAGTACCCCTCGTAATTGCGTCGGGTCACATAACCCAGATGCGGCAGTGCGAGGAGACGGGGTGCCGTGCGCAACGGATCGTCCAGCGGCAGGGGCTCCGTCTCGAAGACATCGGTGCCCGCTCCGGCGATCCACCCCTCCCCGAGCGCCCGCAGCAGTGCCGGCTGGTCGACGATCGCCGCCCGTGAGGTGTTGACCAGGTAGGCGCTGTCACGCATCCGGCGCAGCTCCGCTTCGCCGATCAGCCCCCGGGTGCGGTCGCTGAGCACCAGGTGTACCGAGACGAAGTTGCTGGTCTCCAGCAACTCCTCCTTGGAGGCCGCGGCGACGGCCCCGCCCTCGGCCGCGCGCTCCGGGGTGAGGTTCTGGCTCCACGCCACCACCTCCATCCCGAACGCGGCGCCGATGCGTGCCACCTTGCGGCCGATCTTGCCCAACCCCAACAGTCCGAGGCGACTGCCGTGCAGGTCGGCCCCCACCGTGTGCTGCCACGGCCCACCCGAACGGAGCGCAGCGTTCTCGGGCACCATCTGCCGCGCCAGGCCGAGGATCAACGCCCAGGTCAGCTCGGTCGGCGGCTCCGAATTGCTGGCCGTGCCACATACGGTCACCCCGTGCCGGGCAGCCGCTTCCATGTCGATGGCCGCATTGCGCATCCCCGAGGTCACCAGCAGCCGGAGCCGGGGCAACCGGGCGAAGAGGGCGGTGGGGAACGGGGTCCGCTCGCGCATGGCCACGACGATCTCGCTGTGCGCGAGCGCTTCGACCAGGGCGTCGGTCGAGGTGATGTGCGTGTCCAGGAACTCCGTCTCCACCTGGGGGGCGATCCTCGTCCAGTCCGCGAGGGAGCGCGCGACGCCCTGATAGTCGTCCAGCACCACGCAGCGCAGCTTCGTCACGGCCAGCCCTCTCCAGGAAGCCCGACCCCTCGACCGGGGCCGGTGTGCGCCGACAGTACCTGGCGCGTCCGCCCTGCTGAAGCCGTGCCCGAAGGGCCGTGCGCCGAGGCGTTCCCGTCGACGGACCCGTGGTCGGCTCCCACCCGCCGCGGACGGCCCGCCGGTCGAATCCCCCTCGGTATCGGATTTCCGTACGCCCCGCCGTTGACGTGGTTCGGTGAAACCCCGGCGGGCGAATCTGTCTCAAAGGCGTGCTCCAGCCCTTTTGGTCGGACTCCTGTTGTCTGGAAGTGACCTGTTGTGTCGGTACGGGCGAAGCCTTGATCGCCCGGGCATCATCGGTGTCCGCATTCGTCTCGTGCCGCCGTGGCCTTTCAGCCGCCGGTTTCACGCCCGGGAATTGTGCGGCGACCCAGTTATGTGGAAATCCGCTGCTCCCTTGCCCTATCTGAACGATGGCGTGTCGGTCGTTTGACCGTTCAAGCGTGGACGCTCCGTCCGGTTCGGCTCGGTCGGACACCGGAGATGGATCAAGCAGATGGTGACGCCGGACCGTCCTGGCCCCCTGTTCGCCGGAGGAACTCGCAAGATCACCATCTCGATGTCCAGTGAACTGGGCCCCCTGGAGAGCCTGTTGCGGCTCACCTCCCAATCCTGTGGAGGCTCCCGGCCCCCGCCCGGCCGGTGCCGCGCGGCCCGCCGGAAAGCCGCCGTCGGACGGCGTGAGGGGGCCTGTGGACGGCCAGGATGTCAGTGTTGTGAAGCCTGGAAATGCCCGTTGCGGCACCCCTGAGAACGCCCATCAGTACAGGTCACACGGCATTTCTTCGCCGTCGGCGCACCCGTGGAAGATGGCCGGCCGGTGTCTCGGGGCTCAAAGCTTGAGCACGAATTCCACACATCCCCTCTCCATAGTCGCCTCGATGGTCTAGATTGACCGTGCTTCAGCTGATCGGACGCAAGGACTCCGTTAAATGATCTATAGGTCGGGCGCCACGGACAGCTAGCAGTTGCGTCTCCCGTGCTGGTCACGGGGGTGATCAATTCTTGGAACCCGAGAGGGGTCCTCGACTGCGGGGAGCGGTCGAGGTTTCCCGACGGGAATCCGCGCACCTTGAAAGGGCCTGGCGGGACACGTGAGTCCGCTGTGGCCAGGGTGAGTCGTTCAAGTAACGCTGAAAGAGCCGAGATGTCATGCGCGGGGGGCGGAGCCTCCCGGGGGGAGGAACAGCGCGGCGCGGGGGGCGGGCCCCTCCGTGGCGAGGAACAGTCTTAGGCGAAGACGGCGAACCGCTGGCGACCTGGGGGGTTCTGTGCAGCAGGGGGAGTTAGTCGACCCGTTTCCGTCGGCGCGCGGGCGCCTGGCGAACGGGGCAATCAGTCAACCCGCGATCGACTGGGAGGAGCGGTACCGCCGTACCGTGATCACCAGCGACACCGTGGCCACCGCCTTCGTGGTGGCGGCGATCGGTAATTTCTTCGGTGCCCGGGACGCGGCCAACTGGCACGAGAAGTGGGGAATCCTCGCATTCGGCACCGAGTTGCTGGTGCTGGGCGCGCTCGCGGTGAGCCGTGCATGGACGCCGGTGGTACTCGGCCAGGGCGCCGAGGAGTTCCGCCGCCTGGGACGCTCCCTGTTCACGGCGGCCGTCGTGCTGGCGCTCGGCGGCATCGCCCTCACCTCGCGCAACATCAAACTCTGGATCTTCGTCGCGATCCCCGCGATCGCGCTCGTCACCATGACCGCGCGGTACCTGCTGCGCCTCTGGTTGCACAAACAGCGCAAGGAAGGACGGTGTCTGCGACCGGTGCTCGCCGCCGGGAGCCCGGCCACCGTGCGCGACCTGATCTCCCGGGCCCGCAGGTTTCCGCACCTCGGCTGGCGGGTGGACGGGGTGTGCACGACGGACGGCCGCGGGCTCGAAGGCGACCAACTGGACGGAGTGCCCGTCGTCGGCCGACTGGCGGACGTCGCCACCCACGTCCGCCGCGACGGCTACCGAGTCGTCGCGGTCACACCGGACGCGCACTGGTCACCGGACCGGTTGCAGCGGCTGGCGTGGAACCTCGAAGGCAGCGATGCCGAGATGGTCGTGGCCCCCGTACTGATGGAGGTGGCCGGCCCGCGGCTGCATGTCGACGCGGTGCTCGGGATTCCGCTGCTGCGGGTCAGCATGCCGACCTTCACCGGGGGCAGCCGAGCGGTCAAGGCGGTCGTCGACCGGCTGGGCGCGGCGGTCCTGCTGATCCTGTTCGCGCCGCTGATGGTGCTGGTCGGGCTGCTCGTACTGATGGACAGTCGCGGCGGGGCGTTCTACCGGCAGCGCAGGGTGGGCAAGGACGGCCGCGAGTTCACGATCCTCAAGTTCCGCACCATGGTCGCCGGAGCCGACGGCGCGCGTGCCGAACTGGCCGACCGCAACGAGGGTGCCGGCGTGCTGTTCAAGCTCCGCCGGGACCCGCGGGTGACCCGGTTGGGAGCAGTGCTGCGCCGGTACTCGGTCGACGAGCTCCCGCAACTCTTCAACGTGCTCACCGGATCCATGTCGCTCGTCGGCCCGCGGCCTCCGCTGCCGGAGGAGTCCGCTGCATACGGCCCGGACATCCGGCGGCGGCTCCTGGTCAAGCCCGGCCTCACCGGCCTGTGGCAGATCAGCGGGCGCAGCGACCTGCCGTGGGAGGAGGCCGTCCGGCTGGACCTGCGGTACGTCGAGGACTGGTCGCTCGCCCTGGACACGGTGATCTTGTGGAAGACGCTCCGTGCGGTGGTCTACGGGCGGGGGGCCTACTGATGCGCGGGGGACTGCGGCTCAAGGGGCCCAAAGACGTGCGGACCGCAGGCCCGAAGGGCCTGCCCGAGGGGAGGGACGAGTCATGAGGGTCAGTGTTTTCGGGCTCGGCTACGTGGGCTGCGTGTCGGCCGCGTGCCTGGCCAGCATGGGCCACGAGGTCATCGGGGTGGACGTGAACCAGGTCAAGGTCGACCTGGTCAACGACGGCAAGGCCCCGGTGGTCGAGGAGCGGATCGGCGAACTCATCGCCGAGGTCGTGCGCAGCGGAGCGTTACGCGCCACCGACGACGTCCGCGAGGCGATCAACGACACCGAGGTGTCGCTGGTCTGCGTGGGGACGCCGTCGGAGCCCAACGGCAGCCTGTGCACCACGTACTTGGAGCGGGTCACCGAGCAGATCGGCGCCGTGCTGGCCGAGCGCGGCGGGCGGCACACCGTCGTGTTCCGCAGCACCATGCTCCCGGGCACCTGCCTCGACCTGCTGGTACCGATCCTGGAGAAGTACGTCGGCGGCACGGCCGGGGTGGACTTCGGGGTCGCGGTCAACCCGGAGTTCCTGCGCGAGGGCACGAGCGTGCGGGACTTCTTCGACCCACCCAAGACCGTCATCGGCGAGCTCGACCCAGCGAGCGGCGAGACGGTGGCGGCACTGTACGAGGGCCTGCCCGGCGAGGTGTTCCGGGTCCCGGTCCCGACGGCCGAGGCGATCAAGTACGCGGACAACGCGTTCCACGGCCTCAAGATCGGCTTCGCGAACGAACTGGGCGCGGTGTGCCAGGCACTCGGGGTGGACTCGCACCAGGTGATGGACGTGTTCCTGGCCGACCACAAACTGAACATCAGCCCCGCCTACCTGCGGCCCGGCTTCGCCTTCGGAGGTTCCTGCCTGCCGAAGGACCTCCGCAGCCTGGTCCACGCGGCGCAGCGGGCCGATGTCGCGGTGCCCATCCTCGCCAACGTACTGCCCTCCAACTCGGCCCACCTGCAACGGGCGGTGGAGCTGGTCGAGCGCACCGGGAAACGCCGGGTCGGCCTGTTCGGGCTGTCCTTCAAACCCGGCACCGACGACCTGCGTGAGAGCCCGCTCGTCGAGCTGGCGGAACGGCTCTTCGGCAAGGGCTACGACCTGCGCATCCACGACGCCAACGTCAGCCTCTCCCGGCTGCTGGGCGCGAACCGCGAGTACATCGAGACCCGGCTGCCGCACCTCGCGCAGTTGCTCGCGGACTCCGTCGAGGAGGTGCTCGAACACGCCGAGGTGTGCCTGGTCGGGACCAGGGAGCCGGCGGTGCTGTCGGCGCTGCCGCACGGCGGCGAGGGTCCGGTGCTGATCGATCTCATCCATCTTCCCGACGCCGATGCGCGCCGGGCCGAACCGGGGTACGTGGGCCTTGCTTGGTGACACATCGTTCGACGGCACTACCAGTGGCGACCGGTCCGACCGGCGTGCGCTGATCCTGGTGGAGAACCTGTCGGTGCCGTTCGACCGGCGGGTGTGGCAGGAGTGCAAGACGCTGCGCGACGCCGGCTGGACGGTGCACGTCATCTGCCCGCGGGGGAGCAAGCGGGACACCGAGCCGGAGGTGGAGATCGACGGGGTGCGCATCCACCGCTACCCGTTGCGCGCGGCCACCGGCGGACCGGCCGGCTACCTGCGGGAGTACGGATCGGCGCTGTGGCACACGGCCCGGCTGGCCCGCAAGGTCGGCCCGGTCGACGTGGTCCACGCCTGCAACCCGCCCGACCTGTTGTTCCTGCCGGCCCTGTGGCTCAAGCGGCGCGGCGCGCGGTTCGTCTTCGACCAGCACGACCTGGTGCCCGAGCTGTACCTCTCCCGGTTCGACCGTGGTGAGGACCTGCTCTACCGCGCGGTGTGCGCGCTCGAACGGTTCACCTACCGGGCCGCGGACGTCGTGCTCGCCACCAACGAGAGCTACCGGGAGGTCGCGATCCGTCGCGGCGGTCAGCGGCCACAGGACGTGTTCGTGGTGCGCAGCGCACCCGAGACCGACCGGTTCCGGCCGGTGCCGCCCGAGCCGGAGCTGAAGCACGGCAAGCCCCATCTGCTGTGCTACCTCGGCGTCATGGGTCCCCAGGACGGCGTCGACTACGCCCTGCGGGCCCTGGCGAAGCTGCGTGACGAACTCGGGCGGACCGACTGGCACGCGGTGTTCGTCGGCTCCGGCGACGCCTTCGACGCGATGGTGGAGCTGTCCCGGCGGCTCGGGCTCCATGAACAGGTGCAGTTCACCGGGCGCATTCCCGACGCAGACCTGGTGCGCTACCTGTCCACCGCGGACGTGTGCCTCTCACCCGACCCGCGCAATCCGCTCAACGACGTCTCGACCATGAACAAGGTCCTGGAGTACATGGCGATGGGCCGCCCCATCGTCTCGTTCGACCTCCGGGAGGCGCGGGTCTCCGCCGGTGAGGCCGCCGTCTACGCGCCCGCCAACGACGAGGCCGCCTTCGCCGAGCTCATCGCGCAGCTGTTGGACGATCCGGAGAAACGGGCCCGGATGGGCAAGACCGGCCAGGAACGCATCAGCGGGGAACTCGCCTGGCGGAACTCCCAGGCGTCGCTGCTCGCCGCCTACGCCGCCACCGGCCGTGACCGCACCTCGGTGCCGTCGGGCACCACGATACGCACAGGGAAGAGGCCGCGTCGTTGAGCGATGAAGCGATACGCCTGGTCACCATCGGGCGGATTCTCCGTCGGCGCTGGCGGCTCCTCACCCTCCTCGCCGTGCTGGGCGCACTCGTCGGCTACGGCACCTCGGTGCTGTTCCCGCCGCGCTACACGGCATCGGCCTCGGTGCTGCTGCCCGGGCAGTGGGAGGAGCGCGAACTGCTGACCCAGGTGGAGATCGCAACCAGTTCCGCGGTGGTCGACCGGGCGGCCGCCACCCTCGGCTGGACGGACGTCAGCGGCAGCGAGCTACGGGACCGGGTGAGTGCCGAGGCGGCCGACGGGAACATCATCACCATCTCGGGCACGGCCGACGCCCCCGAGCGGGCGCAGCAGCTCTCCGACCGGATGGCCCAGCAGTTCGTCACGTTCGTCGCCCGGATCGCGGGCGACGGTCCCGAGTCCGAAGCGGCCACGGGGCCCGAGGCCCTGCGACAGAAGGTGGTGGAGACCAACCGCCGCATCAGCGACCTGGCCGATGCGACCGATCCGGGGCGGACCGTGGAGAGCGTGCAGGCCCGCACCGCGCTCGAAAAGCTGCGTCTCGCGCTGGAGGAGGCCATGAAGAAGCTGGACCAGGCCGACCCGGCGAGCAACCAGGCCGGCATGGTCGTGATGGGGCCGGCGGCCCGGCCGACCGGCGAGGTGCCGCCGACGCGGCCCCAGCTCATCGCTGCCGGCGCACTGCTGTTCCTCCTGCTCGGGGTCATCGGCCACCTCGCCGCCGCACGGGTGGACCGCCGACTGCGCACCGAACGCGAGATCAGCGCAGCGCTCGGTTCCCCGCTGCTGGGCACCGTCGACGTACCCGCCGAACGGCCTGCGCGGCGACCGGAGGGCCGAGGCCCGCGGGCCCGGATCCGTCGGCTCCTGCGCCTCGACACGCCGTGGGACGCGCCGACTCCGCAGACCTCCGGCGACGAGGCCGGCCGCCTGATTCGCTACGGGCGGGTGCGTGCTCGCCTCAGGGACCGACTGCTACCGGGCACCCGGAGCGTGCTGGTGGTCATACCGGAGGGCGACGAGATCGCCCGCCGGGCCGCCGGGCAACTCGTCACCGAGGCCGAGAACGACCCTTCCCCGAACTCGTCGAGGACCGGACACCCCGCACTGCGGGTGGTGGACGTGTCGGTGGCCCGGCCGGTGGTGCCGGACCGCGACACCGAGTCCGGAGCCCTGGTCGTGCTCAGCACGGGCCACTGGACCGCGGGGGAGCTCACCGGCATCGCCGAGGCGTGTGCGGACGGCGGCCACGAGCTCATCGGCATCGTCCTCGCCGACGCGGTACGGGCCCGTCCGACGCAGCCCGCCGACCGCACCCCGGATGACGCCGCCGGGGCCCTCGCGGCCCACGGCCGGGCGGCGGGGGGTTCGGCGTGAAACCGCACACGACCTCGGAGCCGTCGGTGACGGCGCCGTTGCTGGACCTCCAGTCGCTGGTGGTGGCCGTGCGCAGACGCCGCCGCCTCTGGTGCTCCGTGGCCCTCCTGGGACTGCTGGCCGGCGCGGCACTGGCGGTCCTCATGCAGCCGCCGCCGACCGCCACGACCAAGGTGCTGGTCGCCCATCAGGACGACCAGCCGAACGACACCGGCACGCTGATCCGTACCGACGTCGCGCTCCTCCAGACCACCCGGATCGCCGGCCAGGCGTTGCGCACCCTCAAGTCCCCGGAAAAACCGGCCGACTTCATGCAGGCCTACCGGGGGACCGGCTTGACCAACAACCTGCTCCAGATCGAGGTGACGGGTGACAGCGACGCGCAAGCCGTGGCCCGGGCCGAGGCACTGGCCGAAGCGTTCGTCGCGGACCACGTGAGACGGATGTGGGACACCGCGAAGGCCGAGGCCAAGGGCCTGCTCGACCAGCGTGACCGCATGCGCGACGAACTCGCCCAGGTCAACAAGGCCATCGGAGAGCGCACGCAGGGCAGCGACCCGAAGGCGTCGGCGAGCATCGAATCGCTCTACGCCCGCCGGGCCGAACTCAACTCGCGTATCGCCGACTTCGACCAGCGGGCCGCCGATGCGCGCACCGGCACGCCCCGGCTCGTCGCCGGCACGCAGATCGTGGACGCACCGCGCGCAGTGCCCCACTCCCTGCCCAGGACCGCGGCCACCAACGCCGTGATCGGACTCGTCCTCGGGCTCTTCGTCGGACTCGCCCTGGCCGCGGTCGGCACGGTGGTGGCGGACCGCCCCGTGCTCCGCCGGGACATCGCGGCGCACCTGGGCGCCTCGGTCATCGCGGAGCTGCGCCGCGTGCCTCGTCGGCCGGCCGGGCGGTGGCAGCGCCGTCGGACCCGGGGGGCCCGCGAACGGCTCACCACGACCCTGGCCCGCACCGTGCGGGGCTCCGCGGAACCCGTGTCGCTGCTGGAACTGGGCTGTGCGCGCAGCACCGGCGCGATCGCCCTGGACGTCGCCACGGCACTCGCGGCGGAGGGACAGGTGGTCGTCGTCGACGGGCTGCCCGGCGCGCAGCTCGCCCACGGCGGCCGGACACCAGGAGGCCCGACCGTCGTCAGCGGCGACGGCGCCGAGGCCGTGCCGCCCTTGGCGCGCCGGCTCGGCGTCGGTTCGGTCGCGCCCGGCACGGCGTGGACCGACCTGCGGTACCTCGGCGGCCGGACCGTGCTCGTCGTGCGTGCCGGGCACGGCAGCGCCGCCTGGCTGCACACCGTGGCGCGGCAACTCGCCGACCAACACGTCCCGGTGATCGGTGTGGTGCTGATCGACCCCGATCCGCGCGACCGCACCGACGGCACGCTGTGGGACGGGCTGCACACCGCACTGCGCGGCCACGACGAGCGGCTGGCCCGGCAGAACGGGACCGGCCAGCCACGGACGGAGCGGCCGTCGAAACCGGCCGCACTGGTCCCGGACAACGACCAGGAGGCGCGGTAGAACGTGTGTGGCATCGCAGGCACCTACAGGTGGCCGGACGGCAAGGCCGTGACCGACCGGCTCACCGATGTCCTCGCCCACCGCGGACCGGACGGGGCGGGCCGGTACAGCCACCCCGCCGGCGACGGCGACGTCCACCTCGGACACCGCCGGCTGGCCGTCATCGACCTGTCCGAGACCGGCGCCCAGCCGATGGTCTCCGACGGCCTCGCCCTCACCTACAACGGCGAGCTGTACAACGCGCCGGAACTCCGGGCCGAGTTGACCGCAGCCGGGGCGCGCTTCCGCGGCACCTCCGACACCGAGGTGCTGCTGGAGGCCTGGCGGCGCTGGGGCACGGACTGCCTGCCGCGGCTGCGCGGCATGTTCGCCTTCGCGGTCTTCGACGAGCGCACCGGTGAGCTGGTGCTCGCCCGCGACCAGCTCGGCATCAAACCGCTGTTCCTGCTCCGGCGCGGCCCGGGCCTGGTGTTCGCCTCCGAACTCAAGGCGCTCGCCGCCGTGACCGGCGGCTCACTGGAAGTGGACCACGCGGCACTGGTGGCCTCACTGCTCTACTACTGGGTGCCGGACTCGCGCTGCGCGTACCGCGAAGCCGAGAAGCTGCCGCCGGGGAGCTGGCTGCGGATCCGGCCCGACGGCCGGGTGGAGCGCGGCCGGTACTGGAACCTGCGGGACGTCGCCGCCGAGGCCCGGGAGCAGGCCCGCGGCGGCGATCAGCCGGATCTGGCCGCCGTCGTCGAGGAGTCCAACCGGCGGCACCTGCTCTCCGACGTACCGGTGGCGACCTTCCTCTCCGGCGGACTGGACTCCAGCTATCTGACCGCGCTGGCGGCCCGGCACCGACCCGGGATCTCCGCCTACACGATCGGGTTCCGCGCCGCGGACGCCAAGTTCGAGGCGATGCCCGACGACCTGCGCTACGCCCGGCAGGTGGCCGAGCGGTTCGGCGTCGACCTGCACGAGATCGAGATCGCTCCGAAGGTGCTCGACCTGCTGCCCCAGATGACGTACCACCTGGACGAGCCGATCGGGGACCCGGCCGCGATCAACACCTTCCTGATCTGTTCGGCCGCCCGTGAGGCCGGGGTCAAGGTGATGCTCTCGGGCATGGGCGCCGACGAGCTGTTCGCCGGGTACCGCAAGCACCTGGCCAACCTGCTCGCGGTGCGCTACCAGCGCGTCCCGCGGCCCCTGCGGCGCGGTCTGTCCGCGGCCGTGGACCGGCTGCCGGTCGCCACGTCCCGCCGGGGGTACCGTTCGGTGCGCTTCGCGAAGCGGTTCCTCTCCTTCGCCGATCTGCCGGAGGAGACCGCGTTCCGGCGCAGCTACACCATGTACGACCGGGCCGAGTTGCTCGACCTGATCGATCCGGACCTCGCCGGGACGGTCGACGACGTGCTGACCGAACACGCGGACGTCTACCGGGACAACGACCTCGACGACTTCGTCAACCGCATGTGCCTGGGCGACGCCCGGATGTTCCTGCCGGGCCTGAACCTCGCCTACACGGACCGGTCGAGCATGGCCGCGTCGACCGAGGTGCGGGTCCCGTACGTGGACGTCGAGGTGGTCAAGGCGGCGTTCGCCGTGCCCGGTGACCGCAAGATCGTCGGACGACAGGGCAAGGCCGTCCTCAAGGAGGCGGCCTCCTCGATCCTGCCCCGGGAGATCGTGTACCGGCCCAAGGGCCTGTTCAGCGCCCCGCTGCGGGCCTGGATGAGCCGCGACCTGGCACCGCTGGTGCGCGAGGTGGTGAACGACGGGGTGCTCGTCCGCTCCGGATTCCTGCGCCGCGAGGCGCTGGCCCGGCTCGTCGCCGAGGACGCCGCCGGGCACCGGGACTTCTCCAAACACCTGTGGCACGTGCTGACCCTTGAGTACTGGTACCGCGGCGCTACCTCCGGCTCCGGCCAAAGCTGAACGGCAAGACGGCACGACGACAAATCGGCAAGAGGCAAGACGGCATGACGGCGTAGAAACAAGAGGAGTTCGGGTGAAGCAGGTTGTGCAGAACTACAAGAGCGGCGAGCTGGCGCTGCTCGACGTGCCGGTGCCGGGGTGCAAGCCGAACGGCGTGCTGGTCCGCAGCGCCTACTCGCTGATCTCCACCGGGACCGAGCTCATGAAGGTGTCCGAGGCCGGCATGTCGATGCTGGGCAAGGCCCGCTCCCGGCCGGACCAGGTGGCGAAGGTCATGCAGAGCGTGGCCACCAACGGGATGTCCGCCACTTACCGCAAGGTGATCAACCAACTGGACTCCTACACGCCGCTCGGCTACTCGCTGTGCGGGGTGGTCGAGCAGGTCGGTGCCGGGATCGACGACGTGGCGGTCGGCGACCTCGTGGCCTGCGCCGGCAACGAACACGCGCTGCACGCCGAACTGAACTGGGTGCCGAAGAACCTGTACACCCCGGTGCCGGACGGCCTCGCACCGCGGCACGCGGCCTTCGGCACCGTCGGGTCGATCGCCTTGCAGGGCGTCCGCCGCGGCGAGCCGCAGCTCGGCGACGTGGCCCTGGTCATCGGCCTCGGACTGATCGGGCAGTTGGTGGTGCAACTGCTGGCCGCCTCGGGGGTCCGCGTCATCGGCGTCGACCCCGACCCGGTGCGCTGCGAACTCGCCGCCCGCCTCGGCGCTGCGGCCTGCGGCGACCCCGGGTCCGCGGCCGTGGAGAGCTCCGTCGCCGAACTCACCGACGGTCACGGCGTGGACCAGGTGTACCTGGCCGCGGGCGGCGGCAGCAACCAGCCCGTCGAGCTGGCCGCCCGACTGAGCCGGGACCGCGGCCGGGTCGTCGACATCGGCAAGTGCCGCCTGGACCTGCCGTGGAACGCGTACTACGAGAAGGAACTCGACGTCCGGTTCTCCCGCTCGTACGGCCCCGGGCGCTACGACCCGGAGTACGAACTCGAAGGGCGGGACTACCCGATCGGCTACGTGCGCTGGACCGAGCGCCGCAACCTGGCGTGCTTCCTGGACCTCCTGGCCCGCGGACGCGTCGACACCGACCCCCTGATCTCCCACATCGCCGACTTCGACGACGCCGTCAAGACCTACCAGCGCCTGAAGGACGGCGAACTGAAGGCCGTGGCCGTGCTGTTCCGCTACCCCGACGCCGCGGAACACCCGATCGAAGCGGAAGCACCGGCCGTGGCCGTGCCCACGGTGCGACGCAGCGGCGGCGCGTCCACCCCGACGACCCGGTCCGTCACCTCGCCGGTGCGGCTGGCGTTCGTCGGCGCGGGCAACTACGCGACGTCGATGCTGCTGCCGCACCTGGCCCAGCGCGACGGCGTCGAGCTGTCCACGGTCGTCACCACGACGGCGCTGTCCGCGGTCAACGCCAAGCGGAAGTTCGGCTTCGCCGAAGCGACCACCGAACTCGACGCCGTACTCGAGGATCCGTCCGTCGACGCGGTGTTCGTGGTCACCCGGCACAACTCGCACGCCGAGCTCACCCGCAGGGCGCTGCTGGCCGGCAAGGCGGTCTTCGTGGAGAAGCCGCTGGCGCTCACCGAGGACGAACTGGCCGGCGTGCTCGCGGCGGTGGAGGAGTCCGGCAACGACCGGCTGCAAGTGGGCTTCAACCGGCGGTTCGCGCCACTGCTGCGGCAGGCCCGCAAGCGGTTCGGTACCCGCAGCGGCCCGGCGAACGTCCGCTACCTGGTCAACGCAGGCCGGTTGCAGCACGGCAGCTGGTACCTCCAACAGGGCAGCCAGGGCTCCCGGTTCGCCGGCGAGGGCGGTCACTTCATCGACACCGTCAGCTGGCTGCTCGGGGCCGACCCGACCTCGGTGTACGCGGTCGCCACGCCCGGCAACGAGGACCTCCAGATCGTGCTGCGCTACCCGGGCGGGTCCACCGCCACCCTCAGCTATGTCACCACCGGCTCACCCGGCTTCCCCAAGGAGACGCTGGACCTGATCGCGGACGGCAAGGTGCTGCGGCTCGACGACTTCGTCCGTGCCTCGGTGCACGGCCGCAAGCGATGGAGCAGCCCGCGGCTGTCCAACGCCCGGGACAAGGGCCAACGCGCCGAACTGGACGCGTTCCTCGAGGCCGTGCGCACCGGCGGGCCGATGCCGGTGCCGCTGGAGTCGCTGGTCGCCACCACGGCAGCCACCCTCGCCGTGCAGACCGGCCTGGTCAGCGGCGCCCCGGTGACCTTGACGAGGACGCGATGACCGGGAGCACGTCCGTGGGCTGGTACCTGCGACGGTTGTCCCGGATGGGACCGCAGGAGGTGGCCGGTCGGGTCAGCGACGCGGTGCGCAGACGGCGGTGGCGGTCACCGCTGCCGGACGCCCCGAGCGTGACCGGCGCCCGGTTCACCGCGCTGCTGCCCGACCGGGCGACCACCGCGGTGCCCCCGGACGCCGCGAAACGTCTGATCGCCGAGGCGGACCGGCTGATGGCCGGGCACGTCGAGTACTTCGGAGTGGAACGCGACGACCTGGTCGACCCGGACTGGTGGTACGACCCGAAGACCGGACGCCGGGCCCCCGGGGTCCACGCCTTCGACGTGCCGTACCGCGACGAGGACGCGATCGGGGACGTCAAGCAGATCTGGGAGCCGTCCCGGCACCAGTACCTCACCGTGCTCGCCGCCGCCTACGCGCTCACCGGGGACGAGCGGTACGCCGAGCGCGTGGCCGAGCACCTGCGGTCCTGGTGGGCGGCGAACCCGCCACTGCACGGAGTGCACTGGATCAGCGGCATCGAGCTGGGCATCAGGCTGCTGTCCTGGGTGTGGATCCGCCGGCTGCTCGACGGCTGGCCGGGCGCGCCCGGGCTGTTCGAGGGCAACCCGGCGGCGCTGCACCAGATCTGGCACCACCAGCGCTGGCTGGCCGCCTTCCCCAGCCGGGGCTCCTCGGCGAACAACCACGTCATCGCCGAGGCCGCCGGACAGTTCGCCGCGGCCTGCGCGTTCGGCTGGTTCCCCTCCTCCGCACGGTGGCGGGCCGACGCACTGCGGTCCCTGGAACGGCACCTGCGCAGCAACACCTTCGGCTCCGGCCTCAACCGCGAGCTGGCCACCGAGTACCACGGACTCGTCCTGGAACTCGGCCTGGCCGCCGTGGCCGAGGCGGACGCCGCCGGAGTGCCGCTCCCCGCGTCCGTCCGGCTGGTGCTGCTGCGCATGACCGACGCGCTCGCCGCCGTCGTCGACAACCGGCTACGGCCACCCCGCCAGGGGGACGCCGACGACGGGCACGGCCTCGTCGTGGACGGCGAGGGCACCGACCGCTGGGCCTCGCTGCTGGCCACCGGGGACGCCGTGTTCGGGCGCCTCGACTGGTGGCCGGACGTGACCGCCACCAGTGTGCGCACCCCGCTGCTGGCCGCCCTCGTCCGGCCCGCGGCGCCGGCCGTCACCCGCCCGGCGAGCCGACCTGCCCACTTCGCCGACGCGGGCATGACCATCCTGCGCGGCCCGGGGGAGATCTGGTGCCGCTGCGACGGCGGTCCGCACGGCTTCCTGTCCATCGCCGCGCACGCCCACGCGGACGCCCTCGCCGTGGAGGTCCGCCACGACGGGGTCGACGTGCTCGCCGACCCCGGGACGTTCTGCTACCACGGGCAACCCGAGTGGCGGCAGTACTTCCGCTCGACCCTGGGCCACAACACCCTGCGACTGGACGGCGGTGACCAGTCCCTCTCCGGCGGCCCCTTCCTGTGGACCCGGCACGCCCGCAGCAGCGTCCTGGCCGCGGACACGAGCGACGAGCGGGTGAGCCGCTGGTGCGCCGAACACGACGGCTACCCGCGCTCCGTGCACCGCCGCCGGGTGGAGCTGACCGCGCAGACCCGGGAACTGCGCGTCATCGACGAGGTGCGCGGCCCGCGCCGGGCCGCGCAGCTGGCGTTCCACCTCGGGCCGGCGATCACCGCGGACCTGGTGGGGAACCGGGCCCACCTCAGCTGGACCCGGGACGGCGAGGACCGCTCCGCGGTGCTCGACCTACCGCAACAGCTGAACTGGCGGGCGCACCGCGGCGCGAGCGACCCGCCGCTGGGCTGGTACTCCGCCGGCTTCGGACGCAAGGAACCCACCACCGTGCTGCTCGGCGACGGATTCGCCGACGGCGTGCAGGGGTTCACCACCGTACTCAGATTCCGCGGCTAGGGAGGACGCGTGGGGATCACGTGGCGGACGTGGGCGTCGCCGATGGCGACGCTGGCGCTATTGGCGACCGGCTGCGCGGGCACGCAGGAAGCCCGGGCGGAGCCGACCGTTGCACCCGCCGCGTCCACGGCCCGGGTGTGCGCCAAGCCCACGGCCGGCCCGGCGACGGCGCCGCCGGGCGCGGTGACCGTCGACCCCGCGGTCGTCGGTGACCTGGCCGCGAAGACCCGCAGCCACCCCCGAGGCACCACCTTCTGGCTGCGACCGGGCACGCATCGACTCCCCCCGGAGCGCTACTCCCAGGTCATCCCCAAGAAGGGCAACCGCTACCTCGGCGCGCCCGGCGCGGTGCTCGACGGCCGCAAGACCAACCAGTATGCGTTCGGCGGCTCCGCGAGCGACGTCACCCTCCGCCATCTGACCGTGCAGGGTTTCGTCGCACCGCACAACGAGGGCGTGGTCAACCACGACTCGGCCGACGGATGGGTGATCGAGCACGCGAAGATCCAGTACAACTCCGGCGCCGGACTGATGGCCGGTGACCGCCAGCGGGTGCGCGCCAGCTGTCTGCGCGGCAACGGCCAGTACGGCATGAACGCCTACCAGGCCACCGGACGGCTCAGCGACCTGCTGGTCGAGGGCAACGAGATCGTGGCCAACAACACCGACGACTGGGAGCGGCGACGGCCCGGCTGCGGCTGCACCGCGGGCATCAAGTTCTGGGCCGTCGACGGCGCCGACGTACGCGGCAACTGGGTGCACGACAACCGCGGAGCCGGGCTGTGGGCGGACACCAACAACAACGACTTCCGCATCGAGGGCAACGTGCTCGAAGCCAACGACGGCGCCGCGCTGATCTACGAGATCAGCTACAACGCGGTCATCCGGGAGAACACGATCCGACGCAACAACTGGGTCGACGGCCGCAGGTACGCCGACCGCGGCGACAGCTTCCCGTTCGCCACCGTCTACCTGTCCGAGTCCGGCGGCGAACCACGGGTCCGGGCCCGCACCGACAAGATCGAGATCTACCGGAACGTGCTGGAGGACAACTGGTCCGGAATCACCCTGTGGGAGAACGCCGACCGGTTCTGCAACAGCCCGGCCAACACCTCGTCCGGCACCTGCACGCTGCTGGTGAGGCAGCCCGACCGCTGCGCCCGGCCCGGGATCGCCACCGCACCCCTCTACACCGACTGCCGGTGGAAGACCCAGCGGGTGGACATCCACCACAACCGCTTCGTGCTGGACACCTCCGTCGTCGGGTGCACGGTCAAGTGCGACCGCATGGCGGTGCTCGCCAACTACGGCACCTATCCCGACTGGTCGCCGTACCAGGGCGAACGCGTGGCCGAAGCGATCACCCACAAGCAGCGCAACCGCTGGCACGACAACGTCTACGTCGGACCGTGGAAGTTCGTCGCCCACGACCCGAGCCGGGTGCTGGACTTCGGGCAGTGGCAGGGCACCCCCTACCACCAGGACGCCGGCAGCACCCTCGACCCACGGGCCGGTGGTTGAGATGGGCCGAAAGTCGCACGACGGCGGGCGGGACACCACGGGCACCCGGCCCGACGCCGAACCGCGCCCCGCCGGCACACCCAAGGCCGTCGGGCTGGTCTGGGGGCTGCTGGTCCTCAACACGCTCGGTTCCGCCGGGGCGAAGACCATCGTCCCGCTGCCCCGCTCCCTCATCCAACTCGTCACCATGGGCGCACTGGTCGCCGCCTTCGCCCTGGCCCTCGCACTCAACCTCCGGCTACGCGTCCGGCCCAGCGCCTACGTGTTCCTGCTCACCCTGCTGCTGGTGCCGAGCGTGATCTCCAGCGTGCACCTGGAATCCGGGTTCGGTGCGCTGTTCCGCTGCGCCCGGCTGGCGCTCTTCGTCGGCACCCTGTGGCTCCTGAGCCGCTGGTGGGACGGCGGCACCACCTTCGTTCGGCACCACATCCGGATGTACTTCGCCGTGCTCGGATCGGTGGCCGCCGGCGCGGCCATCTCCCCGGGCGCGGCCGTGCCCGAACTCTACGGCGGGCGACTGGTCGGCGCGCTGTGGCCGCTCACCCCGCCGCAGATCGGACAGTACGCCGCGGTGATCATCGGACTCACCGCGCTGCTCCTCCTGGGCCGCCGGACCGACCGGAGCAGCGCGGTGGTGGTCATCGTGCCCTCCCTCGTCCTGCTCGCCCTGACCCACACCCGGACGGCCACCCTCGGCCTGCTCGTCGGGCTGGCCTTGGCGGTGGGCTCGCTCGTCCTGACCAGCGCTGCCGCCCGCCGGTTCTTCGCCTGGGCGGTGCTCTGCGCCGCGGTGGCCGCGGTGGCGCTCAGCTCCGCGCTCCAGGCATGGTTCCTGCGCGGCCAGAGCCAGGAGAACTTCTCCAACCTGACCGGTCGCGCCAAGGTCTGGGACGCCCTGCTGGCAGCCCCCCGGACGGCCTCCGAGCAGCTGTTCGGCGTGGGCCTGGGCGACAAGTCCTTCGGCGGGCTGCCGATCGACAACAGCTGGCTGGCCGTCTACCACGAGCAGGGACTGACCGGCACCGCCGTCGTGGCGGCGATCATCCTCGGGCTGGGCGGCGTGGCGCTGCTGCGGCCACCGTCGTTGCCGAGGGCGTGCGCGATCTTCCTGATCAGCTACTGCGCGATCGCCTCGTACACCGAAGCCGGGCTGGGCGACGCCTCGCCCTACCTGCTGCACCTGGCCGTGGCCGCCTCCCTGCTGGCGGCACCCGCCGCGACCACCCCGCTCACGACCCCCGAACCCCCGAGGCGGCCGCGCCTGCGAGGGGCCCGGGAACCGGAGGTGAACTGAGCATGCACGTCCTCGTGGTGCACAACCGCTACTCCTCGGCGCAGCCGAGCGGGGAGAACAACGTCGTCGACCAGGAGGTGGCGTTGCTGCGCGCCGCCGGCCACCGGGTCGAGCTGTTCGAGCGGCGCAGCGACGACATCGCCGCCCGGTCCCTGCCGGGCAAGGCCGCGCTGCCGCTGCTGGTGCCGTGGAACCCGTCGGTCCGCTCGGAGCTGGCCGCCCGACTGCGCACCGAGCGGCCGGACGTGGTGCACGTCCACAACGTCTTCCCGCTCCTGTCGCCCGCCGTGCTGGCCGCCTGCGCCGACGCCGACGTACCCGCCGTCGCCACCCTGCACAACTACACCCAGGTCTGCCCGCCCGGCACGCTGCGACGGAACGGCCGACCGTGCACCGAGTGCATCGGCCAGGCACCGCTGCCCGCCGTGCGCCACGGCTGCTACCGCAACTCCCGGCTGGCGACGGTGCCGCTCGCGATCAGCCTGTCGGTCAACCGGCGGCGGTGGTGGTCCGGCGTGGAGCGGTTCTTCTGCATCTCCGCGGCGCAGCGCGACGTCCTGGTGCGGGCCGGCATGCCGCCCGAGCGGTTGGCGGTGAAGCACAACTTCGTGCCCGAACCGGACGCCCGCAGGTCGGGCGACGGCGAACACCTGCTCTACCTCGGCCGACTCGCCGAGACCAAGGGCGTGCGGCCCCTCATGGCCGCATGGGACCGGATCGCCGCGGACGGCGGGGTGGGCGTCCCGCTCGTGATCGCCGGCGCCGGGCCCCTGGAGCAGGAGGTGACCGCCTGGGCGGCGGGCCGCGACGACGTGCGCTACGTCGGCCTGTACGACCCGGCCCAGTGCCGGCGGGCCATCGCCCGGTCGGTCGCCGTGGTGGCTCCGTCGACCTGGCTGGAGGCGTTCGGCCTGGTGGTCGTGGAGGCGATGGCGGCGGGCGTCCCGGCGGTCGCCGCCGGCCACGGCGCCTTCGTCGAACTCGTAGAGGACGGGGTGACCGGGCTGCTGCACCAGCCGGGCGAGCCCGCTTCGCTCGCGTCCTGCCTGCGCCGGATCGCGACCGAGCCGGCCCGTAACCGGGAGCTGGGCCGGGCGGCCCGGCGCCGCTACGAACAGGGTTTCAGCCCGACCGTCGGGCTGGAGCGCCTGGTGGACGGGTACCGCACCGCGATCGCGGGACGGTCCGGCGGCGGGGACGGCCCGCCGCCGGTTGGGGACGACAGCACCGGCTCGCGGCGGGACACCCGCGCGAGCAGGGATGGGGGCAGTAGATGACAGGATGCCGACTCTGCGGTTCGGCGGCGACGGTCAGCGTCGTCGATCTCGGCGCGACCCCGCCGTGCGAGAGCTTCCTCGCCGCGGACCAACTGGACCAACCGGAACCGACGTACCCGCTGCACCTGCGGGTCTGCACCGACTGCTGGCTCGCACAGATCCCTCCGCTGATCACCCCGGAGGACACGTTCACCCAGTACGCGTACTTCTCCTCCTACTCGACCTCCTGGGTGGAGCACGCCCGCACCTTCGTCACCGACGCCGTCCAGCGGCTCGACCTCGGCCCCGACGCCTTCGTGGTCGAGGTCGCCAGCAACGACGGGTACCTGCTGAAGCACCTGGTGGACCGCGACATCCGCTGCCTGGGCATCGAACCGTCGGTGAACGTCGGCGCCGCGGCGCGGGAAGCGGGGGTGCCCACGCTCACGGAGTTCCTCAGCCCGACCACCGGCGCCACCGTCCGCGCCGAGCACGGCCCGGCGGACCTGGTGGTGGCCAACAACGTGTACGCGCACATCCCCGACGTGGTCGGCTTCACCCGGGGGCTGCGCGCCCTGGTCGCCGACGACGGCTGGGTCTCCATCGAAGTGCAGCACCTGCTGACCCTGATCGAGGAGAACCAGTACGACACGATCTACCACGAGCACTTCCAGTACTACACGGTCGCCTCCGCGATCCGGGCGCTGGCGAGCGGCGGACTCGCCCTCGTGGACGTCGAGTTGCTGCCCACGCACGGCGGCTCCATCCGACTGTGGGCCCGACCGGCCGAGGCGGCCGGCGAACCGAGCCGCCGGGTGGCCGACGCACTGGACCGGGAGAAGGCCGCCGGGCTCCAGGAACTGTCCGGGTACACCGAGTTCTCCGCCCGGGTGGCCAAGGTGCGCCGCGACCTCCTGCGCTTCCTCGTCGACGCGGCCGAACGCGGCGAGACGGTCGTCGGCTACGGCGCCCCCGGCAAGGGCAACACCCTGCTCAACCACTGCGGCATCCGGCCCGACCTGCTCCCGTACACCGTCGACCGCAACCCCTACAAACACGGCAGGTTCACCCCGGGCACCCGCATCCCGATCCTGCCGCCCGAGCAGATCGCCGTCGACCGCCCGGACTACGTGCTCGTCCTCCCCTGGAACCTGCGGGCCGAACTGGTCGAGCAACTGTCCTTCGTGCACGCCTGGGGCGGCCGGCTGGTCTTCCCCATCCCGGAACTGAGCATCGTCGAGGTCGCGTCGTGAAGGAGATCGCAGCATGAAGGTCGTACTGTTCTGCGGCGGCTACGGGCTGCGCATGCGCAGCGGAGCGTCCGACGACATACCCAAGCCGATGGCGATGGTCGGTCCCCGACCGCTGATCTGGCATGTCATGCGCTACTACGCGCACTTCGGCCACACGGAGTTCATCCTGTGCCTCGGCTACGGGGCCCACCACATCAAGGACTTCTTCCTCCACTACGAGGAGACGACGTCCAACGACTTCGTGCTGCGCGGCGGGCAGACCGAACTGCTGTCCACCGACATCGCCAGCTGGACGATCACGTTCGTGCAGACCGGCATCGAGTCACCGATCGGGGAGCGGCTGCGCCGGGTACGGCCCCACCTGGACGGCGACGAGATGTTCCTCGCCAACTACGCCGACGTGCTCACCGACGCCCCCTTGCCCGAGATGATCGAGCAGTTCGCCCGGCGCGACGCCGGCGCGTCGATGACGGTGGTGCCGCCGCAGTCCTCGTTCCACTGCGTGGAACTGGGCGAGGACGGCCTGGTGGGAGGCATCACCGCGGTCAGCGAACTGCCGCTGTGGGAGAACGGCGGCTACTTCGTGCTCCGTCAGGAGGTCTTCGACCACATCCCGGAGAACGGGGACCTGGTCGCCGACGGATGCGCCCAACTCGCCAAACGCGGGCGGCTGCTGGCCTACCAGCACCGCGGCTTCTGGAAGCCGACCGACACCGTCAAGGAACGCGCCGCGCTCGACGCCTCCTACGCCCGGGGCGAGCGCCCGTGGGCCGTGTGGGAACGGGAGGGCGGGGTGCACCCACCCGGTGGCGGCGGCGCCCGGGTGAGGACCGCGTGATCCGGCTCGGGGCCGGGCCGCTGGACCGGATCGTCGCCCTGGGCGCGCATTGCGACGACATCGCCATCGGCGCCGGCGGCACCCTGCTGACGACGTGCCTCGCCCGGCCGGGCATCCGCGTCGACGCGCTGGTGCTCTCCGGCGGGGGCAGCGAACGCGAGCAGGAGGAGCAGGCCGCGCTCACCGCTTTCTGCCCGGGCGCCGAACTCCACCTGACCGTGCTCAAGTTGCCCGACGGCCGGCTGCCGGCACAGTGGGACGAGGCCAAGGCCGCGGTCGAGCACCTGCGCACCCAGACCGACCCGGACCTGGTGCTGGCCCCGCGCACGGAGGACGCGCACCAGGACCACCGCGGCCTGGCGAAGCTGGCGTCCACCGCGTTCCGCGACCACCTCGTCCTCGGCTACGAGATCGTCAAGTGGGACGGCGACCTCGGCCGCCCGGTGGGGTACCAACCACTGTCACCGGAGATCGCCGAACGGAAGGTGCGGCTGCTCCAAGAGCACTACCCCTCGCAACGACACCGGCCCTGGTACGACCGGGAGGCGTTCCTCGGGCTGGCACGGATCCGCGGCATCGAATGCCACGCGCGCTACGCCGAGGCGTTCGCCGTCACCAAACTCACTCTCGACCTGGGGGAATGAACCTTGCGCGTGCTGTTGACCGGACACCAGGGCTACCTGGGGACCGTGATGGCCCCGATCCTCACCGCCGCCGGACACGAGGTCGTCGGGCTGGACGCCGGCCTGTTCGCCGACTGCGTGCTGGGCCCGCCGCCCGCGGACCCGCCGGGGCACCGGGTGGACCTGCGCGACGTCACGGCCGACCACGTGGCCGGGGTGGACGCAGTGATCCACCTGGCCGCACTGTCCAACGACCCGCTGGGAGCCCTGGCCCCGGACCTCACCTACGACATCAACCACCACGCGTCCGTACGGCTGGCCCGACTGGCCCGCGACGCCGGAGTGCGGCGCTTCCTGTACGCGTCGACCTGCTCCGTCTACGGTGCCGCCGGCGGGGGCGAGCTGGTGACCGAGGACGCCCCGCTGCGCCCGGTGACCCCGTACGCCGAGTCCAAGGTGCGCGTCGAGGACGACCTGCACGCCCTGTCCGACGACGACTTCAGCCCCGTGTACCTGCGCAACGCCACCGCCTTCGGGTACTCACCGCGGCTGCGCGCCGACATCGTGCTGAACAACCTGGTCGGCCACGCGCTCCTGTCCGGCGAGGTGCTGGTGCTCTCCGACGGCACCCCCTGGCGTCCCCTGGTGCACGCCGTCGACATCGCACGGGCCTTCGCCGCGGCACTGGTCGCGCCGCGCGAGGCGGTGCACGACCGGGCGTTCAACATCGGCAGCGAGACCAACAACGTCACGGTCGCCGAGATCGCCGAGCAGGTCGCCGAGGCGGTGTCCGACGCCCGGGTGGTGATCACCGGGGAGACCGGTGCCGACCCGCGGTCCTACCGCGTCGACTTCGCCCGGTTCCGCGCCGCGATCCCCGGCTTCGACTGCGAGTGGACGGTGAAGCAGGGCGCCCTCGAACTCGCCGACGCCTACCGCAAGCACGGGCTGACCCGGGAGGGCTTCGAACGACGCTTCACCCGGCTGGCCGTGCTGCGCGCGGCCTCCGACGCCGGCACCGTCGACGACACCCTGCGGCGGCGCCGATGACCACGACCGGCGAGCAGATGCACGCACTGGTGGAGCGGCTGTACCCGCTGTGCCGGAGCATCACCGGCGACGGGGTGCGCGCCACCCTGGACATCGTCGGCGAGTACGTTCCGCTCACGGTGCACGAGGTGCCGACCGGGACGCAGGTGCTCGACTGGACGGTGCCGCAGGAGTGGAACATCCGGGACGCGTACATCGCCGACCCGGCCGGCAACCGGGTCGTCGACTTCGCCGCGTCCAGCCTGCACGTGCTCGGCTACAGCCTGCCGGTGTCGACGACCCTGCCGCTCACCGAACTCCGTGCCCACCTGCACACCCTGCCCGACCGTCCGACGTGGGTGCCGTACCGCACCAGCTACTACCGGCCGGACTGGGGGTTCTGCCTCGCCCAGGAGACCCTGGACGCGCTGCCGGACGGCGACTACGAGGTGCACATCGACTCCACCCTCGCCGACGGCCACCTCACCTACGCCGAACACGTGGTCCCGGGACAGGTGCCCGACGAGGTGATCGTCTCCTGCCACGTCTGCCACCCGTCGCTCGCCAACGACAATCTGGCCGGCATCGCGGTGGCGACGTTCCTGGCACGGGCCCTGGCGGAGCGGACGCCCTGGTACACGTACCGGTTCCTGTTCGCACCCGGCACCATCGGGGCGATCACCTGGCTGGCCCGCAACGCGGAGCCGAAACCCGGGGGAAGGGTCGAACACGGACTGGTGCTGGCCTGCGCCGGCGACCGGGGCCAGCTGACGTACAAACAGAGCAGACGCGGCGACGCGGAGATCGACCGGGTGCTGCGGCATGTGCTCCGCACCTCCGAACGCCCGCACCGCGTCACCGAGTTCACTCCGTACGGCTACGACGAGCGGCAGTTCTGCTCGCCCGGGTTCGACCTCGGTGTGGGCTCGCTCACCCGCACCCCGTACGCCGGCTACCCCGAGTACCACACCTCGGCGGACAACCCCGACTTCGTCTCCCCGGAGGCGATGGCGGACACGCTCGCCGTCTGCCGCGAGGCGTTCGCCGTGCTGGACCGCAACCGGCGCTACCTCAACCTCAGCCCCTACGGCGAACCCCAGCTGGGCCGGCGCGGACTCTACGACTCGCTCGGCGGGCGCAGCGACGCGAAGCAGGCCCAGATGGCCATGCTCTGGGTGCTCAACCTCTCCGACGGCGCGCACACCCTGCTGGACGTCGCCGAACGCTCAGGGCTGCCCTTCGACACCGTCGCCGGCGCGGCCGACGCCCTGCACGGCGCCGGGCTGATCAAGGCATGACGCCGATGAGCAAGGGAAAGGAGGAGGCGACGAACCCGGCGGCCCGGGCCGCACCCGCCCGGCCGAGGACCGGCCGGGCCCTGGCCGGCCGACTGTCCTGGGGACTCGCCGACCAGGCGGTCTGTAGCCTCACCAACTTCGCGGTGGGGATCTACGTCGCACGCTCGCTGGGGCTGGCCGCGTTCGGCGTGTTCAGCCTGGCCTGGGTGACCTACGGCGTACTGCTCAGCGTCTCCCGCGGGCTGGCCACCGACCCGCTCGTGGTGCGCTTCAGCGGCGTGCCGGACACGTCCTGGCGCGCGGCGGCCGCCCGGTCCTCAGGCGCCGCGCTCGCCGTCGGCGCCGGAGTCGGCGCGGTGTCCCTGGTGGTCGGGCTGGCCCTCGGCGGCCGGGTGGGCCCCGCGTTCGCCGCCCTCGGCCTCGTCCTGCCGGGGCTGTTGCTCCAGGACGCCTGGCGGTACTCCTTCTTCGCCGCCGGCACCGGGCACAAGGCGTTCGTGAACGACCTCCTCGGGGGCGTCGCACTCGTGCCCGCCATGGTGGTGGCGGCCCAGGTGGGCAGCGTCGCCGCCTTCGTGCTCGCCTGGGGCGCGTCCGCCTCCGTGGCCGCCTCGTACGGCTGCCTCCAGTCCGGCATCCGGCCCCGGTTGACCGGGGCGCGCGCCTGGGTGCGTGAACACCGCGACCTCGGCTACCGCTACCTCGTCGAGAACGTCAGCGTCAGCGGTGCGGCCCAACTGCGGGCGTACGGGCTCGGCGCGCTCGTCGGGGTCAGCGCGGTCGGCGTGGTCCGGGGCGCCGAGCTGCTCCTCGGCCCGTTCCTCGCCGTGCTGATGGGACTGTCCCTGGTCACCGTCGCGGAGGCGGCCCGGGTGCTGCGGCGCGCCCCGCACCGGCTGGGCCGGTTCTGCTTCCTCCTCGGCGGCGGGCAGGCCGCCGCCGCCCTGCTCTGGGGCGCCGCGCTGCTGCTGGTGCCGGACCGGTTCGGCGAGCTCGTGCTCGGCGGCGTCTGGCACCCCGCCTCGGAGCTCATCGTCCCGGCCACGCTCGGCGTCGCCGGCGCCGGCCTCGGCGTCGGCGCGGCGGCCGGACTGCGCGCGCTCGCCGCGGCCCGGCGCAGCCTGCGCAGCCAACTCATCGCCTCCGCCTGCTACGTCAGCGGCGGGCTCGGCGGGGCGGCCGTGGCCGGCACGGTCGGCTCCGCCTGGGGCGTGGCCGCCGCGACCGTCAGCGGCTCGGCCGTGTGGTGGCTGCACCTGCGGTCCGCCCTGCGCGAGCGCCACCAGAACCCATCCGCGAAGTGAGGACCACATGACTGCACCACGCCGAGTGCCGCGCCTGAGCATCGGCCTGCCCGTGTACAACGGCGAGGAGTACCTCGCCGAATCGCTCGACGCCCTCCTCGGCCAGACCTACGAGGACTTCGAACTGGTCATCTCCGACAACGCCTCGACCGACGGGACCCAGGACATCTGCCGCCGGTACGCCGCGCGGGACTCCCGCATCCGCTACCTCCGACTGCCCCGGAACATCGGCGCCGCACCCAACCACAACCGCGTGTTCACCGAGTGCCGCGGCGAACTCTTCAAATGGGCCTCGCACGACGACCTGTACGCCCGGGACCTGCTGCGGCGCTGCGTCCAGGCGCTGGACGAACGGCCGGACGTGATCCTCGCGCACAGCGGCCAAGCGGTCATCGACGGCGACGGCCAACTGAAGGTCCCCTACGCGTACGGGCTCGCCACCGACTCGCCGCACCCGCCGGAGCGCTTCCGCAGCCTGCTGTTCGAGCCCGGGGGCGACGACTTCTACGGGGTGATGCGGGCCGACGTGCTGCGCCGGGTGAAGCCGCACGACAGCTACCACCACGCCGACCGCACCTTCGTCGCCGAGATCACCCTGCACGGGCCCTTCCACCAGGTGCCGGAGCTGCTGTACTTCCGCCGCGACCACCCCACCCGCGCCGAACGGGCCAACCCGAGCAAGCGCTCCCGGTGCGTCAACCTGGACCCGCGCCGGGCGGGCCCGCTGCACCCGACGCCCCGACTGCTCGCCGAGTACGTCTGGGGCTTCGTCGCGGCCGTCCGACGGGCCCCGTTGTCCCCGGCCGACCGGCGCGCCTGCTACCGCCACCTGGTCGCCTGGATGACCAGCCGGGTCCGGCCGGGCGCCGGCGAGCGGGTCGAGGACCGCGCCCCGGTCGACCCGGGCCGGCTCACCGTCTCCGTGGACGCCCTCGTCGCCGGCCGTGACGGCGGGCGGGCATGAAGTCCTCGAACGGAACCCCGGTGCGCGTCGGGGTGTTCGGCCTGCTCGGCTCCGGCAACCTCGGCAACGACGGGTCGTTGGAGGCGGTGCTCGGGTACCTCCGGGCCGAGCACCCGGAGGCCGCCGTGGACGCACTGTGCGGCGGCCCCGAGGCCGTCACGACCCGGTACGGCATCCCCGCGACCCGACTGCACTGGTACCGCGGGGAGTACCGGACCGCGTCGCGCGGCGGCGCGATCGCCGGCAAGGGCCTCGGCAAACTCGTCGACGTCTTCCGCACCGCCGCCTGGGTGCGCCGCCACGACGTGGTGATCGTGCCGGGCATGGGCGTCCTGGAGGCCACGCTGCCGCTACGGCCGTGGGGCTTCCCGTACGCGCTGTTCCTGCTCTGCGCGACCGGCCGGCTGTTCGGCACCCGGGTCGCCCTGGTCAGCGTCGGCGCCGGCCCGATCAGCGGGCGCCCCACCCGGGCCCTGGTGCGCTGGTCGGCGCGACTGGCCGCCTACCGCTCGTACCGGGACACCCTGTCCCGCGACGCGATGCGGGCGATGGGCGTGGACACCGCGCGCGACGAGGTCTACCCGGACCTCGCGTTCGCCCTGCCGACGCCACCGGACGACCACCCCGCAGACACGGACCTGCCCCGGCCCGTCTGCGTCGGCGTCATGGCCTTCCACGGCGGCAACGACGACCGCGCCCGCGCCGAGGAGATCCACCGGCGTTACCTCGACGGGACGATCCGCTTCGTCCGCGCACTGGTCGAGGACGGCCGGCCGGTCCGCCTGCTCACCGGCGACGGGATCGATGAACCCGTGGTGGCCGCGATCCGCGACGCGGTGGACTCACCCCTGGTCACCGCCGCGGGGGCGTCCTCGCTCGCCGACCTGATGAAGGAGACGGCAGCCGCCGACGCCGTGGTGGCCACCCGCTACCACAACCTGGTCTGCGCCCTGAAGGTCGGCACGCCGACGCTCGCCCTCAGCTACGCGGCCAAGAGCGAGGCACTGATGGCCCGGATGGGCCTGGACGCGTACTGCCACCCGGCCCGTGAGGTCGACGCCGACCGGCTGCTCGCCCAGTTCCGGGCGCTGGAACAGCACGCGGCGGAGCTACGCCGGACCCTCACCGAGCGGAACCTCGTCGCCGCCCGACTCCTCGAACGCCAGTTCACCGCCCTGACCGCGACCCTGTTCCCGGCGCCCGACCACACCCACACCCACGCCCTGCGGGAGACTCCATGAAGGCGACCGGAATCCCGGCGATCGCCGGCGCATACCTGTTCGAGTCCACGTCGTACGCCGACGAACGCGGCTTCTTCTGCCGCACCTTCGACGCCGACGTGGCCCGCTCGGTCGGCCTCGACCCGGACTCCTTCGTCCAGGACAGCGTGTCCCGCTCGGTCCGGGGGGTGCTGCGCGGACTGCACCTGCGCTCCGGAGCCGGTGAGGCCAAACTGGTGCGCTGCTCGTACGGGGAGGTCTTCGACGTCGTCGTGGACCTGCGGGCCGACTCCCCGACCTACCGCAACCGCGCCTTCTTCGCCCTGTCCGGCGAGACCCAGCAGACCCTGTACGTCCCGGCGGGGTGCGCACACGGCTTCCAGGCACTGACCGAAACCGCCGACGTCTCCTACCGCATCGACCGCCCGCACGATCCGGCCGAGGACGTGACGATCGCCTTCGACGACCCCGAGCTCGCCATTCCCTGGCCGCTGCCGGCCACGTCGATGTCCGAGCGGGACCGGAAGGCACCGAGCCTCGCCGAGGTCCTGAAGCATGAGGGGAGGTGAAGCGGGCGTGGACAGCGAGAAGTTCCTCCTGCCCCGGTCGCGACGGGCGAACGAGCGACTGCACGCTCTGATCCCCGGGGGTGCGCACACCTACGCCAAGGGCGACGACCAGTACCCCGAGGACCTGGCCCCGGTCATCAGCCACGGCCGCGGTGCCCATGTGTGGGACGTCGACGGCAACCGTTACGTCGAGTACGGCTCCGGACTGCGGTCGGTCAGCCTCGGCCACGCCCACCCGCGCGTCATCGAGGCGGTGCGACGGCAACTCGACCGCGGCAGCAACTTCGTCCGGCCCTCCATCGTGGAGGTCGACGCCGCGGAACGCTTCCTGGCCACGGTGCCGACCGCCGAGATGGTGAAGTTCGCCAAGAACGGCTCCGACGTCACCACCGCCGCGGTGCGCCTCGCCCGCGCCGTCACCGGGCGCTCCCGGGTCGCCATCTGCGGCGACCACCCGTTCCTCTCCGTCGACGACTGGTTCATCGGCACCACACCGATGTCCGCCGGCATTCCGGCGGCGACCACCGAGCTCACCGTGACGTTCCCCTACGGGGACCTGGCCGCCACGGAGGAACTGCTCACCCGGTATCCGGGCGAGGTCGCCTGCCTGATCCTCGAACCCGCCACCCACACCGAGCCGCCGCCCGGGTACCTCGCCGGACTGCGCGAACTCGCCGACCGGCACGGCTGCGTCCTGGTCTTCGACGAGATGATCACCGGCCTGCGCTGGTCCGAAGCGGGCGCGCAGGGCCTGTACGGGGTCGTCCCCGACCTCTCCACCTTCGGCAAGGCGCTCGGCAACGGGTTCGCCGTCTCCGCGCTGGCCGGGCGCCGCGACCTCATGGAACGCGGAGGGTTGCGCGACACCCGCGAACGGGTGTTCCTGCTGTCCACCACGCACGGCGCGGAAACGCACTCACTGGCCGCCGCGACGGCCGTGCTCACCACCTACGTCGAGGAGGGCGTCACCGACCGGCTGCACGCCCTCGGCGAGCGGTTGGCCGCCGGGGTTCGCGACGCCGCGGCCAGCATGGGCGTCGGCGACCACGTCCTCGTCCGCGGCCGGGCCAGCAACCTGGTCTTCGCCACCCTCGACGAGAACCGGCAGCCCTCGCAGGAGTACCGCACCCTGTTCCTGCGTCAACTCCTCGTGGGCGGGGTGCTCGCCCCGTCGTTCGTGGTGAGCAGCGCGCTCGACGAGGCCGACATCGACCACACCGTCGACGCGGTGGCCCAGGCGTGTGCGGTGTACCGGAAGGCACTGGACGCCGCTGACCCCACCCCCTGGCTGGCCGGGCGCCCGGTGAAACCCGTGTTCCGCCCCCTGGCGTGACACACCGTCAACGCTGCTCCCGCCGAACGGCGTCGGTCGACCGGTCAACCAGCCATGCGGTCATCGGGACCACCGCCAGCGCCGTGCACCAGCCGCCGAGGGTGTCGGTCGGGTAGTGCGCGCCCAGGGCGACCTGCGCCCAACCCATGGCGGCACCGGCGAGCAGCGCCGAAGTGACCACCAGCAACGTGCCGGCCGCCCTGCCGAGGCCGAGGCGGCCGGCCGTGAGCAGCGCCACCACGAGGGCGAACGCGGTGAGGAAGGCCGTGTGCCCGCTCGGGTAGGACAGGTGCCCGTCGTGGATGGTGCGTCCCACCAGGGGCTTGAGCAGCGTCGTCGTCCCCACGGTGAGGCCGGTGCCGACCACCACGAGCACCGCTGCCCGAAGGCGTCGCCACAGCAGACAGCCCGTCACGGCGGCCACGACCAGCACCGCCGCTCCGGCGGGCTCCGCAAGGAAGTCGACGGCGAGGGCGACCCGCCGCCACGGCGGGCGCACACCGTCCACCGCCGACTGGATCCATGCGTCCACGGCGCCGGGTCGGCTGCGGCCGGAGTACCGGACCCCGAGCACGACGACCACCAGCGTGGCGAGTGTCGCGATCAGCCCGAGCCACCCGCGCAGCGCCGGGGGCAGCACCCCGGGCGTCGGCCGGCCCCTCACCCGCCCACCGGAGGACCTGAGGATGAGGATCAGGTGCCCTTTCCGAAGACGAGCACCTCCGTGGATGCGACGCCCAGCGGCGCTAGGAAGCTGGCCTCCAACGTGCACCCCAGGGTCGCGAAGAGGTCCACGCACACCCGACGCGGTATTGCGGCCGGGTACGACCCGTGACCCGCGCCGCCCTCCGTCGCCCAGGTGCGTACCGCGGCCGGGTCCAAGCAGGTCTCCGTCATGACGTCGAAGACGATCCGACCACCGGGGCGCGTGACCCGTGCCATCTCGAAGAAGTAGCGGGAGGCGCAGAGGAAGGTCACGGTGTTGAAGACCTTGTGGGCCTGGACGAGGTCGATGCTGCCGTCGGGGGTCGGGGCGAGACTGCTTCCCGCGGTCGGCCGGGCCACCACCTTGAACGTCTCCACCAGGTAGTCGGCCCAGGGCGCTGCCGTCTCGTAGATCTCGTAGCGGTCCGGTGAACACTCCTTCAGGGTCTTCTCCAGGTACCGTCCGGACCCGGGGCCGATCTCCAGCACCGTGTTCGGGGCGGCAGCGAAGACACCGAGGTCGCGTAACTCGTCGATGGTGGACTGGGTGGCGCCCGGCGTCCCGTTCATGACCTCGTCGATGTGGTCACCGACCGACAGACCGGCCGCCCGCGCCGCCCGCATCGTGGCCTCGAACGGAAGGAAGTCGTCGACGCCCCCCAACTTGTTGGTGCTGCGCACGATGTCGAATCCCGTGCGTCCCAAGAGCCGCCTGACTCCTGACTTCAGCACCGACGCACTCCTGCCTGCTGCCCTCATGAGGCATGCCCCCCCAGCTCGTCTCCACCCCTGCGAGCCAGGATAGGAGCGCGGACGCGGACACCGCAGCGGGACGGCGAATTCGCTACGGCTCTCCTGAGCCGTCCGATCGACAGCATCGGAACCCGCAGCCGCCCCAACTCGGGCCGCCCGTAGAATCGTTGACCATGACTCGAACGCCCACCCCGCTGTCCGACGAGCTGTTCGACTACCTGTGCGCCCATGGGACCCCGCCCGACCCCGTGCAATCCCGGCTGATCGCCGAGACCGCCACCCTCGGACACGAGGCCCGCCTACAGATCTCCCCCGACGAAGGCACCTTCCTGACCCTCCTGACCCAGCTGATCGGAGCCCGCACCGCACTGGAGATCGGCACGTTCACCGGCTACTCCGCCCTGGCCATCGCCCGCGGACTCGGTGCGGACGGCCGTCTGACCTGTCTGGACATCAGCGAGGAATGGACTGGCATCGCCCGCCGCCACTGGCGGGCCGCCGGTGTCCAGGACCGCATCGAACTCCGTCTCGGCCCGGCCCTGGACACCCTCAAGTCCCTGCCCGAACAGCCGACCTACGACCTGGTCTTCATCGACGCCGACTACGAGAACTACACCGCCTACTGGGAAGAGGCGGTGCCCCGCGTCCGGCCCGGCGGCGTGATCCTGGTCGACAACGTCCTCTACCACGGGCGCGTCATCGACCTCGATGACACCGCCGGGACCACCCGGGCCGTCCGGCAGCTCAACGAACGCGTCCGCACCGACGACCGCGTCGAAGCCACCATGATCCACATCGCCGACGGGCTCACCCTCGCCCGCAAGAAGTAGCCGTTTCCCCTGTTCCCGGCGGTCAGGGGAAGCGACGGACGAAGACGTCCGACTTCCCGTTGGTGTCGCCGGGCACGAGGTCGTCGGCCGTGGACTGGAAGACCACGTCGCGTCCACCGGCGCTGACCGCGTCGGTACCGGCCGTGGCGGGCTGGTTCGAGACGATCTGGTCGGTGCCCGTCCGCAGGTCGCGCAGCTTGAGCCCCGCCCCGCTCGTGCCGAGCGGGGCGTACAGCAGATGGTGGCCGGTGGGATCGATGGCCACGCCCCGTGCGTTCGGGACCAGGTGGACGGTGCCCGAGGGCACGTCGTGGACGTAGGTGTCGGAGCCCGAGACGTAGACGACCTTGCTGCCGTCGTCGCTGAGCTGGACGAGTGCCGCCGCCGTGGACGGGCCCTCGACCGGGCCGGTGGTGGTGCCGCCGACCCGGTCCCACACGAAGACGTCCCCCGCCCCGCCGTCCTGGTAGGCGACGTACCGGCCGTCGCCGCTGAGGGACGGTCGGGACTCGTGCGTGTGGGCGAAGTCGGCGACGGTCTTCTTGGTGCCGTCCCCGTCGTGGACCTCGATGCGTTGGCCGGACGACGGTTGCCGGAACAGGACGACGAAGGCGAGGGAACTGCCGTCGGCGCTCGACGACGGCTGGTCGCAGCTGTGGGACGAGCAGTTGGCGGAAGCCGTGTACCCCGTGCTCACCTGGTACTGGCGGATCCGCACGTTGTTCACCCACTGCACGGGGTAGGCGACGTACTCCCCGTTGCCGCT
Source organism: Streptomyces sp. NPDC059816 (assembly GCF_042732055.1). Classification (NCBI taxonomy): domain Bacteria; kingdom Bacillati; phylum Actinomycetota; class Actinomycetes; order Kitasatosporales; family Streptomycetaceae; genus Streptomyces; species Streptomyces sp. NPDC059816. The sequence goes on from NZ_JBHWIQ010000032.1 coordinate 60,613, forward strand.
GATCACCGGGGGATCGAGCGGGCTGTAGGGCCCGATCCGCCGGGTCTGCCCCGTCCGTTGGTCGCGGACGTACGCCCGGTCGTCTCCGGTCGTGCCCTCGGGCGTCAGGTTCGTCGCCGATGACGAGAAGACGATGCGGTGACCGTCCGGCATGATCGAGGCGCCGGCGGAATGGGCATCGCCCTGGGTGCCGTCGGGCGCGACGCTGATGCGCTCGACACCGGTCGTGCGGTGGCCCACCGGCCGGGCCGAGGCGGCTGTGGGCAGCACCGCCGTGGCCGCGCAGACGGCGACCGCCGTACTCAGGGCGACCCGCACCCGTCTGGTGGTGCTCGACTTCGCGTTTCGCCTCATTCGATCCCCCGGGCAGGGCGCGGTCGTTGCTCGGTCCACCAGAGGACCGCAAGCATGCAACCACGCTGGCGCTACGGGGTCAATGCATCACCCGGCGTATCGAGAGGTGCGGTTTCGGCCGGGTGGGAACGCTCCGCTACGTCGATGTCGCCCTCGACCGGGGCGCGTTGAGCCGTCTCGCGTTTCCCGTCGTTGGCCGCGCCATGCGTGGCACCGGGGCATTGCCCCCGTTCGTGTACACCGGACGGACTTTCCACCGACGGGGCCGGAGCACCGCCGGATAGTGGAGCCGACCGCCGGGACACGTCCCCGGTCTCCCTCACCCCGCACCCGGAAGCAGAGGTGTTCCCACCATGCCCACCACCGAGGCCGTCGCTCGCGTGCAGCTCGTGTTCTCGCTCTTCGACGCCGATGGCAACGGCTACCTGGAGCCGACCGACTTCGATCTGATGGCCAGCCGGACGGTCGAGGCGCTGCCGGCCGGCAGCGCGGAGGCGGGGCAGGCGCTGTCCGAGGCCTTCCGCGGGTACGGTGCCACGCTGACCTCGGAGCTGGACGCGGACGGCGACGGGCGGATCAGCCCTCAGGAGTTCACCGCGGTCGTCCTCGATCCGGAACGGTTCGACGCGGTCGTCGACGCGTTCGCGGTCGCCTTGTCGGCGCTGGGCGACCCGGACGGCGACGGGCTGGTCGAACGGCCCGACTTCCTCGTGCTGATGATCGCCATCGGGTTCCAACCGGACCACATCGAGGCGTTGTTCGACGCCTTCGGCCCCGTGGAGGGCGACCGGGTCCCGGTCGTCGTGTGGGCGGACGGCATCCGGGACTTCTACCGTCCCGACAAGGCGGGCATCGCCGGGGACCGTCTCGTCACGGGCTGAACCCCATCGGCGTCGGCGGTCAAGGTCTCCCGAACGCGTCCCGGAGACCCTGATGGCGGACCGTCGGATTCCGGGGATCCTGTCACCCACGAGGACCCCGTGGGTGACAGGATCCCCGGCAGGCGAGCACTTGACCCCCGGAGCGCGCATCGAGATGAGGCGTCGATGAACACGCACCTGTCGTTCGACGACGGCTGGCGCGCCACGGTGACGGGCGAGCCGCTCTCCGTCGCTCCCCGCTTCGCGGGCGACTCCCTGCGCCTCGTGGAGTACGCGGACGTGCAGGAGCGGGAACGGTTCGCTGCCGACACGTTCGGCAGCGGGCACCGGCTGTGGGACACACCACGGTGCTGTGCCGCGCGCCCAGGGACGGCGTGCTCATCTGCCTGCGTGATCCGGATGTCCTGGACGGGCCGTTGGACGCCCGTATCGGCATCGCCCGCGATGTGTCGCTCCTCGTCCAGCGCGGGGCGGTCGTCGGCTGGAGCCTGACCGACCCCGCGCGCCACCTGACCACCGCCTACGCGGCCCCGGCCCCGCCGTCGCCGGCCACCCGTCGACTGCTCACCGCATGCCTGGACCTGCTCACCGAGCCGGTGGTCGACGCCCTGGTGGACGGTGACCCGTCCGCCCTGGCCCGTCTCCGCGCCGCCGACCGAGCTCTGCGCGCCCAACGGGAGGGCCGGCACCGGGCGGTCGCGCTGCGGGAGCTGATCGCCACCTACGTGGTCCGCGCGCCCGCGCTCGTGACACCGACCGGCCGGTGTCAGTGCGGCGGTGAACAATGCGGGGCATGGTCCAGACACTGCCGCTGCCCCTGCCCGCCGCGCTCGTCGACGAACACCGGATCGACCTCGCCGCCCCGTACACCAGCGGATGGTGCGTCGAGGCGCAGGACGTCCGGACCGCTCCCACGGGCGAGTTCTACGCCCTGTACACACTGTGGCGGGCCGGGCCGGGCTTCCGGGAAGTCGCCGCGAGCCCCGCCGAGGAGCAGCTCAGGTACGGGATCCTCACCCGGTTCGCGCCCGACGGCACCGCGCTGAACACGGCGCTCTGTTGCCACGACCACCCCGACGGGACACCGTCGGCCGTGAAGTGGTCCCTGGACATGAGCCTGTGCGTCCTGCCCGACGGCAAGGTGGCGCTGTGCGGCGAACCGGACCGCACCCATGTGCTGACACCCGAGCTGGACACGGTCCTGGCCGCCTGGTCCATGCCGAACCGGCCGTACGACGAGGAACCGCTGCCGGGCGACCCGTTCGTCACCTCCATGAGCGTCATGCCCTCGGGCCGGCTGCTCTGTGTGGCCACGGAGTACGGGACCCACCGGTACGGCAACAGCCTCCCCAACATCGTCGGTCTCGCCGAAAGCGTCCCGGTCGCGGGCCACAAGCCCGAGGTGCGCGCCCTGGTCTCCCTCGACGGCAGTCCGGCGCACCAGACCGCGGAGAACGACCTGCGCCCCCATGTGACCTACGCCGGCGCACCGGTCGGGCTCGGCAACCGGCCGCACTCGCTCGTCGACCATCTGCGGCGGGACGCGGGGGACCCGTACGTCTGGGGCCAGTCGCGGCTGGGCAGGCCCGCGCCGATCGGCGCCGAGCTGTTCGTCGTGCCGGTCTTCGCCCGCACCTACCGGGGCGGCAGCCGCGGCCAGCCGCACGCGTTCCTACTCGTCGACACCGACGGCCGGGTGACCGGCGGCCTCGGCGGAATGGAGCCGTGGAAGGACAGCCCCTTCACCGGGCACTGCTTCAACCTGGTCGCGGACCCGCACCGGGGCCACGCGTTCCACCTCAACCGGTACGGCCTGTACGCGTGGACGGCGGACGGCTCGCTGCGGGCCAGACTCGCCACCGAGGAGCAGCAGTTCAAGGCGCTGACCCGGTTCACGCCGATGGAGGTCTCACCGGACGGCACACTCGTCCTGGCCCACCGGACCCAGCACCTGATGCTGCGCATACCGATCCCCGACGACCTGACCGAACTCGGTCCGGTGGTGGCACAGGCCCTCCGGATCCACACGAAACAGCGCACCGCGCTGAAGAAGGAGTGGGCCAAGGCGTGGGGTCCGGTCGTCAACTGGCACTGGGCGACGGGCGGAGTACGGTCGCACCGTCTCTGACGGGCCGCGGGGGTGAGCGGGCGGGCCTCGGGACGTGGTGGGCGGCCCGGCACCGGGGGCCGCCCCGTCAGGAGGTGAGGCCCTGGCTGCCTATGCCTGCGCGGCACAGACGGGCGCGGCGGTGACGCACACGATGACGCTGTCGGCGTTGTCCGCCTGGTCGGGGTCGCTCTCGCTGCCGGTCACGGTGGCGGTGTTGGTGACCCGGCCGGGGGTGGTGGCCTTGGCCCGCAGGGTCAGGGTGGCGGTGGCGCCGTGGGCGAGGGCGCCGACGGCCCATTGACCGGTCGCCGGGTCGTGGGCCCCGGTCGAGGATTCGGCCGAGAGGAAGACGAGGGAGGCGGGGAGCTGGTCGGTGACGGTGACGCCGGTCGCCGGGTTGGGGCCGGTGTTGCGGACGGTGATCCGGTAGGTCACGGTCTGCCCGACGGTGACGGTGGTCACGTCGGCGGCCTTGGTCACGGTCAGGTCGGCGGCCGGGCGGACTCCGACGGACGTCTGGTTGGAGGTGGCGGTCAGTTGTTCGGGGGTCGCCGCGAGACGGTTCTCATAGGTGGCCGAGGCCGTGTTGGTGATCCGCCCGCCGCCGCTCGCGGTGTTCACGGTGACCTTGTACTCCACCGTGGTCCCCGCGGGCAGGACAGCGGTGTTGGCCAGCGCGCCGCCCTGCGTCGCGGAGGCGCCGGTGCCGAGACGGAAGACCACCTTGTTGTTTGTGGCGTCGAAGTTCGCCTGGTCGTCGCCGCTCTGGTCGGTCTTCGCCCCGCTGTTGGTGCCTTCGACGATGCGCAACGATCCGGGCACGAAGGTGGCGCCGGCGGGGACGGCGTCGGTCAGGACGAGGGCCTCGGCCGCGTCGCCGCCGGTGTTCGTCGCCTTGACGCGATAGGTGAGGACGCTGCCGACCTCCACCGGCCCCGCCGGGGAGACGGTCTTTTCGAGGACCACGACCGGGGCGGTCCCGAAGAAGACCCCGTCCAGGAAGTTCCCGGCCGTCGCACCCCCGACGGAGGAGACGGAGCGGAAGGCGAACCGGGTCAGCGTCTGGCCCGCCGGAACGGTGTAGGTCCCCGTGTAGAAGCCCCACGCGGTGTTCCCGTCGCTGAAGGTCCGCTGCTGGACCACGGCCCCCGGCGCGCCGATATCGAGCGCCATGACATCCGTGCCCGCCCGCCCCCGGTGGTACAGCTTCCAGTAGAGCCTGGTGCCGGGGGTGGTCGGCAGGTCCTGGTAGAGCGTGGAGACCTGATGGGCGTTCAGCTCGGCGAACTGGGAGCCCACGGCCGACGGGACGCCGTCGTGGCCGGAGCGCCAGAGCTCGATCAGATGGTCGGTCGAAGTGGTGATCCAGCCGGGGACCTTCCTGGCCTGCGACTGGGTCGAGTCCGGCAGGATCTCGAAGGTGGCGTTGAGGACCGGCTCTTCGAAGCCGCCGTTGACCAGGGCGACCCGGAGCGGAGTGGACGGAGGCGTGGTCATAGTTCTTCCCCTTGTTTCGGCGCTGCTGGGGGTGCGTCCGGACGTCCGGACCACGGGCACGGCCCCGGTGGAGCCGGCACCGATGGAGGATCAGAGCACAGTGGGAGACGTACGAAAAGCGACGCTGACGGCTCCTCGCCAAACCGCCCGCACCGGGTTTGCCGGACGGCTCCACCAAGCCCGTCGCACAGCCTTCCCCCTTCGTGCGGCACCCCCGTCACACGGAGCGCACTTCTGACTGCCGCCCCTCTCCCAAACGCCCGAAAACGTTCCCGCGCTGCTCCCTGAGCGCCCCCCGAAAGAGTGGTTTGCCGAACGCCCGGCCGGTTCCGGAGCACACTCCGCCGAGGAGCCCGCGACCTCGACGTACGTGCGTACGGCCTGGTCGGCACTGCGGACCGCACGGCCCGATGCGGACGTGCGGTACGTGACCATCGACGAGGTGCACTGGCGCCGGCCCGGAGGGAAAACCGGGGTCCCGGCTCCGTTCTCCGACCCCTTCACCTGCTCAGAGACCACGAACCGGGACGCGGCACTGAGCCTCATGCGAGGTGCTGAGGTCGTGGTCGTCATCGCGGGCGACAAGGTCCCGTCCGTGCATCTGCACGCCGTCAACGCCGGTCTCGAGGAGATCGGCGCGGGCCGTTGCGTGGTGTCCGGTCGCCGTACCCTCGTCGTCGAGGGCGGCGACGGTGTCGGCAAGACCACCCTGGTCACCCGTCCGGCCCAAGACCAGGGCTTCACGGTCGTCCGTTGCCGGAGCCGTCGGCGCCGCACGACACCAAGCCCGTGCTGCGGCTCCTTCCGGCGGGAAGGGCGGCCGGCCCTGTCCAGAGCCTCGGAACCCCACCCGCGTTCCGGGACACGGGCCGTGAGTCCGGCGCTGGTAAAGTCGGAGCCACGCTCGCAGACAGCAGGGGCCCGTGCCGGACAAGGCACGGGCCCCGGCCCGTTCAGGGCACCGAAATGAGGAAGGACCCCATGAAGGCGAAGCAGCCGTCCTCCGGCCGCTCCGGACCAGGCCGGTCTGACCAGGAGAGGGCCCCGCGGGGCGAGCTCTCAGTGCCGGGGACGTCGGCCCCCGGCCTTCCGCCGGCCGTGTCCTTCGCGGAGCTGGAACTGCCGGTCGAGCTGATGAGGGTGCTGGCGGAGCTCGGGGTACGGGATCCGTTCCCGATCCAGGCGGCCATCCTGCCCAGCGCGCTGGCCGGCCGGGACGTCCTGGGCCGCGCGCGGACCGGATCGGGGAAGACCCTCGCCTTCGGGCTGGCGCTCCTCGCCCGTACGGCGGGCCGTCGAGCCGAACCGAAGCGCCCTCTCGCCCTGGTCCTGGTGCCGACGCGGGAACTCGCGCAGCAGGTGAGCGAGGCGCTGGCGCCCTATGCGGAAGCGCTCGGACTACGGTCGGTGACCGTGGTCGGCGGGCTGGCGATCAACCGACAGGCGGCGGCGCTCCGGGCGGGTGCCGAGGTCGTGGTGGCAACGCCGGGACGGCTGGCCGATCTCGTCGCCCGGCGGGACTGCCACCTGGACCGGGTACGGATCGCGGTGCTGGACGAGGCGGACCAGATGTGCGACCTGGGCTTCCTACCGCAGGTCTCGCAGACCCTGGACCAGGTTCCCCCCGGCGGGCAGCGGATGCTGTTCTCCGCGACGCTCGACCGCAACGTCGACCAACTGGTCAGGCACTATCTGAGCGAACCGGTGCTCGCCACGGTCGACCGGGCGGAGGGTTCGGTCGCGACGATGGAGCACCACGTGCTGAACGTCCATCCCACTGACAAGTACGCGACAGCCACCGAGATCGCGGCCCGGGACGGACGGGTGCTGATGTTCCTGGACACCAAGCACGCCGTGGACCAGTTCACCCGCCATCTGCGGAGCAGCGGCATCAAAGCGGGTGCCCTGCACAGCGGGAAGTCGCAGCCGCAGCGAACGCACACGCTGGCCCAGTTCAAGGAGGGCGCGATCACCGTGCTGGTGGCCACCAACGTCGCCGCCCGTGGCATCCACATCGAGCACCTGGACCTCGTCGTCAACGTCGATCCGCCCTCCGAACCCAAGGACTACCTCCACCGCGGCGGGCGCACCGCGCGTGCCGGCGAGTCCGGCAGGGTGGTCACCCTGGTCACGCCCGGCCAGCGCCGGGACGTGAACCGGATGATGTCGGATGCCGGCATCCGGCCCACGGTCACCCAGGTCCGCTCCGGCGAGGAGAGGCTGACCACCATCACCGGCGCGAAGCGCCCGCCGGTGCAGGACAAGGCAAAGGCCGGCAACGCGGCGTTCCGGGGCCTGGGCGTCCACGCCGGCCGCCCGCCGAAGGAATCCCGGAAGGCCGCGGAGGCGCGCATGTTGGCAGAGGCCCGCAGGGCCGGTCGTGTGCGCAAGGCCCGCTGACGGGCGGTGCGCGTCGCCGCGGTCAGCAGACACCGGGAGGCTGACCCGCTGCCTCCCGTCGAGTGCACGTCAAGGAGGGCCGATGGCAGCCAGGGTCCATCAACCCCAGGAGGACGCCGAGTTCGCGTTCATCCTGGCGAGGGCGGACGTCCCGGTGCTCGCTTACTTCCACGGTGTGTGGCCCAAGGCCGTGGCGGCGTGCAAGGAAATGGAGCCCCTGGTGCGGGAGGTGGCCGACGCCTACCAGGGGCGGCTGATCGTCGTCCGGGCCGACATCGCGAGGTGCCCCGGCCCGGTACGGCGGTACGGCGTCACCGGCGCGCCCTTCTTCGTGCTGATCGACCGGGGCGAGCCGACTGCGGCCGGGAGCGGTCCGATGACGGGGGCCGCACTCGGTGAGTTCCTGGACGCCCACCTGTGAGCGGGGCGCGCTGGAGCTGAACGAGGGCGGCGGCCTCGGCACCGGCACGTGGCGGGGCCCGGGAAGCCCTGGGCGCTCACAAGCGCACAAGGTGGCAGCGTGCGCACCACATCGGCGGCGGTCAGTCTCTTTCGAACCCGGGCTGACAGTGGTGAACTGAACTGCATCCGGACGCAGTTCGACCCGAAACGGACCATCGGCGTATCCGGGTGTGAGCTGGTTGGCGGTGATTCCGACCTCGGCGGAAGCAGGGCTTTCCCCTGCCCAGTGCCTGATCCAGGGGGCATGTGCATGGCCGGCAGCGGAATCAGCAGGAGCGGGAGCACCGGCACCGTCCCGCCGTGGACGCCGCGGCCGCGCTCACCGAAGACGCCGCCGGAAGGAAGACCGTGAACGACTCCGACGAGTTGCGCGGGCTGGTCATGCCCGAGCTCTATCTGCCGATGCCGCCGCACGAGCCCAATCCGTCCTACCGACAGGCTTATGACGCGATGCGGGAGTGGGTCGACTCCTACGAGCTGTTCACCGACGCCAAGGCGTGGGAAGTGGGGGAGGGCGGCTGGCGTACACGAAAGCGCTCGCCCATCCCTGGGCCAGTCCTGAGCGGCTGATCACCGCCGCCTGTCTGTTCGCGTACGCGTACTGGATCGACCTGGAGCTGAGCGAGGGCGCCGCGTCGGGGGACTTCCGACGGTGCGGACAGGTGGTCGACCCGCATGTCGAGGTGATCAACGGAGGGCAGCCGAAGAGCCGACAGGCCGAGGCATTGGCCGATGTCCTGACCCGAATGGAGGCGGGGCGCTCACCGGGATGGGTGAAGAGGTACTGGCAGTCGTGGGAGGACAACTTCGTCGCCAACTACAGGGAATGCGTGGTGAAGCACACCGGGTCGGAACTCACGCTCGCGCAGTACCCCGATCACCGGCGCCATTCGTCCGCTACTGCCGTCAGCGTCGATCTCGGTGAGTACGGACTCGACATCGACGTACCCGAGACGGTACGCAGACTGCCGGCCTGGAACCAGCTGCGGCTGGCCGTCGTCGACCATACGGGGTTCTCCAACGATCTGATCGGCTTCCCCCGTGAACTGTCGACCTCAGACCCCTACAACGGGGTCCTGATCCTGTGGAAGGAACGCGGCTGCTCGTTGCAGGAGGCCGCTGACGCCTTCAACGACGAGGCCGTGACCGTCGCCATGCGGCACGCCGTGACCGCTCACGGCAAACTTCCCCGTGAGCTGGAGTGCGTGACGGACGACGAGCGTGTCCGCCGTGACGCGATGCGCTTCGCCGACTCGCTCCTGGTCCACATGCGCGGCATGGCGGATGCCCAGCTGTCCTCCGCCCGGTTTTCGGGCCCCGGGTTCGAGACGCCCCCGCGACGCCGACCGCCGTCAGCGGGGGTGCGAGAGTAGGTAGCCGCCGTCGGCGATCGTGATGGTGTTGCCACGGCGGCCTCGGCGAACCGCTTGCGGGGCCGGAGCGCGAGCATCTGCCCCGAGGTGGTCGTGATCACACCAGCCACGAATCAAGATGTTCTCGAAGATCGACAGCATGGCACGATGACCGCCATGTCAGGTCAAGTCTGGGTGTCACTCATATCGTTGGGCGGTGTTGCCCTCGGAGGCATGCTGTCCTACCTCGTCCAGCACAGGACTCAACTCTCTGCGGAGCGCGCTGAACTGCAACGGCAGCAGAGCGCCCTGTCGGAGGCTCGGCGCGCGGAACGGCTGGCGCTGCTGGAGCGGTTCGTCGAGGTGTCGGCAGAAGCGGAACGCACCGCATACACCAGACCTTCCGAGTGGGAGGACACCGACGCCTGGTACCTCACGGCCCGCGACGTGATGTACCGCTTCTGGGTCGCGGACCGGCTCATCCGTATCCAGTTCCTCACACCCGTGTGTGACGCCGCACATGCGCACTTCCTCGACCTCAACCGAGCCGTGTGGGAAGGCTTGCCCGACGGCGAGAGCGTACGGGACTACCTGGAGGGCAACCGGTCGGCGTTTCTCGACACGGCCCGCGCAGCGATGGGGTAGCCAGCCTTGGGTCAGAGCTAGGACTGATGACAGCCTGAGCGAGCCCCGTCGAAGGGGGCGTCCGCCCCGTGCGGCTCCCTCCGTCAGGGCGGTGCAGCCGCACGAGGAAGCCGGATGCATCGCCCCCCGAAACGCCAGGTCAGCCCGTCCGTCCCCGCTTCTTCAGCTGCCCCGGCGGTAGTTGGGGGGCAGGCAGTGGCGCACCGTCGTACCCCTGCACCTCGCCGAAGCGGGCGCCGTCCATCCAGTCCGAACGCGCCTGGACGATCTCCTCGTTGCTTCGTCCGACGAAGTTCCACCACATACCACGAAGAATCCGTCTTCGCGCAGGTCAAACCCTTCCCGGACAATGTGCGGTCAGCAAGAGGTCAGCACCGTACGCGGGAGGTACCAGGCCATGGCCACCAAGGCACTGGCCCACGGCATGGGCAGTTTCTTCAAGGAGTGCGAGCACCCCAAGGGCGGCTGGTCCCGATGCGCCCACACGTACACCATCAGGTATCGCAGTGCGACGGGCCGACAGGTCGAGGAGTCCGGGTTCACCACCCAGGACGGGGCGATCGACCGTTTGACGAAGGTCTACAAGGCGAAGAAGGAAGCCGCCCGGGGACAGACCAAGGCGGAGCGCATCCACAAGTACGGTTCCATGGCGTTCGGCGAGTACGCGACCGAGTGGCGGGAGAGCCAACGGGACCTCGCGCAGTCCTCCCTCCGGCACCTCGACTCGCTCTTGGAGCACCACCTCCTCCCCGCCCTGAGTAGTCGGCGCATGGGCACCTTCGACCACAAGGTGGTGGACGGGTTCATCCGCACCATGGAGCGCAACGGAACCGGCCTGGCTACCCAGGCCAACGCCTACGACAAGCTGAAGTCCATCCTGCTCGACGCCCACAGGCTCGGCCTCTACGACGAGAATCCCCTCGACGGCGTCAAGCCACCCCAATACGATCCAAAGCGGGCTGTCATCCCTTCCCCTGCTCAGCTGCACGGGATACGCACTTCCGGGGACGACGCGTTCCGACTCATCGCGGATCTCATGAGCGGCTGCGGTCTGCGCAACGGCGAAGCCGCTGCCGTCAACCTCAACAATCTGGTGGCGAACGACGTCTATCGCATCACCGAGCAAGTCAACCAGACGACACGACAGTACGCCCGACTCAAGCACCGCAAGGCCGGCGAGTACCGCGACGTTCCGCTCCCCTCCCTGGTACGGGAAACCATCGAGTGGTACGCCGACAAGTACGGAAGCGTCAACGGATATCTGCTGCGCCACCCGAGCAAGCCCGACCAGCCGTTCCCCTACTACTGCCTCGACAACCAGTGGCGGCGCATCAGGGACTCCGCGGAGAACGATGTTCCCGACGGCATGACCCTCTACGGCCTCCGCCACTTCTTCGCCTCGAACTGCCTCGCCCACGGCATCCCGATCACCGATGTCGCCGAGTGGATGGGCCACAAGAGCGTGGACATCACCTTCAAGGTGTACCGCCACCTCCTGCCCGGGTCCATCAGCAAGGCCGCCGAGATTCTCAACCTCGGCCTCGCGGTCTGAGAGAGCCGGGGCGCCTCCGTTCAGCGAACGGAGGCGCCTCAAGTCACCGATGCCCCTCGACCTTGGTCACGTTCCCCTTAGCCGATCTTCTGCTGCTTGATCCACGCCTGGACCTCCGAACTCCGGAACTGGATCTTTGCATTTCGCCCCCGGCCGAACTTGTAAGGAGTCAGGCCCACCCTAGGAGCCTCCTTGTACACCCACGTAACCGACATGTTGAGGTACTCGGCCGTCTGCTTCACATCCATGAACTGCGCAGCCATCTGCCTACCAAGATCCCGTTCTTTGTCACCCCAGCCAATCGGCAACGCCCGTTCGGCCGATGCTCCAAGGATGGGGTCTCACCGCGATTTGGTTCGACTGTTCATTGCGGATAGAGGAGGGATAGCGCAGCACCAGTAGCCCCATGCCCTAGCTGCGGCTCAGACGGTTTCACTCGCTGCTCTGCGGCAGATCCCCCCCCCGAAGGAAGCGGACTGGGCCGTTCAAGGGGCGCCACCAGAACATGTCAATGCTGCCGGGGTATTGCTTTCGTTCCACCAGTCCGACCCGGCGGTTCGGCGGGGAAGACCGGAAATGATCGCCCGCAACCGGTTCCGATTGCCCCGGCAGGAGGCTCGCGGACCGGACACCCGGAGTTTCCGGACTCGTTTCCTGGCAAGCCCCGAGCCGCGGCTTTCGGCGGCTGCACGTGGCGTAGAACCGTTCCCGCCGACTGGAGTGGAGCGGCAGACCGCCCGCCGTTGGTATGAGACCGAAGAGCACAGCCCACGCGCGGTGGAGCATACCTGCGGCGCATGGGCTGTGCGGATGACTGGCCCTTGTCCCCGGCATTCGTGGGGCCCGGACGGCTGCTTGGTGCCTATGGGCGGGTGGGTTTGAGGACGGTGACGAGGCTCATGGTGCCGTCGGGCAGGGGCTCCATGGGCACGACGTGGGGTATGCCGTTGATGGTGGCGGTGCCGTCGTTGTTCTCCAATGCTTCGGCGGGGATGGTCAGGGAGCCGCCGTGGTGGTTGAGAACGGCGATGAGTAGGGCGTGGGAGACGTCTTCGGGCTGCACGTACATCGTGGGTTCTCCCGCTGGCGTTGGTGCTGGTTCGGTGTGGGTGTGAGGGGTGCGGGGCCAGGGTCCCGTGCGGTTCCCCGGTCCCGTACGGGTGGGCGGTGTCAGGGCTGGTCGTCGGTCGGTTCGGTGATGGCGGCACGCGTTTCGTCGGCCTGTTGCTGGATGTGCTGCTGGACGTGGGCGGGGACGCCCCGGTGGTGGAAGTGGGCGGTGAGGTCGGTCAGGACGGCTTCGGCTCGGTCGAGGTCGCCGGCTTTGGCGTGGACGCCCGCGAGGCGGCGCATGGCCGCGTTGAGGGTGAGGTTGTCCAGGCCGGTCGCCTCGTTGGTGCGGGAGGTGTCGATGGCGTCGGTGAGTTCGGCGACGGCGGTGGCGATGTCGGGCTGGCGGACGGTGAGGCGGCCGTCGGTGATGGTCTGGAAGTGGCGTCCGGCGTTGGCGCCGTGGGCGAGGCGGGCGTGGGCGGCGAGCGGGTGGTCGCCGTGGCGTTCGATGAGTTCCCGGAGGGCGTCGTTGCCGGCGGTGAGGGTGGGGGTGTCGGAGCCGAGGAGGGTGAGGAGGGCGCCCTGTTCGTCGCCGAGGAGGAGTTCGCCGGCTTCCTGGTCGGTGCGGTCGAGGGGGAGGCGGACCCGGAGGGTGCGGGTCGGGGAGACGAGACGGGTGCCGTCGAGGGCGGTGTGGACGGCGGTGACCCGGGAGAGGCCGGGGTCGCCGAAGGTGAGGCCGTCGGCGCCGTAGCCGAGGTAGACCGTCTCGTACACCGCGGGCTGGGCGGGGGTGAGGGTGAGGGTCTGCTCGGCGGCGCCGTGGCCGTGGCAGGTTCGGACCATGGGGCGGAACGGGGTGGTGCGGCCTCGGGGGTCCGTGACCAGGACGACGGTCCGCTCACCGCCCGGCCCGATGTGCCGGGCGGCGGTCACCGCGTCGCGTGCGCCGGTGAGGGCGAGCTTCAGCTCGGCGGTGACCGGCTCGCCGTAGCCGAACACCTGCTTTCCGCCGAGGGTCAGCACCAGCCCGGAGCCGTCGTCCCGCAGAGGTGTCTGTGCCGTGGCGAGAGCCTCGTCGGGCAGGAGCGCGCCGTTGGTCTGGAAGCCGGAACCTCCCGGCACGACGTGCCAGTAGTGGCCGTGCCGCAAGTGGCGCAGTTCGTCCGTGGAGAAGTGGAAGGGGAAGTCCTGCCAGAAGTGCCCGGCGCCCTGTCGGCCCGCTCCGTCGTCGTATCCCCAGGAGTAGTTCATCCAGGACAGTTCGCCGTAGCCCTGGTTGGGGCCCAAGGCGGAGGGGGGATTGTTCATGTGCTTGCGCCAGGAGTGGGAGAGGTTGAAGGCGTGGCCGATCTCGTGGACGTAGGTGAAGAGTTCGTCGGCGGTGCCCAGCGCCTGGTAGTCGCGCAGGGACTTGTAGAGGATGGCCAGGCCCTGACGGCCAGAGCTGCGGGTGTCGAACATGATCCCGAAGGCGTTCATGTAGGTGTAGGAGGCGATGAAGGCCCAGAGTTTCCACTGGGGGCCGGTGCCGCGGAGGCTGTAGTTCGCCTCCATCGCCGCGTACAGCTCGGACGGTGACCACAGGAGGTCCGTGCCGGAGCTGTCGGCGATGGTGTTGGCGGTGCCGGCGGCCCGGATCTCGATGCCCGCCTCAGCGTAGGCGGAGGCGACGCTCAGCACCCGGTTGCGGTAGCCGGGCGGCACCGGCGCCAGGGTGGTGTCGTAGCTCTGGAAGACCTCCACCCCCTCGATCACGTCGGTCTCCAGCTCCACCGTCCGCAGCGCCGTGCTGGTCTGCGCGCAGGCGAACCGGATCGGGACGGTGCCGTCGGGCTTGGTGAGGGCGAGGGCGGCGGCGGTGGGCGTGGCGGTGGCGGGGACCCGGGGGACGGTGAGGGTGAGGGTGGTCTGGGCGACGCTGCCGGCCCAGGCCAGACCGGTCTGGGTCAGGGTGTACTGGTCGCCGTGCTGTTCGACGGTCAGGGCGTCGGTGCTGCGGAAGGAGCTGGCCAAGGAGCCGTCCGGGTTGAAGACGTCGCCGCTGACCATGCACAGGGCCCTGCTGCCCTCCAGGTCCACGCGCAACTCCGCGCGCTGGCCGGTGCCCGTGTCCTTCTTCCAGGTGCCCGTCACCGTCCGGTAGGGGGTCCGGTACGGCTCGGGCAGCGCGGCCAGGCCAGGTATCCCGAGTTCGTGCAACTTCGCGGCGGAGCCGACCGGTCCGGTCCGCCAGTTCAGTAAGAGCCCCTGGCCGTCCTTGACCAGCAGGCTCTGCCGGGTCCCGTCGGTGGCCGGCTTGTAGGCGATCACCTGGTCGAGATCGGCGCGGAAGCCCTCCGGCAGCCGGGCCCAGCCGGCGCAGCCCGACGCGTCCGGCCCCTCGGTGATCAGCGCGTTGCGCACCACTCCGCCGGTCCAGTGCAGGGTCAGCACCCGCGAACCTTTGAAGAAGTACGTCTGCCAGTTCCCGTCCGCCGCGTTCGGCGCCTGCAGCAGTGCGTCGACCTGGGAACGGAAGAACTCGGGCAGCGCGGTGCCCCAGTTGTAGAAGGCGTCCCACCGGCCCTCACTGAGCTGCCCCCGGTCCCAGTTGTAGAACAGGATGCTGCTGCCCCGGACGAACAGGGTCGCCCACGACCCGCGATCCAGCGGTGTCATCACCACCGCCTCGCTCGACTTCCGGTACGCCTCCGGCACCCCCTGGAAGTGGGTCACCACCGTGGTCAGCGGCCCCGAGGAGACCAGCGACTGCCCGTTGACCAGAGCGGCCTCCTCCCCCCGGCGGAACAGCGCCTTCCACTCTTCTCCCGGGTACGCCATCGCCCACGCGAAGCCCGTCGTCTTGTACCGCATGAACGCCATGAGCCATCCCCTCCCCAAGCGCCGCGGAACCTCGTGCCCGCGGCCCATGGGCGAGTCTGACAGCGGTAAACCGCCAGCTCACAGACCGCAAGACGAGAATGTCCGGATCACCGGCACCGTGCCGGTACGGCCCCGAACGCGCATACGGTCGCGTTCATCCGTCGGCGGTGTCCGGTGTGACCATCCGGCCAGTTCTTCCGTATCTGCCCAGGACCCCTCCCTGCCGGAATCCCGCACTCCGTCCCGTGTGTCGAACAAGTGGATGATGAGAACACGTCATGGAGAACACCTGCCACTCCTGTGCGTCACACTGAGACCATCACCGCCCGGGGGCGGACCTCCATCCGTGGAGTTCACGCTCCTTAGCCACGACAGGCGCGGGGAAGCGGCGGTCGGCGTTACCGTGCCCGTCGTGGCATGGTGTCGTATCCGGTTCGTCTCGCCCGTAGCGAGGTGCCTTCTCAGGAGGGCTGGAAGGTGAAGGTGTCGTTCCGCACGCCGGTTCCCTGGGGGTTGCAAGCGTGGGTGATCACCGCGGTGCCGTTGTCGGTGGCGGCCTGGTCGACGTGGAAGCAGAAGTTGCGCTCCCCGGACCAGTTGAGCGAGAAGATCACCTCACCCGACCACGGATGGTGCGCGCCGATCTTGAACGCCTGGCTCAGGTCGTAGACGCAGCCCCGCTGCTGGACGGGCTCCGTCGTCGAGGCGTACATCCCACGTGCCAGGCACTTCCCGGCGAACGTGCGGATGGCATACGTACCAGGGGCGTTGCTGTACTCGCGAAGGGTGAACCGCTGGGAGGGCCGGCCGTCGCAGGTGTTCTGCACCAGGGCCGTCCCGTTCTCCGCGGACGAGTTCCACAGATCCAGGCACTTGCCCGAATGCGTCGCCGTCACGGTGTACGTGCCGGGTGAAGGGGCGGCCTGGGCGGGTGCGGCCATGGCCAGCAGCAGACCGGCGGCGGTGGCCAGGGCGGCGAGAGCACGCTTGTGCACGGGGAACCTCCTGAGAACCGGCAGCGGGCACCGCGGCAGGTACTCCACCTGAGTTGACGGGTGAGCGGGACCGTATGTCGGATTCTCCTCGTCGGCGATCCCTCCTGCGGGTGAGGAACGCTCGACCGGGTTGACGCATCGTGGACGGAGGGGTCCTCCTCGCACTGGGCGGTGGACGGTCCACCTGGGAGCCTTGGACGACAGGCGAAGTCGGCATCGACCCAGCGTCACCGGGCCCGGACGCCACACCCGCACCCTGATCACGATTGCGCATCGGCGGAATATTCGCTGGTCCGGGGTGATTCTCTGCCCAGTCGATCTGCCGATGGGCTGGGGGGTTCGTGTGGGTGATCTGAAGGCGTTCCGTGTGGGTGGCGGGCGTGCGGTGGAGATGGCGGGGTCGTCGGTGGCATTGGAGCGGGAGCTGCAGTCGCTGGTCGAGGGGAACATGGAGGCGATGCTGGGGATTCGGTTCCTGGCGTCGGAGTACGAGACGGGGCGGCACCGGGGGCGGATCGATTCGCTGGGGCTGGACGAGACCGGGGCACCGGTGATCGTGGAGTACAAGCGGACCCGGGACAAAGAGGTGGTGACGCAGGCGCTGTCGTATCTGGCGTGGCTGAACGACAGTCATGCCGAGTTCGAGGGCTTGGCGCGGGAGCGGCTGGGTGCGGAGGCGGCGGGGTCGGTGGACTGGAGCCGTCCGCGGATCGTGTGCGTGGCGGGGGACTTCACGCCCCACACGGTGGTGGCGCTGGAGATGATCCGGCACAGGATCGACCTGGTGGCGTACCGGATGTTCGAGGACGTGGTCACGCTGAGGCTGGTGGCCTCGTTCACCGGTACGCCGATCGCTCCCGCGGTTCCCCGCCCCCGTACCGCCCCCGGTGCGGCCGGGCCTGCGGATGAGGCACCGACCTCCGGTGGGAGCAAGACGGTGCAGCAGTACCTGGACGCCTCGCCGCAGGAGCTGAAGGGCCTGTTCGCCGATCTGGACGCGGTGCTGATGGAGTCGGGCTCGGTGCAGCGGGAGACGCTGCAGCAGTACATCGCGTACCGGCGGATCAAGAACGTGGCCTCGGTGAAGGTGCAGCCCCGGAAGCGGACGCTGGTGGTGGTGCTGAAGGTGGACCCGGACTCGGTGGAGCTGGTCGAGGGCTTCACCCGGGACGTCCGCGGCTTGGGGTTTCACGGCACGGGGGCCCTTGAGGTGCGGATCAGATCGCACGCCGATCTGGAGCGGGCCGGTGACCTGATCCGGCGGAGCGTCGAGGCGGGCTGAGCCCGGAGAGCGTTCGAAGGCGGGTTCGGCACCTGGTGATCCTGGGTGCCGAAACCGCCCTGTTCTCGTTTCCACCCATGCTTTGGGGCGCGGGTCTTCTCACTGCTCCGGCCCGGCGAGGTCGACGTCGTCCCGAGTGAGGATGGCCTCGCGCAGACGCTGCTCGGCGACTTCGGCGTAGTGGTCGGACAGCTCGATCCCGATGAAGCTCCGGCCTTCCTTCAGTGCGGCGACCCCCGTGGAGCCGGAGCCGGCGAAGGGGTCGAGGACGGTGCCGCCGGGGCGGGCGACCTGGACCAGCTGGCGCATCACCTCGACCGGCTTCTGGGTGATGTGGACCCGACCCTTGCGGGGCTGGGAGGCGACGTAGTGGCCGGGGAGGTAGAGGTCGCGGGCCCTGTCGAGGGTGCCCTTGACGCCCCAGAGGATGAACTCCGAGTCCTGCTTAGACCCGCCCTTGCGCGGGCGGGAGGCGGGCTTGATCCAGGGGATGGTGCCGGACCAGGTCCAGCCCGCCATCTGGAGCGCGTCCGAGGTCGTGGGCTCTTGGCGCCAGTCAGTGAACACCATCACGACGGCGTGCTCGCGGGCCGCCCGGTAGGACTCGGTCAGCAGGTCGGTCAGCCACGCCCGGTACGAGCGCTGGTCGCGGTTCTCGCCGGGGAAGTTCGCCAGGTCGTGGCCGGCGTCCCCGCTGGTGTACTTCGCACGGGCCGTACGCGCGGTGCGTTCAGAGGATGTCCGACCGCCGGAGTTGTAGGGCGGGTCGGTGATGACGGCGTCGACGGACTCGTCGGGCAGGGTCTTGAGGACGGTGAGTGCGTCGCCTCGGTACAGGGTGTACGGCACGGGCTTCTCCCTTTCGGAAAGACGGCTGCACGTCCGGCCGCGAAGGGCGGGCAACAGGCGTGGGACCGCTCGGAAACCCGGCAATGGGTGAGCGGTCCCGCGAACGGTAGCCACCTTTTCCGGCCGCACCCACCGACGTGATCCGGGGCTCTGGGGTCGTTTGGTGCGGCCGGATTTCCCTCCTACAGTCCCCCTCGTGTTCGCCGCTCCAGGCTCTGGCCTGGGGCCGGTTGAGCTGTGTTGTTGTGTGCTGCCCCGTCCAGAAGGCCGGGGTGCGGCTCTGTTCCGAGGGGGCTTGTTCCGTGTGGCGGGTGAGATTACGAGGGCGGCGTGCTGCCGCTTCTCAACGACGCGCCCGGTGTCCGGGAGTTAGCCGTTCCCGGACCCCTTTCCCACCCTCTTCTTCTCTTTCTTCTTGACCTGCCCGTTCCCGGTGGCCTTTCGACGAGAACGCCGGGGCCGGGCGGCCTACATGCAAGGAGCCGTCCATGCGGCATGCCCAGATACGCCCGTCGCCCGGTTCGGCGGGCCGTTCGTGAAGAAGGTCGCGGTCGTCGCGGGCGGGGTCGCACTGGCCCCACTGCTGCTGATCACCCCGGTCGCGGTCGCCTTGGTTGGCGCCACCAACGCGCAGGCCACCTGTGACACACAGGGTGTAGACAGCGGGGCGGTCACCGCGCAGGTGGAGTCGATCCTGAACGGTGGGGACGGCGGCAGCGTTTCCGTCGCCGGTCTCCCGGACCCGGAGGAACAGATTCCGCACGCGCGGACGATCCAAGCCACCGGGGTGGCAATGAAGGTCCCCGTCCGCGGGCAGATCGTCGCGCTCGCCACCGCGCTCCAGGAGTCCGGCCTCCGGAATCTCGACTACGGCGACCGGGATTCGCTGGGGCTGTTCCAGCAGCGTCCGAGCATGGGCTGGGGCACCCCGGAGCAGGTCCGGGCCCCGGTGTACGCGTCGACCCGCTTCTACGAGAGCCTGCTCAAGGTCTCGGGCTGGGAGTCGATGACCGTCACCCAGGCCGCGCAGGCGGTCCAGTTGAGCGGCTTCCCGGACGCGTACGCGAAGTGGGAACCGCTGGCCACCGCGCTGCAGAAGGCCATCGCCCCCACCCTCACCGGCGATGCGAAGGGTGAGGCCGGAACCGGCGAGCCGGGCGCGGACTCTCCCGGTGGCTGTGGTCCTGGTGGTGACGGGTCGGAGTTCGGGCCGATCCCGGCCGGGGTGCTGCCGGAGGGGTACGAGATCCCGCCCGATGCGCCGAAGTCGGTGCAGACGGCGATCCGCTGGGGCCTCGGCGCCCTGGGCACCCCGTACCAGTGGGGCGGGACGTGCTCGGACCCCCGGGGGCAGGACCCGATGGGGCGTTGCGACTGCTCGTCCCTGATGCAGGTGGCCTACGAGGCCGGTGGTGTCTCCCTGACCCGGACCACGTACACCCAGGTCAAGGAGGGCAAGCCGGTCGGCGTTGGGTCGATCGAGCCGGGTGATCTGCTGTTCACCCGAGGCACGGCCCAGGTGCCGGAACACGTCGGCCTCGCTATCGGCTCGGGCCTGATCCTGCATTCCCCGCGCACTGGCGACGTCGTCAAGATCGCCACCCTCGCGGAGTGGCGGCCTGACATCCTCGCCGTCCGCCGCATCGTCTGACGCCCTCGCGTCCATCTCCTCCTCCTTCTTCCTCTCCTTTCCTTTCCTCCCGGGCATTCCTATGCCCTGAAAACCGGAGCATTGTGGTGAACATCAGCCAGTCGGGTCAGTTCCTGGCCTTCAACCCTGGTATCGAGCCCGCGGACGGCGGTCTGCCGGGCCTGGACGTCCTGAAGGACGTCATCAGCTCCATCAACTTGTTCGGAATCATCGCGGTGGTCGGAGCGCTCGCGGTGTCCGCGCTGGTGTGGGCCTGGGGCCACCACTCCGGCGGCCACCAGGCGGAGGCGAGCGGCAAGAAGGGCACCGTCGTCGCCGCCGGATGCGCCCTGCTCCTGGGCGCGGCGAACGGTATTGTCAGCTTCTTCTCCGCGATGGGCACCCAGGTCAACTGATGCCCACACACGAGAAGATGCGTTCCTCCCATCGCAGCCCCCGGCCGCCGAGGGGTTTCCTGGTGCCGGGCCCGGGGTCGTCGGTTCTGCACCGGTCCCTGATCGTGGTGCTGGTGCTGGTGCTGCTGACCGGGGTCGCCGGTCTGGTCGCCTTCCTCACCCGCGAGGACACCCACACCACCGCCGAGCAGGGCTCGGTGCCGGAGACCCGGCAGTCGGCTCCACCGGCTCCCGCACCGGCCAAGGCCCCGAAAGGGGGCCAGGTGGCGGCGCCTGTGAAGACCACCGATCCAGTGGAGTTCGCCAAGGCACCCGCCAAGGTCCTGTGGTCGTACGACACCCGCCGCCTCTCCCAACCCGACCACATCGCCGGGCTCAAGAAGTGGATGACGACGGAGAAGAAGTACGCCGACCGGGCCTCGGTCGCCGACCTGGTGCCGGATCCGGTGCTGTGGTCGCGGATGGGCGACCAGGCCCAGTACGCCACCGCGACGGTCGGCGAGGGCCACTTCCCGCAGGCGTTCAAGACCGCACTCGCCGCCGATCCGGGGGCGATCACCGACGCGTACATCTACGCCGTCACGGTCACCGGCCGTCAGTCGATCACCTGGACCGGCTCCGACAAGGGCACCGGCGCCGAGCCCCGGTCCTCGACGCTCGCCGTCCAGTGCCGCCCCGACCGCGACTGCCGCCTCGCGGCCGTCCTGCCCACCACCGCCCCATGAACCGAAAGGAGGTGAACCATGCCTTCAGCATGTGATCTGCCCCTGATGAACACCGTCTGCGACGCCGTCGGCGGCGTGGCGAGTTCGACCGGCCAGGCCATCACGGACGGCATCGGCGCCTGGATCGCCAAGTCCATGGGCGAGATGGCCCAAGCCGCCGCCGATCTCGCCGCGCAGGCCGTGGACAAGACCACCGCCGTCGACCTCAACGCGAACTGGTTCCGCGAGAACTACGAACTCCTCCTGCCGATCGGACTGGTGCTGATTGTCGGCACGTTCTGCCTGCAGCTCATACGGGCCGCGTGGCGGCGGGACGAGCGGGCCCTGTTCCAGGCCGTCACCGGCACCGTCGCAGGCGTCTTCTTCGCATTCGCCGCCATCGCCTGCACCACCATCGCCCTGACCATCGTGGACGCTCTGTCCGCGGGGTTGTTCAAGGCGGCGAACTCCTCGGTCGATGATGCGATCCGCCGTGTCATCAAGGTCAATTCCTACGGGGCGATGTACGGGCTCGGCTGGGGCATCCCCGCGATCGTCGCCCTCGGCGCCACCATGGGTGCCTTCCTCTACTGGGCCGTCATGGTCGCCCGCAAGGTCGGCATCCTGATCCTGGTTACCCTGGCGGTGTTCGCCGGGGCCGGCGGTGGCTGGGAGGTCGCCCGGCGCTGGCGGCGCGGCTGGATCGAGGCCACCAGCTCCCTGATCGTCTCCAAACTGCTGATGACGATCGTGTTCCTCCTCGGCGTGTCCGCCATGGGCAAGACCGACCCGGCCGACGGTCTCGGAGCCCTGTCCGATGCCATGGCCGGAATCGTGATCATGGTCCTCGTCCTGCTGTGCCCGTACACGACGTACAAGTTCGTGCACTGGGCGGCCGAGGGCGGCGGGCAGGACGATCTGCACCGCACCGGCGTCGCCGGGGTCACGGTCGCGGCCAGGGCAGCGAAGACCGCCGGGCAGCTCGCCATGCAGGCCGGGACCGGGACGCCCGCGCCGCAGGGTCCGGCCAAGGTCCCCGGCCAGGGCGCCGGGGGCGTCGCCGTCGGGATCAACCCGGCCGGAGGCAGTAACACTTCGACGGAGGGGATCTCCGGGGACGAGCCGCCACAGACCACTTTCCGGTTCGGCGAGGACCCCAACGCCACCGGCGACAAGGGCCAGCCTCTCATTCGCCGCCCCCGTACCGACGGCGACAAGGGCCGATCGCTCATCCAGCGGCCCGACGGCCAGTCGGCGGAAGGCTCCACCGGGGTCACCGGGTCGGAGACCGAAGCGAGCAGCGCCCCCGGCCCATCCGGTACCGTTGCCGCGCCGACCGCCTCGGGACCGGCTCCGGGCAGCCCGGGAACGACCGGTCCAAACAGCTCGGGTGGTTCGGTGACCACACCGGGCCCGGCGCCCGCAGGGGCGCCGACGGGTCCACCCCCGGGAATCCAGACGGTTCCGGCCAAGCCCGCGCAGTCCCGATCGCCGGCTGCACAAGGGCTGAGTCCGCAGGGCGGGACGACCTCGGCCCGGTGGGTCTACCCGAATCCGCCCACTGGTCTGGGCGGCTCGAGCCCCCGGTCCTGACCGGCTGACCGGCATACCCCTGGGGGCGGACCTTCCAGTCCGCCCCCAGGGCACCCCTTCTTCTTCAAGGACGACACCTCCATGCACCCTGATTCCACGACTTCCGTCGCTCCGGCCACGATGAAGTTCCCCCATCGCTCCCGTCGGGGCGTGCTCCTCGGGCTGACCGCGCCGCAGCTCGTCGCCGTCACACTGACCGGCCTGCTCCTCCTCGCCGTGCTCATGTCGACCGGCGTCCCCGGCGCGCTGAAGCTCATCCCTCTGTGGACGGTGATCCTCGCGGTCGTGTTCGTCCGGTACCGCGGGCGCTCTCTCGCCGACTGGGCCCCGATCGCCCTCCGCTACGCGACCCGGCGGGCGAAGGGCCAGCTCGTGTGGCTGACCCGGCCGTCCGCCCGGCCCCGGCGTGAGGGACTACTCCATCTCCCGGGCACGGCCGCCTCCCTGCGAGTGATCACCTCCCCCGACCACCGTATCGGCGCGGTCCACGACCCTCACCTGGGCACCTTGACCGCGGTGATCCGGGTCGCATCGCGGGCGTTCGCGCTGCTCGACCCGGCGGCGCAGAACCACAACGTCGCCGGGTGGGGCCGTACCCTGGCCGCGCTGTCCCGCACCGGGCACATCGCGCGGGTGCAGGTGCTGGAGCGGACGGTGCCGGACTCCGGTGACGCGCTCCAGCGGTACTGGTCCGAGTACGGCGACCCGGGCACCCATCTGGCCGGACCGGTCTACACCGACCTGCTGACCGCCGCCGGTCCGGCTGCAGCCCCGCACGAGAGCTACGTCGCCATCGCCCTCGACTTGAAGGCGGCGCGGCGTCTGATCAACCAGGCCGGCGGCGGACTGACCGGAGCGTTCTCCGTGCTGACCCAGTTGACCGCGACGTTCGACCAGTCCGTCCGCAACGCCGGTCTCACCCCGGGCGGCTGGCTGAACGCGGGCGAGATCGCCGCCGTGATCCGTACTGCCTACGACCCGAAGGCGGGCGCCGCCCTCGACCAGTGGTCCCCGGGCGACCGGCCGGAGGCCGACCCCGCTGCCGCCGGTCCCGTCGTACTGGTGGAGAACGCGGACCGGATCGAAACCGACTCGGCCCACCACGCCACGTTCTGGATCGAGAACTGGCCCCGGATCGAGACGGGTGCGGGGTTCCTGCACCAGCTCCTGTTCACCTCCGGTGTCCGCCGCACCCTCTCGCTGACCTACGCGCCGAAGGGACTCGACGCGGCGCTGAAGGACGTGCAGCGGAAGAAGGCGACGGTCATCGCGGACGCGGCCGAGCGGCAGCGCAAGGGCCAGGTCGACTCCGAGGAAGACAACGTCGAGTACGCGGACATCAAGAACCGCGAACGCGAGCTGATCGCCGGCCACGCCGACGTCGCCCTCACCGGGCTCGTCACGGTGTCCGCGGACACCCCCGACCAGCTCAACTCCGCCTGCACGGCGATCGAGACGGCGGCCGTGGCGGCGCTGGTCGATCTGCGTCCACTGACCTGGCAGCAGGCCGAGGCGTTCACCAACGCCGCCCTGCCCCTCGCCCGCCCGTGACCCGGGGACCGAGAAGCCGATGCCGACCGACCTGGCGTTCGCCACCGAGGCCCTGGACTTCCACCGGGCGATCACCGTCCCCGACGGCCCGCTCGCCGCCACCCGCCCGGAGCTAGACGCTCTCCACCAGCACTGCCTCGCCCTCTACGCCCTCCTCGACGCCCACACCACCCGCACCAACCCAATCGACCGCGCCGGGGGCGAGGTCCTGAAGGCGGCCCGGGTGCGGCTGTGGCAGGCGGCCGAACACCTCCATGCCGCCTGGCACCGCACCCCCGCCACCGACGCCGACCGGCTGCTGACCGCTGGCGGTTGCCGTCCCCGGGTGCCGGTTTGCGGGCGTCACCTGCGAATGTCCGTCCACGTCCGCCACACCCACACTCCTGCTGAGCTGCGGAGTCCCTTCACCGGCCCTGATCACCTCTGACCAACCGGAGTACCCACCTGTGTCAGTACGTCCCCGGGCTTCTGCGAGCCCTCTGTTCACCCCCCACCGCACCGACCGACGGACCAACCGTCGGGCGAAGGCCGAGTTCACCGCGGCGCAGGCCAAGGCCCGCCACGCCGCCCGCCCCGACACAGTCCGAGCCACCAGCGGACCGGACCCCGAGCTGCTTCCCACGTATC
Organism: Streptomyces sp. NPDC059816; assembly: GCF_042732055.1. NCBI lineage: Bacteria > Bacillati > Actinomycetota > Actinomycetes > Kitasatosporales > Streptomycetaceae > Streptomyces > Streptomyces sp. NPDC059816. The sequence continues at coordinate 85,431 of NZ_JBHWIQ010000032.1, forward strand.
CGGCCTCCGGCCGACCCGGTCCGGCCTCGGCCCGGTGCGGACAGCTCCGGCTGCCCGCACACCGGATGACGAGCGCCGTCGCCTCCGGCGCGTACCCGTTCCTGGCCGAGGGCGGGCTCGGCGCCCATGGGATCTACGTCGGGCAGGACGTCCATGCGGAAGCCAGCTTCTGTTACGACCCGTTCGCCCTGTACGGGAGGTTGGAGGGGTTCACCAACCCGAACATCCTGCTCGCAGGGATCATCGGCATGGGCAAGTCCGCTCTCGCCAAGAGCCTGGCGTTGCGGGCCACGGCCTTCGGGTACAAGGTCTATGTTCCGTGCGACCCGAAGGGCGAGTGGACGGTCGTCGCCCGGGAGCTGGGCGGGCAGACTATCGCACTGGGGCCCGGCCTCCCCGGCCGGTTGAACCCTTTGGACGCGCCGGAGAAGCCGTACGGGATCACCGACGAGGACTGGACGACCGAGGTCCGCAAGCGCCGCCTGCTCCTCCTCGGTTCGCTGGCGAAGACGGTACTGCGCCGGGAGCTGCACCCGATGGAGCACACCGCCCTGGACATCGCGCTCGACCAAGTCGTCGTCTACACGGAAGCGACGGGAACGACACCGCTGCTCGGCGATGTCGCCTTCGTACTCGGCTCGCCCCAGCACCTCGACGCCGCAACCGGTGAATCGTCGGGGCGGCTCGGGCGGGCAGCCGAGGACCTCGCCCACGCCCTGCGCCGGATGATCCACGGTGATCTCGGCGGGATGTTCGACGCGCCCTCCACCGTGCGATTCGACCCGGCGGCGCCGATGCTCTCCATCGACCTGTCCCGGCTCGGCGGCACCGGCGACGACACCGGCCTCGTCCTGGCCATGACCTGCGCGTCGGCGTGGATGGAGGCGGCGATCTCCGACCCGACAGCCGGGCGGCGATGGGTGATCTACGACGAAGCGTGGCGGGTGATGCGGCACGTCGCGCTGCTGGAGCGGATGCAGTCCCAGTGGAAGCTGTCCCGGGGCCTGGGTATCGCCAACGTCATGGTGATCCACCGGCTGTCCGATCTGCTGACCGCGGGCGAGGCCGGCTCCCGGGGGCGCGCCCTGGCCGAGGGACTGCTCACGGACTGTTCGACGCGGATCATCTACCGGCAGGAGGCTGACCAGCTCGCCTCCGCCGCCACCCTCCTCGGTCTCACCGGTGTCGAAACCCAGGCAGTGGCCGCGCTCACCAAGGGGCGCGGGCTGTGGAAAGTCGCAGGCCGGAGCTTCATTACGCAGCATCTGCTCCACCCGGCAGAGCGGACGTTGTTCGACTCGGCAAACTCGTCCGGCGCTACCTCAACGCCGGGACGGCCCAGGTCGAACACGGCCGCGTTCGCCTCGGTGCAGACGCATTCAATCCTCAGCCGGGCCCGCCGCACCCGGCACCGTCCGGTCGAGGACGGTGAGCGGTGAGCGTGGACGAGCTGTTCATCCGTCTCGCCGAGTCGGTCGAGGCCGGAGAGAAGGTGCTAGCCGACTGAGAAAGTGTTGGGTAACCGGGTGATCACTCGTTCTTGAGATCGTCGGCGAGGCGGCGGGCTGCTTCGGTCTCGATGGGGCCGCGTGGTTCGATCT
>NZ_JBHWIQ010000033.1:0-9601 GCF_042732055.1 Streptomyces sp. NPDC059816
TGGACCGGCGCATGCCCCACCTGCCACCGAGACCTACCGCCCCCGGCTCAAACAGACGACCACCCGCCGGGCGCAACCTAACGAAGTACTACTAGACCGGTGACCCGCCACTGCCGGGCACCGGTCTGGGCGACCCACATGTCCGCGTACCGCCCGCGGGAGTCGAGCAGTTCGTCGTGGGTTCCCCGCTCGGTGACGCGGCCCTCCTCGATCACGAGGATCTGGTCGGCGCCGATCACCGTGGACAGCCGATGGGCGATGACCAGGACCGTCTTGCGGGCGACGAGCGCGTCGATGGCCCGTTGGACCGCGACCTCGCTGCCGCTGTCCAGTGCGGCGGTCGGTTCGTCGAGCAGGACGATCGGGGCGTCCTTGAGGATGGCGCGGGCGATCGACACCCGCTGGCGCTCCCCGCCGGAGAGGGCTCCGCCGATCTCCCCGACCCTGGTGTCGTACCCGTGGGGCAGTCGACTGACGAACTCGTGGACGTTCGCCGCCCGGGCGGCGGCCTCCACCTCCTCGTCGGTGGCCCCCGGACGCGCCATGGCGATGTTGGCCCGGATGGTGTCGTCGAAGAGGTAGACGTCCTGGAAGACGACGGCGACGTGCCGATAGATCTCGGTGGGCGCGACCTGGCGCAGGTCGTGGCCGCCGATCCGGACGCTCCCCGAGTCGGGGGCGGCGTAGCGGGTGATGAGTGTGGAGATGGTGGTCTTGCCGGACCCGGACGGGCCGACCAGGGCGGTCAGTGAACGGGCCGGCAGGGTGAAGGAGATGCCGTCGAGCACGGGCTCGGCGGCCTCGGGACGGTAGCGGAACACCACGTCGTCGAAGGCGATGTCGTAGCGGTCGAGCCGGGCGTCGGGGTCGCCCACGCCGAGGGGCTCGCTCTTCATGACCTCCTCGATGCGTTCGAGCGACGCCTCGGACAGCTCGAACACGGCGATCATCGCGGTGGCGTTGGCGAGCGGCTCCGCGAGTTTGACGGCGGCCACCACCAGGGCGGCGAGCAGCAGTACGGAGAGCCGTGCGTCGAAGACGAGGCAGGCCCCGACGGCCACGGCCACGACGATGGCGAGCTGCGTCGAGGTGGTGGCGACGATGCTGGGCAGGGTGAGCGACCGCTGGGACTCGCTCATCACATGGGTCTGGTGCTTCAACGCGTCGTCGAGGCGGCGCGAGGAGGCCCCGACCTGGCCCGCGGCGCGCAGCACCGGCAGTCCCTGGATGTACTCGACGATCCTGGCCGCCGCCGCTCCGTCGGCTTCGTTCGCGGCGCGCAGACCGGTGCCGGCCCGGCGCTGGATGCCGCGGACGAAGGGCAGGGTGGCGGGGAGGATCGCGACCAGGACGAGGCCGATGCGCCAGTCGACCGCGAGGACGACCAGGATCAGGACGAGGGGGACGACCGCGGTCTGCACGAACAGGAAGGCGATGTGGGAGGCGGCCATCGACGCGTAGGAGACGTTGCCGCCGACGAGGGCGCTGAGGTCACCCGCGCTCGCCGCCAAGTCCACGGTGACGTTGAAGGTGAGTGGTTCTGCGCTGCACGAGGAAGACCGGGTCCGGATCCTCTCGGGACGGCAGCAGATCAACTCCACCACGGTGTCGGTCACCCCGGATCGCAGGACGCTCACCGTGCGGCTCGCCCTCACCACCGCCACGACGGGCAACTGGAGCATGAGCGTCATCACCCGCGGCGGCTGGGAACGGCCCTTGGGCAGCTTCAAGGTGACGCCCGCGGCGCTGAAGCACACCAAGGTGCCGACGGTCAGCGGTGCGGCGAGGGTGGGCGCCAAGCTGACGGCCCGGCCGGGGACGTGGACGCCCGCGGCGACCTCGTTCGGCCACCGGTGGTACGCGAACGGGCAGGCGATCTCCGGCGCGACGAAGTCCACGCTCACCCTGAAGTCGGCCCAGCGCGGCAAGAAGATCACCGTGCGGGTGACCGCCAAGCGCACCGGTCACGTCGACGGGTCGGCGGTGACCAAGCCGACCTCTTCGGTGGCGCGTTGATCCACTGAAGGACCGGACCGGGTGCCGTCGCGCCCCGTCACCGAACGCCCGGTGACGGGGCGCGCTCCGTTTCCGGCGGCCGGCCCGCTACACCTGCTGCCGCGGCCCCGCCGTCTCGGCACCCGTCGTCCTCGCCCGCTTCTCGAAGACCAACTGGCTCCAGTGCACGCCGTCCCGACCGAGGCGGTCCTCGCCCCCACCCCGGTGGAGCAGGAAGAGCCCGTGTTCGGCGGCGAGTTCGACCGTCTCTCCCGCCGGCACGTCGAACATCCGCCGGTCGTGCGGCGGCTCCCCGTGGCGCAAGGTGATCACCAGCCGCCCGCCCTCGGTGAGCAGTTCGCCCAGCCGGGCCATGGCCAGCGGCCGTTCGTCGCGGTCCAGATGCATCCACACGGCCGAGAGGAGCAGCAGCCCGAAGGGGCCCTGCACGGAGCCCAGTTCCGGCAGTGCGTCCGCCAGCCAGACGATCTCCTCCGGATGCAGACGCACGGCGGTCTCCCGCATCGCCGGCACCGGTTCGACCGCCGTGACCGCGAAGCCCAGCCGGGCCAGTGCGGCGGCGTCCCGCCCGCTGCCCGCTCCGATGTCGGCGGCTGCGGCGGGCGGCACGGGCAGGAACGGCGCCACCTCCTCGTACAGGGCCGGGAAGCTCAGGCCCTCGTACCGTTCGGCCAGTGCCGCCGCGTGCTGCTCGTAGTACCGCTGCGCACCGGGCGGTTGCTGCGCCCGCGGTGCGTCTGGCTCGGCGAAGTCCATGCGGGAACCCTACGGCCCGCCCCGCACGGGGCCAGTCGTACGCGGTTTCGGCGGTCGTGGCAGGGGCCGGCGGAAAAGACCTGGAAGACCACGGCCGGGAGGGGTAGCCTGCCGCCGATGACTACTCCTTCCCTCCGCAGATGGGGGGCTCCGTCCGCGCAAGGTGAGTGCTGATGCTCACTGAGACCGCTGACCGGGTTGCCCGCTTGTCCCTGTGGCTGCGCGTGCGCGAGTTCGCCGTGCCACCGTCCATGATCGAGATCGCGACCGTCCGTCGTTCCGCTGGGGACTGGGCGGGGGCGTGCGCCGCCGCTGGCTTCGACGTCGATCTCGACCTCCGCTCCACTGCCCGCACGCACGGCCGGGACCTCGCGTCCCGGGTCCGCACGGACCTCCGTTCACTCGCACCCGACCTGTTGCGCTGGCACCTGCCGAGAGTCGCCCCCGACGGGCTCCTCCGCCCGGGGCTGACCGTCGCCCTGGCCCGGTACGACACCGAAGACGGTGACGGCCTCCGACGGGTGCACCTCGTGGCCCGTACTCCCCCGGTCTGGGCGGACGGGGGCCAACGCATCAGCCTCGCGCTGTGGGACGGGTCCCCGCACGGGGCCGGCGCCCATCCGCGGCCCCGGCCCAGCCGACGGTTCCGTCTGGACCTGCACCGCCACCTGTGGGACGCCCGCAGAGCGGACGAGCTGCGGTTCCGGTCCGGCGCCGACCGCCCGCCCGCCCCGGTCAGCGCGCCCTCCCCCGTCCGGTCGCCTCCTCCCGTCCGACAGTTGGAGCACGGGAACCCGCCGTTGCCGGAGGTCGTGGAGCAGCACTGCGCCGTCGACCGGTGGGCCGCCGAGGCCCGCATCCTGCTCCGCTCCGAAGGACGGAGCGCCGGTACCGTCATCGTGCGGCTGCGGGCACGGCACCGGCTCGTCCTCGGGCTGGACGGCGAGCGGGACGGCCTCGGGCCGCCGGCGCTCCGGGTGGTCGGCGCGCCCCGGGACGGCAGCGTCTGCGCGTTTCCGGTGCTGCCCGACGCGGCCACCTGGGTGCTCCCCGACCTGGAACTGCTGCGCAGCGGCTCCCTCGACGCCGACCGGCTGCACCCGCTGGTCGCCGCCGCGTTGGCCCCCGACGCCCGACCGTCCGGTCCCTTCCGGCCGCCGGACCGGTCAGCGCGCTCCCGCGTGGTGGAGTGCCGGGGAGCGCGGCACCGACTCGGCCTCGTCAATGGCGTGTTGACGCCGTTGGACCACGGAGCCGTCGAGCTGCGGCGTGAGGAACTGCTCCTCGCGTTGACCGGGACGCCGATGCCCTGTCTACGGGCCGTCGACGAGGCGCACCGGCACCCGGAGCGCCTCACGGACATCCGCGAGCGACTGAACCACGGGGACACCGCCGGTGCGCTGGCCGTCGTCGAGGAGCTCCTGGGTCCGGCCGCGCTGCTGCGGACCGGCGCGCTGCGGGACGCGCTGGAGGCGGCCGTCCAACGGCGGATCTCCTACGGCCTGTTCCGGGCGGGACTGGCCGAACCGGGCCCCCGTCAGCTCCGGCCGGGTCTGGACCGCCCCCGTGACCACCGTTCGCATCCGCGTCACACGACCGCTCGCTGACCCGAGGCGTCTCGACCTCGCTCCCCCGTTCCACCCCGCTCTCACGCTCTTCCGCACCCTTCCGCGCCCTTCCGCGCCCTTCCGCGCCCTTCCGCGCTCGACGAATCTCCCAAGGTGATCAGACATGCCCGTGTTCGCTCCGCCCGTTCCTTCCGCCGACCCTGTCCCTGCCGGCGATCTCGGCATCGCCGATGAACTCCTGAGTCTGCTGCGCGCCACCACCACCGAGCCACGGCCCGACGACCAGTTGGAGGCGCTGACCCTGGCGGTCGCCGCCGACCTGCCGGTGCTGCTGTGGGGTGAGCCGGGCATCGGCAAGACCGCCGCCCTGACCCAACTCGCCGACGCCCTCGACCTCCCGCTGACCACGGTGATCGCCAGCGTGCACGAGCCGTCCGACTTCTCGGGGCTGCCCGTCCTCGGAGACGACCCCGCGGAGCAGGGGGTTCCGATGGCCCCGCCGGACTGGGCCGTGCGCCTGGTGCGGGCCGGCCGGGGCCTGCTGTTCCTGGACGAACTGTCGACGGCGCCACCCGCCGTTCAAGCCGCTCTGCTCCGTCTCGTGCTCGAACGCCGCATCGGCGCGCTGCGGCTGCCGTCCGGGGTCCGGATCGTCGCGGCGGCCAACCCGCGGTCCTCGGCGGCGGACGGCTGGGAGCTGAGTGCACCGCTGGCCAACCGGTTCGTGCACCTCCAGTGGACGCATGACCCCGAGGTCGTCGTCCGCGGTCTCGGCGGGACCTGGCCGCTGGCGGCCTTGCCCCACCTCGAACCGTCCGCCCTGGCCGGGGCGGTCGCCTTCGCGCGTCGTGCGGTGTGCGGGTTCCTCTCCGCGCGGCCCGGGCTCGTACACCGCCTCCCCGGCAACGAGACCCGTCGGGGCGGGCCTTGGCCCTCCCCTCGGAGCTGGGACATGACCCTGTGCCTGATCGCCTTCGCAACGGCCGCCGGGTCCTCCCGGGATGTGCTTTCCGCACTGGTCAGGGGCACCGTGGGGGACGGTCCGGGGCTGGAGTTGCTGGCCTTCCTGGACCGGATGGACCTGCCCGACCCCGAGGAACTCCTCGCCGATCCGACGGGTGCGGTCCTGCCCGAGCGGGGCGACCTGCGCCAAGCCGTGCTCGACGGTGTGGTGGCGGCCGTCCGCAGCCGCCCCGAGAAGTCACGTTGGGACGCCGCCTGGGCCCTGCTGGGTCGGGCGGTGGAGACCGGACCCCCGGACCTCGTGGTCGTGCCCGCCACCACGCTGGCCACGCTGCGCCGCGAGGACTGGGACGTACCGGCGTCGATCGAACGGCTCGCCGGAGTGGTCGGCCTCGCCCGGCGTGCGGACGACGTGGCGGTCCGCTCCGCGACCGGGGCGAAGGCAGGACGGTGAACGCGAGCCTGCCTCCGGGCCTGGACCGGGAGAAGCTGTTCGCCGCACGGTTGCACGCCGTCCGGGTCCGGCCCTATCTGGCGACCGCGCTGTTCGCCCTGCACCCCGTGGAGTCACGGCGGGTGCCGACGATGGCCGTCGACGCGTACTGGCGCTGCTACGTCTCACCGGCGTTCGTGGCACGGACGCCGGTGGAGGACCTGGCGGCGGTGTGGGTGCACGAGGTGTCCCATCTGCTACGCGATCACCACGGGCGCAGTTCCCGGATCGCCCGGCAGGAAGGGCTGACCGGACCGGGGGACCGGCTCCGCATGAACATCGCCGCGGACTGTGAGATCAACGACGACGCCTTCGGTGACGGGCTGGTCTGGCCGAAGGGCGCCGTCCAGCCGGGACCCCTGGGCCTCCAACCGGGCAAACTCATGGAGGACTACCTGCGGCGGTTCCGGCTCGGACCGCTCGCTCCGGAGCTGGCCTGGCTGGACTGCGGCAGCGGCGCCGACGGGCGCGAACGGGAGTGGGACCTGGGGCCCGAGGGAGCACACGGGCTCACCACCCAGGAGCGGGACGCGGTCCGGTTCCGGGTGGCCCGGGGCATCAACGGCCGTCCGGGCAACACCCCGAAGGGATGGCGACGGTGGGCGGAGGAGGTGTTCCATCCGCCGCAGCCGTGGCGGGAGTTGCTGGGGGCGGCGGTCCGCGCCGCGGCCTCCGGCTCGGGCGGCGGCCAGGACTACTCCTACGGTCGTCCCGCACGGCGCTCCCCCGGGGTGCCCGGCGTCGTCCTGCCGAGCCTGCGGCGCAGACCGCCCCGGGTCACCGTCGTCATCGACACCTCGGGGTCGGTCAGCGACACCGAACTGGGGAGCGCGCTCCTGGAGGTCACCGCGATCTCCCGGGCCGTGGGCAGGCGCCGCGACCTCGTCACCGTGGTCCCGTGCGACGCCGCCGCCCGGGTCGCGCACCCGCTGTGCAAGGCCGAAGGCATCCCCTTGGTGGGCGGCGGGGGTACGGATCTGCGCGCGGGCTTCGCCAGGGCGCTCCGGGCCGGGCCGCGGCCGGATGTCGTGGTCGTCCTCACCGACGGCCACACGCCCTGGCCGGACAGCCGGCCGTCGTGCCGGACGGTGGTGGGGCTCTTTGCCCGTTCGACCACGGGGTCGTGGAGCGAGGACGATCCCCACCACGTGCCCGAGTCACCGCCCGCGTGGGCCCGCGTGGTCACCATCGGGTCCACCGCGGCGACCCGCTGAGCACGCGGTGGCGGGCGCGTCCTGCCGGATCACCGCCCGTGGTGTCACGTTGCCGCGTCTCCCGTGGTCAGGACCCCGTGCGCCGACCGGTGTTCCGGAAGCCGCACGGGGTGGCCCGCGGGGTTCTGACGGTCGCTCCCGACCTCTGCGCGGGTCTCAGCCCGCGAGGACCTCACCGAAGTACGAGAGTCCGGTGGCTCCACCGACCGAACCGGCCCCGAACGACGTCGACCCGGTGGCCGTGATGGAGCTCCGCCCGGCCGGGAAGAGCCACACCGAGCCCGCGCCGTCGTTCTCGGCGAAGGCACCGACGACCAGTTCGGCGCGACGGTTCCCGTCGCTGTCCACGAGCTTGACGGACGCCCCGAACTGGTCGTGGGACTCGCCGGTACCGGGCACCCCCGCCGTGTTCTGCGTGAAGGTCTTGGCGCCGCTGCCGGTCAGCCCCCCGGTGGAGCCGTGCAGCACGGTGACGGAGCCCGTCGCCTTCCGGCTCCCGGTGGCCTCACCACTCGCGCCGACGGCGACGTCGGCGTGGCCGTCGCCGTTGGTGTCACCGGCCGACAGGCTCCAGCCGAAACGGTCTCCCGGCGTGGCGCTGCCGGGGACACCGGCGGTGTCCTGGGTGATGCGCACCGGGGTGCGGGTCGACAGGCCGGCGGCGCTGCCGTAGGTCACGGTGATCGCTCCGCCGCGTCCGCCGTGGGGTTCGTCGGCGGCCTTCTCCATGAAGTTGCCGGTGACGATGTCACCGTAACCGTCCTTGTTCACGTCGGCGATGACCGCCTCGTACCCCCCGGCGACCTTGCCCGAGGAGGTGAGACCGGTCGTGGACCCCTTGTAGAGGACGCTGCGGGTCGGGAACTGGTCGCCGCTCTGCTGCTGGCCCATGACCAGGAGGTCGGTCGCGCGGTCCCCGTTGACGTTCCCCGCGACGATCTTGTCGGCGCTGACCCCGGTCTGGCGCGAGGTGTCGATGCCGGTCCGGCCCGCCGCCTTGCCGGAGCGGGAGATCGGGCCCTTGAAGACGTTCAGTCCGGTGCTGGAGCTGCTGAGGGCGGCCAGGTCGACCCGCCCGTCCCCGTCGAAGTCCCCGGTCGCGACGCCCCAGCCGATCGCGTTGCGGTGAGTGGGCAGCGGCGACGACAGGTCGACGCCCGACGTCAGACCGCGCGAGCCGCCCCAGACGACGGTGACGACGCCGAAGGAGTCGGTGTTGCCGATCCGTTCCCGGTGCACGCCGACCACGAGGTCGGTGTGACCGTCACCGTCGAGGTCGCCCGTGGTGAGACGGTCACCGAAGTGGTCGTCCTTCTCCGGCACACCGGGAACGCCGGGGGTGGCTTGGCTGATGATGGCGCGCTTGGACTTGTCGAGGCCGTTCTTGGTGCCGTAGACCACGGCCACGTATCCGGCTCCCGCCCGTCCGTCGACCTTGCCCAGGGGCGCGGCGATCGCAAGGTCACGGTATCCGTCGCCGTTGAAGTCGCCCGGCAGCCCGGACGGCGCGGCAACGGCGCTGCCTCCGGTGGCGAGCAGGAGCCCGCCGACGAGAGCGGCGGACGCCGTGGTCGACAGGGCGGCGCGGAGGTGATGTCGCATAGGTGTCTTCTTCTTCCTGCGGCACGGTGGACGTCGGAGCGCCCATCCGAATCGGTGTCGCCGGACCGATCACCTGCGGGCGTGGGCTGGCCCTGACGGACCTCCTGTACCGTGCACGGATCGTCCGGCGCAGGTGTGACCCCCGAAGGGGCCCGGAGGTTGTACGGCTCCGACGAACTGCGGAACGCCACTCACCGGCACGTTGCCGCGCCGCGCTTTCGTCATCCGGGGGCGCCGGGAGGGCGCTCACAGGGATGATCATTCGTGGAAGGGCACGGCGGGGCTGCGCGCGCGGCTCCAGTTACGTGACCGGGGAGAGGGAGAATCACGTGGAATCCAGCATCCGAGACCTGTACGGGCGCATCGCGGACCGGTTCGGCGACCTGATCGAGAACTGTCCACCGGAGAAGTGGGACCAGCCCTCCCCGTGCCCCGGGTGGACCGCCCGGGACGTGGCCGCGCACGTCGTCTCCAACCATCGCAGGGCCGTTGCCGGACTGGACGGGTCGGCCTACTCCGCACCGGGTCGGGACGACGACCTGCTCCTGGCGTGGGGTGCGGCCTCCGCTGCCGTCCGGGCCGGTCTACGCGACCGGTCAACGGCCGGCGTCCTGCTGGGCGAAGAGTTCGGAGGCATCCCCTTCGCGGAGTTCGTGAAACGCATGGCGTGTGCCGACACCTTGGTCCACACCTGGGACCTCGCCAGAGCGACGGGGCAGGGCGAGACCCTGGACGCCGAAGGCGTGTCGATCGCCCTGGCCGTGTTGCTCCCCGAGGACGACGACATCCGCCTGCCCGGGGCCTTCGGCACGAAGGTCCCTTCGACCGCCGACGCGGACCCGCAGACCCGTCTGCTGAACTTCCTGGGCCGACGGCCCTGACGACCCTGGCGGCACGGAGGTGGGGGGCCCCCCCCGGGGCCGCCCCCCCCCCCGCCACCCCAAAAACAAAAAGAGGTTGGGGGGGCCCGGGGGGGGGGGGGTGCGGGG
>NZ_JBHWIQ010000033.1:9611-80141 GCF_042732055.1 Streptomyces sp. NPDC059816
CCTTCGCCACCTCGGCCACTCCGCCCGCCGCCGCGGCCCCCACTACCCTTCGGTTTAATGCCGCGGCCCCCCGGCCTTGACCCCCCGGGCGGCCCGGTGGGGCCGGCCCCGAGGGGGGCCGGCACCGACCGGGCTCACACCAGTTCGAAGCGCTGGTTCGGCTGCCGCGTGGGGGCGGGCTTCGCGTCCCACGCCTTGGTGGTCCGCATGTAGAGGTAGATCACCGAGATCATCGCCAGGATGAGGAGGGGGCCGAACACCCACGGGTAGGTGGCCATCTCCATCGACAGGTAGCGGTACGAGATCAGGAACGCGGTGAAGACCGTGGCACCGTAGGTGACCAGCAGGACGCCGGCCCGGTCCCAACCGCGGTCGAGCGCACGCAGCGCCGCCTCGATCGTGAGGGTGAACACCACACCGGCCACGAGGTCGACACCGTAGTGATAGCCGAATCCCAGCGTCGCGCTGAGCGTGGCGATCAGCCAGATCGTGCCTCCGAGCCGCAGCAGGCGCGGCCCCTTGCGGGAGTGGAGGAAGATCGCGACGGCCCACGCCGTGTGGAGGCTCGGCATGCAGTTGCGCGGGGTGATCTCGTCGAAGGGCATGTGTTGGGGGGTGGTGACACTCGGCATGGTGTCCGGCCACAGGTTGGCCACCGCCCAGTGCCCGCCGTCGGCGCCGTAGGCGAAGATCGGCCCCACCACGGGGAAGATCATGTAGATGCCGGGGCCGAGCAGTCCGATGACCAGGAAGGTGCGCACCAGGTGGTGACCCGGGAACCGGCCTTCGGCGGCCACGTGACGCAGCTGGTACACGGCGAAGACGACCGCGGCGACCGCGAGCTTCACATAGACCCAGTCCAGGACGTTGGCGCCGACCGGGCCGGTGGCGTTGACCAGTCGGCCCACCCACCACGACGGGTTGCCCAGCGCGTGATCGGCGGTCGCCACGTACTGGTCGAGCACCTCGGGGCGGGTCTTCGAGGTGATCAGCAGCCAGGTGTCACCGGTCTTCCGGCCGGCCACCAGCAGCAGGCCCAGGCCGACGCCCTTCAGCAGGAAGATGCGCTCCGGGCCGGTGCGACGCACCACCGCGATGACCGTCCAGCCGATGACCACCCACAACGCGCCGTTGCCGTACCCCTGCTCGGCGCCGAGCGGCCACCGCACGAGCGCGAAGACGATGTCGATGCCGACCGCGATTCCGGCGGAGATGAACCGTTGCCGCCAGGGGAGCACCACCATCATCAACGCCATGCTGGCGTACAGCAGGGGCCCGGACGCGGGGCGGAGCACCACCTCCCGCGCCTGGTGGACGATCGGCCCCGGCAGGTCGTAACGACGCGCGGCGATCTCCAGTGCGACCAGGAACGCGAGGGCCACCACACTCGCCGTGGCCCACAGCACCACCCGCGGTTGACGCCATGCAGCGAACCCAGTCCTGCAACCTATTCGTGAGAAAAACTGCGATATTACACGTATCAACTGTTTGGCCGATTTGTTATTGGATTCGATGGGAAGGTCGTTCTCCGCGCCGGGCGGCACGTTCCAAGCGAGGTCGGGGGGCAGGACGATCACCGATAATCCGGTCATGTTATCGAATCGGCTCGGGTGGTCCCGGCTGCCGACCTGGCCGCTACCGAGCGTCCCGCCGCCGTCGCCGGCAGGCACGGCCACCGGGCCCGTCATCAGCACGCCTCGATCCCGGGGCCGCGGGGTCGGCGAGCGAACCGCCGCCGAAGAGATCGTTCTCTCCCCGTCCCGCCCAACGGAGAAGGTCCCCACCGCCCGGTTCACGAGCGAGGGGACCTTCTTGCGTGCACCGGCGGTTACTTGCCGCGGTACGCGTCGTACACGGTCACGCTGGCCTTGCCACCCCGGGTGTCGGCGACCTCGCCGCGCAGGGCGACCGTCTGTCCCTGGGCGGGGTTCTTGACGGTGATCTTTCCCTTGGCGACGGGCGTCTGCTGCCAGGTCGTACCGCCGTCGTAGGAGACGGAGACGGCGAGGGACTTCAGCCCCGCGCCCGCCGCGGGGCCCTGCACCGTCACCGGGTAAGTCACCGTACGGTCCGCCGCAACGGTGCCGTCCAGGTCGACCTGAGCGCCGAACCGCACGGTGGACAGGCCGGTGCGCGTCTCCCCGTCCGTCGGCGGCTTCGCGCTGCGGAAGGTCCAGGAGCCGTTGATGCGGGTGCCCACGGCGGAGACCGTCCGGTCCCGCGTGGCCGAGGTGCTCAGGGTGTACTCGGCGTCGTCGGCGCCGACCGCGTAGGACTTCCAGGTCTCCGGCGTGTTGCCCACCTCCCCGATCTTGGTGGTGCCCTGGTGGAGCGTGGTCTTCGCCGAGGAGTACCAGGACTGGCCGACGTTGCCCCGGCCGTCGGAGAACAGCGGCACGAACGCCGTGAGCCTGTTCCCCTCACGGAAGACGCCGGACTGCTCGTGCATCAACGGGGAGTGCACGGCGGAGCCGAGGGTCATCCGGTGGCTCGTGCCCGGGCGGAACTCCCGTTCCGGGGCGGTGTACTCGATCTCCTCCGACCCGTGGACGTCCAGGTGCTGCGACGCGGACAGGGACCAGAGGTTCACCTTCCCGTCCGTGGCCAGATGGTGGGTCCGGGAGCCGGGGAGGGCGAAGGAGTAGGCGGAGTTGAAGTCGAACCGGTCCTTCCCGCCCAGCGCCGTCGTGTGCCCGTTCTTCCCCTGGACGGAGGCCCCGAGGGTCGCGGTGACCTTGGCGAAGTCGTCGGCCTCGAACCTCTTGGTGTAGCCGGTGAAGAGCCGCTTCACCTCGCCGCCGGCGGCGAGGCCGTACTGGGTCGCGGCATCGCGTTCCCGCTGGGCGTAGAGGGCGGACCTGAGCTTGACGCCGGTGGGTTGGTCCGGGCCCAACTGGGCCGTGCGGAAGTCGTCGAAGGTGGTGAAGCTGTTGATGTCCTCCAGGGACCGTTCACCGATGCTGATGGAGTGCGTCGCCCAGGCAGCGGTCATCCGGGCCTGGGGATCCGGAACCGTCATCACGACGGGCTTGGCGACCCGGGCGTCGATGGTCAGGGCGGTGTCCTTCGTCAACGCCAGCCGGGGGTGGACCAGTTGGTCCATGCCGCCGGTCTCCTGGTAGAGGCTCGCCTGGAGCGCGTAGTCCCCCCGCGGCAGCCGGAGCTTCGCGGTGCTGCCCTCGCGCAGGGTGACGGAGACGTCGCCCGCGCCGGAGAGTTGGCGCATGCGCGTGAAGAAGTTCGCGTTGGGCGTTCCGTCACGGCCCACGAAGTCGAGGCTCAGGTCGTACGACTCGACCTCGCGGTCCACGGACGCCGTGGTGCGCACGCTCTGGCCGCCGCCGGTCGCGGTGACGACGGCGGTGTAGATGCCGTTGACGTCTCCGCCGATCCGGGTGTCCGCGGTGAAGGGCACGGTGACGGTGCCGCCCGCGGGAAGGGTGACCCGGTGCGTCCCGAGGGTGAAGAAGCCGGCGGGGGTGGGCCCGCCCCGGAGGTCGAGCCCCTTGACCGCCAGGTCGAGGGTGATCTCCTGGGTGCCGTGGTTGCGGTAGGTGAGGTGCTTGGCGACGGGCTGGTCATCGGTGTGCGGCCACTGCTGCCGGCCGAAGGAGAGGCTCGACTCGTCGGCGGTCACGGTCTGTTCGACGGCGCGGTCGGCTGCCAGCCGGCCGGCTCCCTGCTGGAACACGGAGTACCCGCCGTCCTGGGCGGATCCGGTCAGCGCGGCCTTGAGCCGTTCGCCCGACCAGCCGGGGTGCCGCTGCTTGAGCAGTGCTGCGGCGCCCGCCACGTGGGGCGCCGCCATGGACGTGCCGCCGATGGAGAAGTAGCCGGCCGGGTTCTCGCCGACCTGCCCGGCGATGTGGCTCCCGGGGGCCGACGCTGCGGTGATGCCCACGCCGGGAGCGGTGATGTCCGGTTTGATCGCCCCGTCGTGCAGCGGACCGACGCTGGAGAAGGGGGCGATCCGGTCGGCGTCGTCCACGGCGCCGACGGTGAGGGCGGCTTCCGCGCTGCCCGGGGAGCCGACGGAACCCGGGGTCGGTCCTTCGTTGCTGGCGGAGACGGTGAAGAGGACGCCCTTCTCCTTCGACACCCGGTTGATGTGGGCTTCGAGCGGGGTGACCTCCGGGGTGTCACCCGAGCCGAAGCTCATGCTGACGATGTCGGCGCCCCGTCCGACGGCCCAGTCGACGGCGGCGATGGTCCCCGACTCCGTGGCCCCTATGTCGTTCATGATCTTGCCGTTGAGGATCTTGGCCCCGGGGGCGACGCCCTGGTACGTGCCGCCGGACTTGGCACCGGTACCGGCCGCGATCGAGGCGATGTGCGTGCCGTGCCCGTGCCGGTCCTTGGTGTCCGGGGAGGAGGTGAAGTTCGCCGCCCCGATCACCTGTGTCGCCAGGTCCGGATGGGTGTCGTCGACCCCGCTGTCCAGGACCGCGATGGTGACGCCCTTGCCGTCGTACCCGGACCGCCACGCCTTCGGGGCACCGATCCGGCCCACACTCGTGTCCAGGTTCGCGGTGTACACCGCGTCCAGCCAGACCCGCTCGATCCCCGGGGCGCTCCCGCCGGCCCGGGCGCTCCCGCCTCCGGCTCCGGCTCCGGCTCCGGCTCCGGTGAGGACGGCCCACAACCCGCCCGCGTCCTGCTTCGGGACGGTCACCGCGTCCGCGTTGATCGACGGCAGCGTGCGCGCCAACTCCGCGTCGGTACGGACTCCCGTACGGGCCCCGGCCGCTGACGCGCCCTCGTACTCGACGATGACCTTCAGGCCGTCGCGGTAAGCCCGTCGGCTCCCGGGGCTGCTGAGCGCGGTGACGTCGAAGAGCCGCCGGTCGAGCTTTCCGGCGGTGATCAGCCGCTCGGCATCGGCCGGAACGGCGTAGGTGCTCCCCCGCTCGGTCCAACTCCGTACGGACACCTTCTCGCGGCCTTCGCCCCGTTCGACGGAGACGACCCGGTCCCGGGCGTCCATGCCGACCCGGTCCCCGGTGATCAGGGTGACCCATCGGAGTCCGGCACCGGCACGGCCGGTGGCCTGGCCGCTCCCTACGGACCCGGTGTCCGCGAAGGCTGTCGTACTGGTCGTTCCGGCGACGAGTGCCGTCGCCACCAGGGCCGAGGTGACGGTGATCGCACCGCGCCCCGGGCGTTTACTGGAGAACAAGATTGACTCCCTGCGCTGCGGGGTCGGGGGTGAGAGGCCGGGGACGGCCCCCGCTCGCCGCTCCCGGCGGAGAAGAGACGGAAGATCCGAAACCCGTTGTCCTCGACCTCGCTGATGGCCAAAACTCGACCATCGATGCCCCCGAGCAGGGCCCCACCACGCTGCGACCTGACGGGCGTTCCGGCGGTCCACCGGGATGACGGTCGCCGCACGGAGGTCCGCACTGCGCTCCGCCCCTCGGCCGCCTTCAGCGACAGCTACGCGCTCCCGTCTCCCCCGGGCAGCCGCCCCGTGACCGAAGCACGGGACCTCATGAGCGGCTGGATCCGCGTGCCGAAGTCCTCCACGCCTTCGAGGAATTCGTCGAAGACGAGGATGACCCCCTTGACGCCGTGGACCTCGCTGAGCTCGTCGAGCATGCGCGCGACGGTCGCGTAGGACCCGACGAGGGTTCCCATGTTGAGGTTCACGGCGCCCTCGGGCAGCGCCACGATCTTCGCGGTCGATGAACCGTCGGCGGACCCGTCCGTCGCCGTCTGCTCCACCACGTAACCCAGCGCCGCGAGGTCGGCGTTGTCGTGGTAGTCCTGCCACTTCGCCTGCGCGGCTCCGTCCGTCTCATCCGCGATGATCATGAACAGCGCGAACGCTCCGACGTCACGGCCGGCCGTGCGTGCGTGGTCGGCGAGGGTGGCGGTGGATTCGGAGAGTGCGCGGGGGGTGTTGACCCCGCTGCCCAGGATGAAGTTCCCGTCGGCGTGCTCGGCGGCGAACCTCATCCCCGTGCTGCTCTGCCCGGCGGCCAGGAGACTGATGTGCCCGCTCGCCGGGCGCGGCGACAGGACGCAGTCGTCCATCGTGTAGAACTCGCCCGTGAAGTTGCTCGTGCCCTCGCTCCACAGCTGCCGCAGCACGGTGACGTACTCGGTGGCCCGCGCGTAGCGGTTGGTGAAGTGTTCGTCTCCAGGCCACAGGCCCATCTGCGCGTACTCGGCGGGCGCCCAGCCGGTGACGATGTTGACGCCGGCCCGGCCCGGGGCGATCGAGTCGATGGTCACCGCCATCCGGGCGGCCATCGCCGGAGGCAGGGCGAGGACGGGTGCGGAGGCGTAGAGCCTGATCCGCTCCGTCACCGCGGCGAGGGCCGCCGTCAGGGTGAACGACTCCAGGCAGTGGTCCCAGAACTCCGTCTCGCCGCCGAAACCCCTGAGTTTGATCATCGTCAACGCGAAGTCCAGGCCGTGCTCCTCGGCCCGCTGCACGATGGTCTTGTTCAGTTCGAAGGTCGGCATGTACTGCGGAGAGCTCTTCGAGATGAGCCAGCCGTTGTTGCCGATGGGGAGGAAGACCCCGATGTCCATGCCGCTCCTCTACACGCAGGACAGGCAACCCCCAGGCCGGTTCCCGCCCTTACCGTCATCCCCGTGTGGGCGATCCTTCCCACGGCGCCGTGCGGTACACGCGGTACACGGGGCACGGGGTCGCCCACCGATCGGCAGCCGACCCCGCACTTGTCACCCCCGTACCCCGTGCCCGGGCCGCCGTCCGTTCAGTCGGTCCGCGCGGGGCGGGCCTCGACTGCGGGGGCGGCGGGGCGGTCGGAGGTGAGGGCGGCCAGGCCCACCAAGTCGTCCGCCTGCGCGTCCGGTACCTGCTGGTCGAACCGGGCCAACACCCGCACCCGCAGCGACACCGCCCCCAGGAGCAGGATCGCGACCCCGAGCAGGACGTAGAGCAGTCCGATCCCCCGGCCGTCGCCCGTACCGAGGACGGCACCCGCGGTGTCGGCGAGGCCGCCTCCGGAGGCCATCAGCGGCTCAAGGTAGTGGCTGCCGAAGGGCGCGATCAGCAGGAAGCCCACCGGCAGGGTGGACCAGGCGACGAGCTGGTTCAACGCCATCACCCGGCCGTGGAACCGCTGCGGAACCTTGACCTGAATGATCGTCAGATAGATCCCGTTGAGCAGTGAGAGGGACGCGGACATGCCGAACACGCCGGCGCAGACCACCAGCAGTTCGGGCCGCAGTCCGGTCAGGACGCTGAAGAACGCGAGTACCGGTATGACGAGCAGCATGCCGCGCATCCGACGGTGACGGGGCCCGCCCCAGGCGCCCATCGCCAGCCCGCCGGTGATCGCGCCGATGCCGCCCGCGAGGGAGACCGTGGCCACCGTGCCGAGCCCGGAGAAGCCGAGCACCAGCGGCGGGACGAGTTGGAAGAGGACCGGCAGGAAGAGGTTGAGCACGGCGAAGAAGACCAGCATCGCCCGGAATCCCGGCCTGCGCCAGACCAGCCGGAACCCGGCCGTGATCTCCTGCTTCAGGGTTTCGCGTCGCCTGGCGGCCAGCGTGCGGGGGAAGCGGACGATCAGCAGGATCGTCGCCGCCAGCACGTAGCTGACCACGTCGATCAGCAGCACGCCGCCCAGGCCGATGGCCGCGAGCAGGCCGACCGCCGCCAGCGGTGCGACCACTTGGGCGATGCCGCCGGAGATCTGTACGACGCCGTTGGCGTGGCCCAGATAGCGTTTCGGGACGAGCTGCGGGATCGCCGACTGGAAGGCGAGCCGTTGTCCGGTGAGGGAGACGGAGAGGATCGCCATCAGTACCCCGACGTGCCAGGGCCGTAGGGTCCCGAACACGTGGAGCAGCGCGAGGACCGCCTCCGACGTGCCGCAGACCAGGGTCGAGGCCAGCATCACCCGGCGGCGGTCGACACGGTCGACCAGGCTGCCGAGGACCGGGGCGGCCAACAGCCCCGGCACGATGCCGAGGACGGCGAAGAGGCCGAACCAGGCGACCGAGTCCGTCGACAGGTAGATCCACAGCGGCAGCGCGAACTCGGTCAGCGCCGAACCGGTCTGCGAGATCGTCTGGGAGGCGGCGACGGCCACGAAGCGGCGCGTGTCGCGGCGGGTCGCCGGGGCGGTGGGAGGCTCCGCGGTGGCGCGGGCGTGGTGGACTCCGTCCAGCCACCAGGTGGCGCGCGCGGGACGGCGGTCGCGGGTGAGGGCGGCGGCGTCGGGCTCCGCGGCGCCGGTGCTCGCTGTGGTGTCCGAGGCCGCGACCGCCGGGTGGACCGTGGTGACGATCTCGGCCAGTTCCGCGGCGCGGTGCTTGAGGAAGTAGTGACCGCCTTCGTCGAGTACGGCGACTGCGGTGGTGGAGCCGACGAAGCCCCACTCCCGGAACCGCTCGCGGTGGAACTCGGTACCGGGGTCGGCGGAGCCGATCACCGAGACCACGGGGGACGACAACGCGGTTGCGGGACGGGCGAGTTGCTCGGTGAAGTACGCCTCGGCCGCGCGGGAGTCCTCCCGCACGTTGCGGACGATCGTGGCCAGTTGCTCGGGGTCCAGGCCCTCCAGGTCGGCGCCCATGGAGCGGAGCCAGTTCAGGTGGAGCCGTCCGCTGCGCCGCCGGTCGAGCACGGAGAAGCGGGCGAGCAGCCCGAGCAGGCCCTCGGTGGGCCGGGCGAAGGGGAAGATCCCGCCCAGGTAGACGGCGGTGGGCTCCCGTCCGGCGGCCGTCAGCCGGTGCGCCAGTTCGACGGCGAGTGCCGCGCCGACCCCGCAGTGCCCGTACACGGCGACCGGGCCGGTCACCCCGTTCAGCACCTCCTCGGCACAGCGCCGGGCCACCTCTTCCAGCGGCAGCGACTCCTCGGACATGCCGAGGTCGTGCCCGGGGACGGCGACGGCGTGCAGGGCGACGCCGGGCGGCAGGGCGTCCGCGAGCGGCTGGTACACGACGGCGCTGCCGCCGCCGTACGGCAGGCAGACCAGGGAGAGCGTGACGCGCTCGACCGGCTGACGGGGGGTCAGTTCGTGGAGGAGGCGACTCGGTCCGCGCTCGGAGTCGGACCGGTCGGCCAGGACGGAGAGCGCGGCGACGGTCCGCTCCCGGAAGACGTCCATGAGGGTGATCCGGGCCTCGGCGCCGAGGAGCTTGCGCAGGGCGGCCACCATCCGCATGGCGAGCAGGGAGTGGCCGCCGAGGTCGAAGAAGTCGTCGTGCGCGCCGACGCGTTCCAGACCGAGGAGGCCGGCCCAGCAGGCGGCCACGGCCTCCTCGGTGGGGGTGGCGGGAGCGGTCCAGACGGCGCCCTCTGCGGGGCCGGGCGCGCCGGGTTCGGGCAGGGCCCGCCGGTCGACCTTGCCGTGGGCCTGCCGGGGCAGGTCGGGCAGGATCACGAAGCGGGAGGGGACGAGGTAGTCGGGCAGCTTCTCGGCCAGCAGTCGGCGCAGTTCGGCGACCGGGGGCGGGGACCCGTCCGCGGTGGGGACGAGGTAGCCGACGAGGACGAGTTCCCCGGCCGGGCCCCGGGCCGCGGCGACGGCCTGGGCGACGTCGGGGAGCCGGGCCAGATGGGCCTCCACCTCGCCGAGTTCGACCCGGTAGCCACGGATCTTGACCTGGTGGTCGTCACGGCCCAGGAACTCGATGGTGCCGTCACCGCGGTGACGGGCGAGGTCTCCGGTGCGGTACATCCGGGGCGTGGCGTCGCCCCCGGCGGCCTCGGAACTCTCCGTTCCCCCGGGTCTCCCGGATCTTTCGTTTCGCTCAGGTCTCCCGGATCGTTCGGGTTCCGGTGCGGCGCACGCGCGGGAGTCCCCGGCGAAGGGGTCGGCGCGGAAGCGGTCGGCCGTCAGCTCCGGCAGGCCCAGGTATCCGCGGGCCAGTCGGTCGCCGCCGATCCACAACTCCCCCGGCACCCCGGCGGGCACCGGCTGCCGTCGGGCGTCGAGCAGATACACCCGCGCGCCCGGTAGCGGACGCCCGATGGGGGTGGTGGGTCCGGCCGCGGGCAAGGCCGGGTCCACGAGGTGGGTGGTCGCGCCCACGGTCGCCTCGGTCGGTCCGTAGTGGTTGATCACCCGGCAGCCGGTACGGGCTCCCGCCGCCGCGAGCCCCCGCGCCCACTCCCAGCCGGACGCCTCGCCACCGAGGACGAGCAGCCGTCGGGGCAGCAGCTCCGCCGGGTCGTCCACCTCGGCGCTCAGCGCGGCCAGATGGGAGGGGGTGAGTTTGATGCAGTCGATGTTCCGGTCGGCGAGGTAGGCGGCCAACTCAGGGCCGGGGGTGCGCGGCGGTAGCAGGTGCAGGCTGCCGCCGGTGGTGAGCGAGAGGTAGAGGGTGGTGAGGCCGAAGTCGAAGGCGAGCGACTGGAGCAGGGCGTAGCGGGCACCGTCCGGCAGTCCGGCCTCGGCGAAGCGCCGGCGCACCCCGGCGAGGTAGGTGAGCACCTGGCGGTGCTGCACGGCCACGCCCTTGGGGGTGCCGGTGGAGCCCGAGGTGTAGATGACGTACGCGAGGTGGTCCGCTCCCGCGCCCTCGCCGTCGTCGAGCGGGGTGTCGGGGACGGCGGCGAGCCGGTCCGCCAGTCCGTCGAGCAGCAGGACGGGTGCGTCGGACGCGGTCAGCAGGGACCGCCGGACGGAGGTGGTGACCAGGGCGACCGGCATGGAGTCGGTCAGCATGTGGGCGAGGCGTTCACGGGGCTGCTCGGGGTCGAGCGGTACGTACGCGGCGCCGGACTTCAGCACGGCGAGCAGGGAGACGGCCTGGTCGAGGCCCTGGTCGAGGCAGACGCCGACGAGCCGGTCGGGTCCGGCGCCGGTGGTGCGCAGCAGCCGGGCCAACCGGTTGGCCCGGCCGTCGAGTTCACGGTAGGTGAGGGTGCGGCCCTCGTGGACGAGGGCGACCTCGTCCGGGGTGCGGGCCGCCTGGGCGGCGACGGCGTCGGCGAGGGTCGCGGCGGACGGGCGGGCGGTGCCGGAGTCGTTCCACTCGTACAGCACCCGGTCGCGTTCGCCGGGGGTGAGGAGGTCGAGGGCGTCGACGGGGGTGTCCGGGTCGGCGACGGCCCGGACCAGGACGCGTTGCCAGTGTCCGGCGAGACGGGCGACGGTGTCGGCGTCCCAGAGGTCGGTGCGGTAGGTGAGGAAGGCGTCGAGTCCGGCCCCCGGTTCGGCGGGCTCGGTGCAGTACAGCCCGAGGTCGAGGTGGACGCCGCTGCCCTCGAAGGGGAAGGTCCGCCATTCCAGGTCGTGCGGGTGGACGGTCTGGGAGCGGTGGTTCTGGAGCGCGAAGGAGACCTGGAAGAGCGGCGGACGGCCGAGGTCGCGCGGCAGGTCCAGGGCCTCGACCAGCCGCTGAGCCGGGGTCTCGCGGTGCTGCTGGGCGCCGAGGGCGGCGGTGCGGACGCGGTCGAGGACGACTCCGAAGGAGGGTCCGGTGCCGTCGGCGGCGGTGTCGGGTCCCGGCCCCGGCTCGGGCGCTGCGAGGTCGGCCCGGATCGGCAACATCGTGCTGAACAGGCCGATCAGGCCCTCGGTGGCCTCGGTGGGTCGCCCCGCGAACGGCGTGCCGACGGCGAAGTCCCGCTGTCCCGACCAGCGGCCGAGCACCACCTGGAAGGCGGCGAGCAGGGTCATGAAGAGGGTGGCGCCCCGGGCCCGGGAGAGCGCGCGTACGGCCCGGTAGGTGTCGGCGTCGAGCCGGAAGGTGTGGGTCGCTCCGCCGGGACCGGGCAGGGCGGGGCGCGAGCGGTCGGTGGGGAGCTCCAGCGGCGGCACCCCGGTCATGGTCCGGCACCAGTACCGCAGGTCGGCGGCGGCTTGCGGCAGGTTCTGGCGCTCGCGCTGCCAGTGGGCGAAGTCGCCGTAGCAAAGGGGCAGCGGGGGCCGGGCGGGGACGGCTCCCCGGGCCAGTTCCTCGTAGCCGGTGAGGAGTTCGTCCAGGAGCACCCCGGCGGACCAGCCGTCACCGACGAGATGGTGCTGGCAGATCACGAGTACGTGGTCGTCGTCGGTGAGGCGCAGCAGGAGGGCCCGCAACAGGGGTCCGTCCGTGAGATCGAAGGGACGCGCGACCTCGGCCTCGACGGCGGCGCGGGCGGCGGTCTCCCGTTCCTCGGCGGGGAGCCCGGACAGGTCACGCGCGAGCCAGGGCACGGTGAAGGCGTCGGCGGGCGTGACGCGCACCCGGGGTGCGCCGTCCTCGTCGACGGGGAAGGAACTGCGGAGGGTGTCGTGGCGGACGGCGATCAGGCGCAGCGCCTCGGCGAGGGGTTCGGCCCGGAGCGGGCCGCGCAGCCGCCCGGCGGTGGGCAGGACGTAGGCGGCGGTGCCGGGGGTCAGTTGCTCGACGAACCAGAGGCGCTCCTGGGCGAGGGACAGCGGCTCGGGTTCGTCGTCGGGGCGTGCCGGGATTCCGGTGGGCCGGGCGGCTGCGACTGCGGCGCGTTCCCGTAGCCGTCGGGCGAGCAGGGCGCGTTGATCGCTGCTGAGCGTCCGCCGGGGCGGGCGGGCCTGCGCTGCGGGCGGTGCGGTTGCCGTGGTCGCGCTGCCCCTTGCCGTGGAGGCGGAGGGCGCTGAGTGGAGGGGTTCCGGGAAGTGCAGGGGTTCCGGGGAGTGCAGGGGTTCCATCACGCCTCCTCCGCCAGCAGTTCGGACACGACCGCGTCGGTCACCGTGGTCACCGTCGTGGGTTCCTCGTAGAACACGTCCAGCGGTACGTCGACCCCGAGGCGGTCCCGGATGCGGGCCGCGACCTGGGTGATGGTCAGGGAGTGCGCTCCGAGGTCGATGACGTCGTCGTGCGGGCCGATGGCGGGCAGGTCCAGCACTTCGCACCAGATGGCGGCGATCTGGGTGGCCAACTCGTCCCATCCGTCGTCCGGGGCCGCGGTGTCGTTCGGGGAGGCGGTGTCCGGCACGGGTTCCGCACTACCCCGGGTCGGTTCGGGCAGGGCCGCGTGGTCCGTCTTGCCGTTGGGGGTGAGCGGGAGGGCCGACAGCGGGTGGACGACGCCGGGGACCATCACGTCCGGCAGGGTCCGGGACAGGAAGGAGCGCAGTTCGGGGCCGGTCGGTACGGGGGCGTCCGGGCGCCACACCGGGTAGGCGACGAGCATCCGGCCGCTCGGGTCGCCCTCGTCGCCGCCGCTCACGGAGACGGCGGCGTCCGCCACGGCGGGGTGTTCCTGGAGGCGGGCCTCGATCTCGCCGAGTTCGATCCGGTGGCCGCGCAGCTTGATCTGGTGGTCGCGACGGCCGAGGCAGTCGAGCGCGCCGTCGGACCGGACCCTCGCGAGGTCGCCGGTCCGGTAGAAGCGGGTGTCGGTGACCGGGTCGGTGACGAAGCGTTCGGCGGTGCGCTCGGGCAGGCCACGGTAGCCGCGGGCCAGTCCCGCGCCCCCCAGGGCCAGTTCGCCGGTGACTCCGTGCGCTACGGGGTGTCCGGCCGGGTCGACCACGAGGGCGGTGGTGCCGGCGATGGGGCGGCCGATGGTGACCTCGTCGGGCGCGGGCGGTACTTCGGTGGCGGTGGACCAGATGGTGGTCTCGGTCGGCCCGTAGACGTTCCAGAGCCGTGCGACGCGGGTCCGCAGCCGGCGGGCGAGCGCGAGGGGCAGGGCCTCGCCACCGCTGAGGGCGGTGAGGTGGGGGGCGTCGAGCCCGCCGTCCAGCAGGAGCCGCCAGCCCGAGGGGGTGGCCTGGGCGTGGGTCACGCCGTGCCGCTCGACCAGGGTGGCGAGGGCGTGGCCGTCGCGGGTCTCCGTCTCACGTGCGAGCACCACCCGGCCGCCGGTGATCAGCGGCAGCAGCAGTTCGAGGGCGGAGATGTCGAAGGAGAGCGAGGTGACGGCGAGCCAGACGTCGTCGGGACCGGCGGCCAGGGTGTCGCGGAAGGCCAGCAGGAGGTGGGCGAGGGCGCCGTGCGGGACCTCGACGCCCTTGGGGTGTCCGGTGGAGCCGGAGGTGTAGATGAGGTAGGCGAGGTCGTCGGGCGTGGGCGCCGGCAGGGGTGCGCGGTCGTGCCCATCGGTCCCGTCGGTCCCGTTGCCCGTGAAGAGGTCGTCGAGCAGGAGGGTGTTGCCGTGCCCTTCGACCAGGTGGGCGGTGCTCCGCTGGGCGAGCGCGAGCGGAGTGCCGGC
Source organism: Streptomyces sp. NPDC059816 (assembly GCF_042732055.1). Classification (NCBI taxonomy): domain Bacteria; kingdom Bacillati; phylum Actinomycetota; class Actinomycetes; order Kitasatosporales; family Streptomycetaceae; genus Streptomyces; species Streptomyces sp. NPDC059816. Next base: position 23,728 of record NZ_JBHWIQ010000033.1, read on the forward strand.
GTCGGCGAGCACCAGGGCGATGCGCTGCGCCGGATAGGACGGGTCGACGGGCAGGTAGGCGCCTCCGGCGAGGGTGACGGCGAGCACGGCGGCCACCATCTCGGCGGAGCGCTCCGCGCAGACGGCGACCACGGTGCCGGGGGTGACCCCGGCAGCGGTGAGCCGCTGGGCGAGGCCGGTGGCGGCGGTGGCCAGTTCCGCGTAGCTCAGGGTCCGTTCGCCGACCGTGACGGCGGGCCGTGCGGCGTGCGCGGCGAAGGAGCGGGAGAGCAGTGCGGGCAGGGTGGAGCCGAGGGCGTCGGGGGCGGGGTCGGGTCCGCGCAACGGGGTGCGTTCGGTCTCGTCCAGCAGCGGTAGGTCGGCGAGCGTGGTGCCGGGGGCGGCGGCGATCGAGGCGAGCAGCCGGCGCAGATGGGTGCCGACGCGCTCGGCCCGGACGGGGGACGGCAGGTCCGTACGGTGCATCAGCAGGACGCGGAGCCGGTCCGGACCGTCGAGGAGGTGGAGCCGCAGGGCGCCGCGCGCGGTGCCGGGGAAGAGGGTCCAGTCGGTGGTGGCCCGTACGCCCGGGAAGGTGACGGGGGCGATCCGGCGGCGGTAGGTGAGGATGACGGGGGCGAGGGAGAGACCGGGCGCTACGCCCCGGACTGCGCGGGACAGGGGGACCCGGCGGTGCGGGTAGCAGCTGCGCAGTTCGTCGCGGACCGTGCGGGCGAACTCACTGAAGGGGGTGCCCGGTTCGGGGGTGGTGACCACGGGCAGCTCGTTGGCGTGCATGCCGATCCGGTCGGCGGTGCCTCGGGTGCGGGTGCCGAGGCCGACGGTGACGGCGGGACGCTCGTTCCCGTACCGCAGGAGGAGGGTGTGCACGGCGGCGAGGAGCAGTTCGAAGAGGGTGACGCCGAGTTTCTCGGCGGTGTCGGCGAGGTCGGCACGGAGTGCGGGGTCGAGGTCGAAGTCCACGGCCGCGCCCGGACCGACGCCGTCGGGGCCGTCGGGGCCGGTGTCGAGGCCCGGCAGCAGCACCGTGGGGCCGGGCAGCGGGCGGTCGACCCAGTGTGCGGACGCCTCGGCGACCGCCTGGGCGTCGGGTTCGGGGAGGTCGGCGGCGTGGGCGAGCGGGGGGCCGTCGGTGGCGGCCCCGGTCGGGGCGGGGCCGTGGCCGGTGCGGTGGGCGTAGCAGGCCGCCAGGTCGGTCAGGAACACATCGGTGGAGGTGCCGTCGAAGGCGATGTGGTGGGCGACGACCAGCAGGGTGGCGCGGGTCGGGTCCGTGCGCAGCAGGGTGAACCGTACGGGTGGTCCCCCCGCCAGGTCGAACGGTTTTGCACTCCCGGCGGCCAACTCGCCGGGCAGCCGTTCGGGCGTGGTGTCGCGGACGGTGAGCGCGGGCGCCGGGCCGGCGGCGAGGAGGGGGACGCCGTCCTCTTCGCGGACGGTCAGGGCGAGGGCGGGGTGGCGGTCGACGACGTCGGCGCAGGCGGCGGCGAGGGCGACGGGGTCCAAGGGGCCTTCGAAGTGGACGGCGAAGGGCATGTGGTGGACGGAGCCGAGCGGCGCGATCCGCTCGTTGATCCAGATGCCCTGCTGGGCAGCGCTGGCGCGGGTGCTGGTCACAGGTCTTCCTCGGTCTGTTCGGCATCGGGGACGGGTGGTGCGACTGGAGCGGGGTGAACGGTGGAGCAGGGTGAGCGGTGGAGCGGTGGGTACGTGCGCGCGGGGCGTAGTGGGGCTCCCGCTCCCGCCCGGCACGGGTGCATGCGGGGGGGTGGGGCAGGGCGGGGCGCGGGCGCGGGGACAGGGCCCGGCGTCGACGCTGACGGCGGGCGGTGCGCGGGCAGGGACGGGCTGCGGTCGTCGGCGAGCGACGGTGCTCGACGGCCGGGGGCGGAGCGGGGTGACGTGACGGTCGGGACGGATGACGTCAGAGCAGGGGGGAAGCTCGGGACGGGGTGCGGGGAGGCATGACGTCGGTCAGGACGGGTGGTGATCGAAGCGGGGCAGTGATCAGCGCAGGTGTCAGGAACCGGCGGCCGTGGTCAGAGCCGCGCGGAAGTCGTCCGCCAGCGAGCCGATCACCGGCTCCTCGAAGGCGAGCGCGTTGTACTGGATCCAACAGTCCAGCGACCCGTCCGGCTGCTCGACCACGGTCAGTTCGGGCACGCCGAGGTCCCCGCCGGGCAGCGGCCAGGGCACGGTGGTGCCGCGTGGCAGCTCCCACGGCTCGCAGCGCAGACCGGGCAGATGGGCTTCGGCGGCCCAGCTCTCGTACCGCAGCCAGGCCGGGAACGCCACCACGTGCGGTTTGAACTCGGCGTACGGGTACATCTGGTGGTCGAGCGCCCCCGTCACGGCCCGGCGGACCCGTTCGGCGAGTTCGGCGAAGCCGGGGCCGCCGGAACAGTCCACGCGTACCAGCAGCGACTGCACCAGGCAGCCGACGGCCTGCTGCGCCTCGGCCCTGGGCCGCCCGGGGACCGGGGTCATGAGCACCAGGTCGGGGCTGTCGGCGCGGGAGGTGAGCAGTCCGCTCCACAGGGCGGCGACGGCCATGAACGGGGTGACGCCGAGCGCGCCCGCCCGCTCCCGCAGCCGTCCGGCGGGTCCGGTCGCGATGGTGAAGGGGTGCGCAACGGTGTGCACGCGGTCGACGGGGCGCCGCCCCGGGAAGGGGGCGAGTGCGGACGGGGCGCCCGCGAGCGCGGTGGCGAAGTGCCGTCGGCCGCTCTCCCAACGGTCGTTGGCCCAGTTCACCAACTCTTGGTAGGACAGTTCGGGTGCGGGTAGTCGGGGGGTGCGGCCCCGGCGCAGGGCGTCGTAGACGAGGCTGAGTTCGCGCAGCAGGACACCGATCGACCAGCCGTCGGCGACCATGTGGTGCACGGCGAGCACCATGATGTGCTCTTCGGGGCCGCGGGAGACGACGAGCAGCCGGACCGTCGGGTCGGCAGCCAGGTCGGTGAGCCGGTCCCGCTCGGCGATGAGCAGGGCGTTGACCTCCTCGTCGGTGGCGCCGGGGGCGTCCATCAGGGTGACGCGGGTGTGGGCCGCCTCTTCGAGCACGGTGCGGACCAGGCCGCGCACGTCGCCGGGAGCGGGGACGAACCGCGTGCGCAGGGCGGGGTGGCGCCGTACGAGCAGGGACAGGGCGGGGTCGAGCAGCTGGCGGTCCAGCGGGCTGGTGATGCGGAAGAAGGCGGTGACGGCGCCGACGTCACGGCCGTCCTCCTCGGCCATCCAGGCGAGGAAGTCCTCCTGTTGGCTGGTGAGCGGGACCTCGTGGCGCTGGGCCCGTAGGGCGCCCAGATAGGGCGGGGGTTCCGGGTCGGGCGCGCCGTCCTCGGGGCGGTCCGCGGGGGTTAGCGGGTCCGGGGTCCGTTCCCGGGCCGTCTCCTCGTCCAGCCAGGCGGCCTGGGCACGCAGTGACGGGCGGCCGAAGACGAGGTCGGCACCGGCGTCCACGCCGAACCGGTCGGTGACGGCGGTGGCGAGGTGCACGGCGCGGAAGGAGTCGCCGCCGAGGGCGAAGAACTCGTCGGTCGCGTTGCGCACCGGGCGACCCAGCACCTCCTGCCAGATCGTGGCGAGGCGCAGTTCGGTGGGGGTGCCGGGGGGCCGAGCGGTGACCGCGTTCCCGGCGTCCGTGGCCGCCGGGTGTGCCTCGTCCGTCGCGAAGAGCGGGCGCAGCCGGCGTTTGACCACCTTGCCGGAGGCGTTGCGCGGCAGGTCGTCGGCGAGCAGGACGCGCACGGGCAGTTCGGCGCGGGCGAGGCGGGTGCTGAGGAAGAGTCGCAACGCGTCGAGGTCCAGACCATTGGCGGTGGGGACCACGACGGCGACCGGTACGGACCCCATCACCGGGTGTGGTACACCCAGCGCTGCCGCGTCGGCGACGTCCGGGTGCTCGTGGAGCGCGTCCTCGATGCGGAGGGTGGAGACCTTGAGCGCCCCGGACTTGATGACGTCGCTCTCGCGGTCGACCAGGTGCAGATAACCGTCCTGGTCCAGCCGCCCGAGGTCGCCCATCCGCACCCAGCCGTCGCGGAACACGGTGGTGCCGGCGGCCGGGTCACCGGCGTACGAGCGCGGGGGTCCGGGCTGGCGCAGCCAGATCTCGCCCGTCTCACCGGACGGGACGGGGTTGCCGTCCGGGGCGAGGATCCGCAGGTCCCGCGGGTCGGTGGGGCGGCCCACCGCTCCGGGCGGCGCCTGGCCGACGACGGCGGAGAGTTGCGCGGGAGCGGCCTCGGACGAGGTGTAGACGTTGACGACGGTGGCCTTCGGCAGGGCCTGGTCGAGGGCTTGGGCGACGGGGGCGGGGAGTGCGGCGGCGGAGGAGCTGAGCAGGAGGACGCCGGAAAGGTCGTGCCGGTCGGGCACACCGGAGTTGAGCAGTTCGATCGCCATCGACGGGACGAGGAAGACGGTGCCGACGTCCAGTTCCTCGATGGCCCGGCCGAACTCCTCGGCGTCGAAGCGCGGGAGGACCACGGTGGTGGGCGCGCCGGTGAGGGCGCTGATGAGCATCACCTGACCGGCGTTGGTGCCGATGGGGAAGGAGTGCAGGGCATGGCGTGAGTGGGCGTAGGGCCGGGGGCGGGGGTGGAGGCGTTGGCCGGCCGTGAGGTTGGCGTGGGAGGCGCGTACGCCCTTGGAGTCGCCGGTGGTGCCGGAAGTGCCGACGACCTGGGCGAGGTCGCCCGGGGCGGGGCCGGTACGCCTGCGGCCGAGCGCACCGCCGGGGCCCGCGGAGGCGTTTGCGGCCGCTTCGACGTCGGCCAGCGACAAGTCCGTTCCGCCCAGGGCCTCGCCCAGCGGGGGCAGTTCGGCACCGCGCAGGACCGTGACGGCGCCGCAGGTCGTGGCGAGCCGCACGGCCTCCGGTTCGGCCAGGTCGGCGCGGAGCGGCAGCGCCGCCGCTCCGGCGTAGTGGACGGCGAGGATCGCGACCGCGTAGGCGTCCCACTCCCGGTCGGTGAAGCGCAGGGCCACGAGTTCGCCGGGTCGGACGGCGCCCTCCAGTTCCCGGGCCGCCCGGACGGCCCGCTCGCGCCAGTCCCCGTAGGTCAGCGTGCCGCCGCCACGGACCTGGATCGCGACCCGGTCGGGCTGTTTCGCGGCCCGGGCGTCGAGCAGGTCGGGAACGGTCAACGGTGCGGGCTGGGCGTTGATGATGTCCTCCAAGAGCATGGTCCCCGGGGGAAGTTGGTCCGGGAATGCGATGACACAGGAGACGTTCACGGGCATGGCGCGCAGATGTTGCCCTTGGATATGGTCTGGACCTTCGGCAGGGCATGCGAACAATAGCGTGCCGGTGTCGCACTTGTGTCGCAATGATGGAGAGTTCGTGGACATCGGTGGGCGTCGGGCACGTTGGCCGACCTCGCCGGCACCTGAGCACAGCAACAAAACCCCTCGTCAGAGGGGGTGCGCCAGCCAACTCCGCCCAGAGCCGGAGCCAGGAATCCTGGTCGACTCCGGCCATCGCCCCATCCGCACCACCAGGGTCCCCCGTCCCACCGGAAGCCGGGATCCCCAACCGTGCCCGCCTGCAACGACGTTCCACATCCGTCCGTCCGCGCAGCCGGTTCCGATCCCGGCCCCCTTCGTACGCACCCCCGTACACGCACCCGTTCGCCCTCCCGCCAGACGTCCGTCCGGGCCGTGTGGCGGAACCGGCACGTCGGGGCCGGTCCGTCCGTCCGATCCCCATCCCCGAGGAGGAAGAACGCATGCTGTACGCGGGAATCGCCTGGTCAGCCGACGGCTACGACGTGGAGGTCATCAACGACGAAGGGACCCGGGTGAGCGCCCCGACCCACTGGGGTGCGGAGCGCGTACCGGAGTTGACCGCCTGGCTCGGGGCACCCGGCCCGACGTCCGCGCCTCCCCGCGCCGTCGTCGTGGAGAGCACCAACGGCCTGGTGGACGGCCTCTTCACGGCGGCCGGCCTGCCGGTGTACCGTGCCGATCCTTGGGTGCTCCCCGAGCGGCCCGACTTCGGCTCCGTACCGGCGCGGGCCCTCGCCGAGCAGGCGAGGACCGACCTCGCGTCGCTCTCCCCGCTGACGGCGGAGGGCGGCGGTCAGACCGGTCGGGACGACGACTACCACGGCGGCATCCGGCGCAGCACCGCGCACGAGGCGGAACTCACCCGGGCGGGGCGCTGGTTCCGTCACGGACCGCGCGACCGCCGTGAGATCGCCCTGACCTTCGACGACGGCCCCGACCCGGTCTTCACCGGCCAGGTGCTCGACATCCTGGCCCGCTACGGCGTGCACGCCACCTTCTTCTGCGTGGGCCTGCATGTGAACGCGCTCCCCGACGAGGTGCGGCGGATCGTGGACGCGGGGCACGGCCTCGGCAACCACACCTGGTCGCACCCGTTCCTGCCGGATCTCAGTCCCCGCCAGTTCCGGCTCCAACTGGAACGGACCGACGAGGCGTTCGACCGCGCGGTGGGCCGGGTCCCGGTGGTCTTCCGGCCGCCGTACGGCGCGCGCACCCCGGAGACCCTGGGCGAGCTCCTGTCCGGTGGCCCCGCCCTGGCACTGTGGGACGTCGACTCCTGGGACTGGGCCCGTCCAGGTCCCGAGAAGATCGCCAGAACGGTGCTGGACCACGCCGGGCCGGGCTCCCTGATCCTGATGCACGATGGCGGCGGCGACCGCCGCCAGAGCGTGGCCGCCCTGCCGGCCATGATCGAGGGGTTGTTGGAGCAGGACCTGCGCTTCGTGGCGGCGGACGTGCTGATGGGCGGAGCCGCGGCAAAGAACGCGGGCGCACCCCCCGCGCTCTGAGGTGGCGACCCGGTGGGGGCCGCTCCTTCAGGGGTGGCCCCCACCGCGGGGATCACCCGCGCGCCCCGCCCGGAGTTCGTCCTATCCTGTCCGCCGTCCCACTCCGGGACGTGCTCGACGGAAGGACGGCCGCGTGCCGCACGTGTACGAGATCATGTTGGACGCCGAGTTGGAGCAGGCGTTCGACGTGTGGTCCAGCTATCTGGACGCCCGGACCGGCGAGGACCCCGAGGTCCGTGCACCACTGCGCGCCACGTTGCGAAGGGCCCGCACGGCAGCCGCCGAGGGCAACCGCCCGTCCGCGCGCGCCCTGGTGGCGGAGCTGCACGACGCCGCCCGCGACGCCGGCCTGCCCTGGGCACCCGTGTCGCACGGTCCCCGTACGGCGGACCGGCAAACCCGCGACTACGCCAAGGACGAACTGCGGCGGGTGCTTCCCGTGCACCTGCGCGAGGACCTCGACAGCATCGCGATCTACCTGCGGGTCACGAGCCGCCGTCTGCGGACCGTCCCCGACCTCGACGACGCCACCCGCGAGGACATCCGCTACGTCTCGGCCCGCGCCGGGATGGCCCTCGACCTCGCGCACCTCACGGCAGCGCGACGCGAACTCGAACGCCTCGAAGCGATCGTGCGCCGCTGTGGCGTGCAGCCCTGAGGGTCGAGCGACCGCGACGGCCGGGACACCGTGCTCGTCCCCGCTACGCCGGCAAGCGCGGCACGCTCGACATCAGACGCTGCGTGTACGGGTGCTCCGGCGCCCCCAGCACCTGGTCCGTCGTCCCCTCCTCCACCACGCGCCCCTTCTCCAACACCGCCGTACGCTCGCACAGCGATGCCACCACCGACAGGTCGTGGGAGACCATCACCAGCGTCAGACCGCGTTCCTCGCGCAGTTCGTGGAGGAGGTCCACGACCTTGACGCGGGTGGTAACGTCCAGCGCGCTGACGGGCTCGTCGGCGAGGAGCACCCGTGGGTCGCACACCGTCGCGCGGGCGATCGCGATCCGCTGCCGCTGACCGCCGGAGAACTCGTGCGGGTAGCGGTCGGCCGCGTCCGCCGGCAGACCGACCGCGGCCAGCGCGGCGGCCACCTTGGGCGCCGCCGTGCGACGGTCGTCCAGACCGAGCGAGCACAGCGGCTCGGCCACGGTGTAGCCGATGCGCCGGCGCGGGTCGAGCGAGGAGTACGGGTCCTGGAAGACGCACTGCACGCCGCGGCGGAAGCGCCGCATCAGTGCGCGGTCACGCAGTCGCAGCTCGGCTCCGTCGAAGCGGACCGTGCCCGCGGTGGGCCGGGCGAGCCCGAGCAGCAGCCTGAGCAGCGTGGTCTTGCCGGTGCCCGACTCGCCGACGAGCGCGAGACTGTCCCCGGGGGCGACGGAAAGGTGGATGTCGCTCACGACGGGCGCGGCGCTGCCCCGGTACGCGTAGGAGACGCCGTCCAGCTCCAGCACCGGCCCGGTCCTGGTGGGTGTCATCGCGTCCTCCGTCGGTCCAGGGCGTGCTCCAGCTGGCGTGCGCTGTCCACCAGGGACGCGGTGTACGGGTCGCGGGGTGCGTGCACCACCTCCTGCACGGTGCCTTCCTCGACCGCCCGGCCGTCCTTGAGGACGATGACCCGCTCCGAGGTCCGCGCCACCACCGCGAGGTCGTGGCTGATGAACAGCAGCGCCATCGCCCGTTCCCGGACCAGTGCGTCGAGCAGGTCGAGCAGATCGGACTGGACGGTGACGTCGAGCGCGGTCGTCGGCTCGTCGGCGATCAGGAGTCGGGGTTCGCAGGCCAGGGCCATCGCGAGGGCGACCCGCTGTCGCTGACCGCCGGAGATCTCGTGGGGGAAGGAGCGGGCCAGCCGTTCGGGTTCGGGTAGCCGGACCTGCCGGAGGGCTTCCACGACGGCCTGGCGCAGCGCGGCGCCCTTCAGACCCCGGTGGCGGGCGAGGGGCTCGGCGATCTGACGGCCGACGCGCATCAGCGGGTCGAGCGCGGTCAGGGGCTCCTGGAAGACGATCGCGGCCTCGTTGCCCCGTACCGCGGTGAGTTCCTTCTCGGTGGCGCCCACGACCTGGGTGCCGGCCAGTTCGACGCTGCCGGTGGCGGTCATTCCCTCGGGCAGCAGGCCGAGGGCGGCGAGCGAGGTCAGGGACTTGCCCGACCCCGACTCACCGATCAGGCCGAGGCGTTCGCCGGGGGCGATGTTCAGGGACAGGTGGTCCACGAGCGTGCGTCCGCCGGCGGTGCGGATGACCAGGTCGCGGACGGCGAGGATGCTCATGCGGGCCTCTCGCGGGTGGTCGGGTCGAGGGTGTCGCGCAGCCCGTCGGCGATCAGGTTGACGCCGATGACGAGGACGACCAGGAGGATTCCGGGGGCGAGCGCGCCGATCGGGGCGGTGGTGAAGGTGGCCTGGGCCTCCAGCAGTAGCCGGCCCCAGGACGCGTTGGGCGGTGGCGCGCCGAGCCCGAGGTAGGACAGGCCCGCTTCGGCGAGCACCGCCAGGCCGAACTGGAGCGCCAGGTTCACCGCGAGGGTGGGCCAGATGTTGGGCAGCACGTGGCCGGTCACGATCCGGCCCCAGGAGGTGCCGGAGGTGTGGGCGGCGGTGATGTAGTCCTGCGCCAGGACCCGTTTGACCAGGATGCGCACGAGCCGTGCGACGACCGCGCTCTGCGCCAGGCCGATGGCGAGGACCGCCGAGCCGAGGGTGCCGGAGCGGGCGGCCACGACGAGCATCGCGAGCAGCAGGGTCGGGAAGGCGATCAGGATGTCGAGGAAGGCGGAGAGGCCGTCGTCCAGCCAGCCCTGGGCGAAGGCGGCGAGCACGCCGAGCACCAGCCCGAGGGTCGCGGCGATCAGGACGGAGCCGAGGCCGGCCTGGAAGGCGATCGTGGCGCCGTTCATCACCTGGGTCAGCAGGTCACGGCCGAGCTTGTCGGTGCCGAGGAGGTGGTCCCCGTCGGGCCCGGCGAGCCGACCGCCCGAGGTGTCGTCGGTGGCGTACGGGAGCCAGCAGAGGGCGACGAGGGCGAGCAGGGCGATCGAGCCGGCCAGCGCGCAGCCGACGATCAGGGTGTACGAGCGCCGGGTGGTGCGGCGCTTCGTACCGGTCCCGGCGCGCCCGGGCCCGGTGGTGGCCGCGGGTGGTGCGGCGCTCGTGGTCACGGGTTCGAGGGACGTCACCGGGGGCCTCCCGACAGTCCGGCGCGCAGGCGCGGGTCGACGATCCGTTGGACGAGGTCCGCGGCGAAGCCGATCAGCAGGACCGCGAGGGTGGACACGAACAGCACGCCCTGGATGACGGGGTAGTCGTGCTGGGTGATGCCGGTGGTGAGCAGGGAGCCGAGCCCCGGCAGGGCGAAGACGGACTCCACGACGACCGCGCCGAGCAGCGTGGAGGCCAACTCGATGCCGAGGACGGAGATGACCGGTACGGAGGCGTTGCGCAGCCCGTGGCGCCACATCGCACCGCCGAAGGAGGACCCCAGTGCGCGTGCGGTGCGCAGGTGGTCGCTGCCGAGGACGTCGAGGGCGGCGGAGCGCACGTACCGGATCAGCGACGCGCTCATCACCAGGGCGATGGTGATCACCGGGAGGACGAGCGAGCGGACCGCTTCGCCGGGCTGGGCCCAGCCGTCGGGCGGGAAGCCGCCGGCGGGGAACCAGCGGGCGTTCACCGCGAGGACCACGATCAGGATCATGCCGAGCCAGAACACCGGGATGGCGATGCCGAGCTGGGAGACCCCGTTGAGCAGGGCGCCGTACCAGGTGCGCCGCTTGTGGGCGGCGAGGAAGCCGGCCGGTACGGCGATCAGTACGGCCAGCACGAACGCGGCGAGGGTGAGTGGGAGGGTGACCCTGAGCCGGGTGGTGACCTCGGGCCCCACCGGCAGCGAGCTGACGAAGGAGGTTCCGAGGTCACCGCGGACCAACTGGCCGATCCAGTGGACGAACTGTTCCGGCAGCGGACGGTCCGAACCGATCGACGCGCGGGCGGCGGCGATCTGCTCGTCGGTGGCTCCGACGGCGGTCAGCGCGTTGGCCGGGTCGCCGGGGAGCATCCGCAGCAGGACGAAGAGCACCACGCTCGCCAGGGCCAGCGAGACCAGCAGGAAGGCGAAGCGTCGCAGGACGTAGCGCGCCATCAGCCCTTCTTGATGTCGTAGGCGTAGAACTGCGAGTTCAGGCCGTTGAGCGGGTAGCCGGAGATCCGGGAGTTGGCCACCACGATCTGCGGGTAGAGGTAGAGCCAGTCGCTGGCCGCGTCTTCGGCGGTCTTGCGGTTGACCTTCTTCAGCAGTTCGGTCTGCTCGGCGGCGGTGGAGGACTGCTCGGCCTTCTCGACCCAGGCGGTGACCTGCGGGTTGTCGTAGCCCCAGTAGAAGTCCGGGTTTCCGTACCAGACCAGGTCGCGGTCGTTGACGTGCTCCTGGAGCGTGGCCTGGAAGTCCCGGTTCTTGTAGACCTTGGTGTACCACTCGTCCGGGGTGATCGTGTTGATCTTGACGGTGATGCCGACCTTGGCGAGCTGGGAGGTGATGAAGGTGGCGGCCGTCGGGTGCGGGTCGTAGTTGGGGGTGTCGAGGGTGAGGCTGAAGCCCTTGGGGTAGCCGGCTTCGGCGAGCAGCTTCTTGGCGCGCTCGGGGTCGTGGGCGTCGATCGCGGTGAGGTCCTCGTACCACGGGTCGGTGGGCGGGACCATGGAGCCGATCAGCTTGCCGTGGCCGCCCCAGACGGACTCCAGCAGCTTCTTGTCGTCGATGGCGAAGGAGACCGCCTGGCGGACCCGGGTGTCGTCGAAGGGCTTGGCCTTGTCGTTGAACGCGAGCAGCAGCTTGGTGGTGGAGTTGCCCTCGGTGACCTTGTAGCTGGAGTTGTTCTCGAACTGGTCGAGGGCGTCGGGCGACTGCTCGCTGGTGACCACGTCGACGGCGTTGGTCAGCAGGGCGTTGTTGAGTGCGGTCGCGTCCTTGAAGTAGCGGAAGACGACCTTCTTGTTGGCCGCCGCGTCGCTCCAGTACTCCGCGAAGCGGTCCAGGCTCAGGGCGGAGCCGCGGGTCCACCGGTCGAGCCGGTAGGGACCGGTGCCGTCCTCGCTCTGCTTGAGGTCCTTCGCCTCGGAGCTGACGATCCACACGTACGTCAGGTTGTAGACGAAGGAGATCGACTTCTGGGAGAGCTTGACGGTGACCGTGCGCGGGTCGGGGGTGGCGATCGACTTCACCACGGAGAGGTTCTTCTTCCGTGCCGACTGGGAGTCGGGGGCGAGCACGCGTTCCAGGCTGTGCTTGACGTCCTGGCTGGTGAGCTTCTTGCCGCTGTGGAAGGTGACGCCGTCGCGGAGGGTGAAGGTGTAGGTCAGGCCGTCGGCGCTGATCTGGTGGGACTCGGCGAGGAGCGGTTCCACCTTGCCGCCGTCGGTGAGCTTGAACAGCCCTTCGTAGACGTTGCCGTGGAGGGCTTCGGTGACGCCCTGTCCGCCGCCGCCGGTGTTGTCGAGGTTCTGCGGCTCGTAGAGGGAGCCAATGTTCACGGTGGCGTTCGGGTCGTGCTTGCCGCCGGAGGTGGTGCCGGTGGAGTCGCCCGCGCAGGCGGTGAGGGTGAGGGCGAGGACCGCGGCGGTCGCGGCGGAGAGGGCGGAGGAGGTGCGGAGGTTCTTGGTGCTCATGGCAGAGGAGTGCGCTTTCGTGCTGCGGCGGGAGGAAGTGCCGGGGTCGGATCAGTGCTGTGCGGGGACGCCGCCGCGGAAGACGGGACGCTTCTCGCCGGCCGCGACGGGCAGGTGGAAGCGGTTCTGCCGCGGCGGCATCGGACAGTTGTACTGATCGGAGAATCCGCAGGGCGGCACGAAGGCCCGGTTGAAGTCGAGGCGGACGGTGTCCTGACCGGTGCGCTCCACGAAGAGGAAGCGACCGGCACCGTAGGTGGTCTGTCCGTTGGTGGGGTCACCGAAGACCAGCAGCAGCACGCCGTCGTCGTCGAAGGCGTTGAGGGTGTAGTCGCGGCCGTCGACGGTCAACCGGATGTCGCCGGGCACGACCAGGTCACGGGTGCCGCCGTTGTCCCGGATGTGCTCGAAGGCGACCTTCCGGGCCCCGGTGACGGGGGTGTACGTGGCGTCCAGCACCCACGCCGGGTCGTAGGGGAAGACCTCGGTGTGTTCGAAGGCGCGGATCGCGGGGGCGTCGGCGTCCCAGAAGCGCAGCCCGTACTCGGGCTCGCCGGTGACGAGGTCGGTGCGCTCGACGGTGGTGACCGTGACGGTCGCCGGCTGCCCGGCACGCTCGGCCGCCGGGTCCGGGAGCTGGCCCGGGGGGAGCCAACGCGTCTCGACGAGGGCGAGGTTGCCGGTCGCGGAGGTGACCGCGCTCCGCCGCTCGGCACACCACGCCTCCCACTCCCGTACGGGATCGGGGGTCGGGGACACGGGAACGGCGGGGTGGGACACGGCAGCACTCATTCACATAGATGTTCGACGGAATCACGCCCAAACATCACAGAGCGTGAAGTTCAACCCAAACTTTGATCTTTATCTTCCATAAGGCGGACTAATGTCAAGTGATGACACATAGCGAGACGGAGTGGGAAACGGGGCGCGGAGCGGTACGGGTCGACAGCGGCACGCCGGCGGGCGGCGAACCCTCGCCCAACACCCTCTGACCAGCGGCTACTTGGTACGAGGTCGACTCCCGGCGGGCCCGGCGAGGGGCAGCGGATCGCGGTCCGCGCCCGCCGGCTCATGAGACGGTCGCCACACTCGGGCGCCGCACCCGGCCGGAGCCGGCAGAGCCGGTTGCGCAAGGCGCGGGGCCGGGGAGCGGGTCGACCCCCACCGCCTCACCGGACAGGGGTGCGGGGCACGCGCCGTGCCGCCCGCTCCCGGGCGGCACGGCGGGTGCCCGAGCCGGAAGGTCAGCCGCGTCGGACCCACAGCTCGTAGTCCGGGGCGTTGCCACAGGAGTACTCCAACGCGTGCCCGACCCGGACCAGGGCCTGCCCCGTGGAGTGACAGTTCGTCGCGGAGTAGTACGAGCCGTAGTTCAGCCAGACCGACTGGGCGGCGGTGGGCGCGGCGGGTGCCGAGGGCACGGCGGGTGCCGCCTGGGCGATGGGTGCGGTGATCAACGCGGCGCCCGCCAGGGTCGCCGCCACGGCTGCGACGGAGAACGTTCTGCGAATCGACATGATGTGTGAGCTCTCCCTACTTCCCCATGGTGCGCCGGGGCCCCCGCCCCGGCTGCGCTGAAGCTTGTCCCCGTGGGCTCCGGCGATCAACGGGAAGCGCGCGTTCCACGACGAATTGGCCGATCCACTGACCTTGGCCGAATCCCTGTGCACATCACAGCGAACCAGGCATCGCGCCGACCGTGCGGTCGAGGCGGCCAGGCCCGATCGAACGGGTCTCCCGGTAGCGAAAACATCATTTTCGAAAATTTGATTTTCGATAGATGGGCTGGTTAGGGTGACGGCGGCAGCAGCGATCGTCGAATGGAGCGGCCATGGCCGAGGCAACCGAGGCACCAGGGGTGTCACGCCGCCGCAGGCTCACCCCCGAGCGGGAACGCGAGCTGCTGCGGGTGACGGCGGAGCTGGTCGGCGAGGTCGGCTACGACGGGGTGACCATGGCGGCGGTCGCCCAGCGCGCCAAGTGCAGCACGGCCACGCTCTACCGGCAGTGGGAGAGCAAGCCACGACTGGTGATCTCCGCCTGGAAGGCGCAGGGGAGCACCCGCGGGGTCGAGTTCGCGGAGATCGACACCGGCACTCTCCGCGGTGACCTGGTGGCCTTCGTTCGGTATCTGGTGGCGGACGATCCGGCCAAGGAGGTGTTCGCCTCCGTCTCGGCGGCAATCGTGCGGGACGAGAACCTCATGGAGATCGTCCGAGAAGTGCTGATCCACCCGATCCTGAAGGATCTCGCCCGGCTCTTCGAGCACGCCGTGACGAGGGGGGAGATCGCGGCCGAAAACCCGGTCATCGCCCTGGCGGACCAGATCGTCTTCGGCCCCTGGCTCGCCCAGGGCATCCTCCACGGCACCTCGGCCACCGAGGAACAGCTCGTGGCCGTCGTCGACACGGTGCTGCTGCCCGCGCTCGCCGCCCACCCCAGGGTCGCCGGGTAACCGCTGAACTGACCCCGGTCGCCGGATCGGACCACAGAGCCGGCGGACCACCGTTCCGGTAGGACCGTCCTCTCCCGGTGGCGTTCCGTCACGCCATGGCCGGAGACGGCCCGAAGCCGCCTCCGTTCTCGGGCATGCCCGCGCCATCGACATGCCCTCACATCCGTGCACCTTCATCCGAACGCCTTCCACAGCCCCGCGAGAACGCTCCCGCCGGGCTTCCGGCACCGCACGCCCGAAACCCCCCTCGATACGGAGTCCTCCTCATGGCTACCTTCCTCCACCGGGTAGGCCGTTTCGCCTTCCGGCGGCGCCGGCTCGTCGTCCTTCTGTGGGCGCTCGTCCTCGGCGCGCTGGGCGCCGTCGCCGTCGGCGGCCCGGGGCCCACCGGCTCCGCCATCACCCTGCCGGGGACAGAAGCGCAGCGGGCCATGGACCTGCTGGCGGAGAAGTTCCCCGCCGCCAATGCCGACGGGGCAACCGCCCGCGTCGTGCTCAGGGCCCCTGACGGGGAGAAGATCGGCGAAGCCGGGAACCGGAACGCGCTCGCGGCGACCCTGGCCGGGGTGGAGAAGTCCTCCCCCGACATCGCCCAGGTCACCGACCCCTTCGCGGCCAAGGCGGTAAGCGCCGATGGCACCACCGCGTACGCGCAGGTCACCTACACCGCGGCGGACACCGAGCTGACCGGCGGCGACCACCTGGGGCTGGAGAGGGCCCTGGAGTCGGGCCGCGACCACGGACTGATCGTCGAGGCGTCCGGCAACGCCCTGGCTCCACCCGGGGCGAGCCACACCGCCGAGGCCGTCGGCTTCGCCCTGGCCGCGGTCATCCTCTTCCTCACCTTCGGCTCCCTGGTCGCCGCCGGGCTGCCGCTGCTCACCGCCGTGGTCGGGGTCGGGGTGAGCCTGACCGCCATCACCGCGCTCAGCGGGCCGCTCGACCTCGACAGCAACACCTCGGCCCTCGCCACGATGCTGGGCATCGCCGTAGGCATCGACTACGCCCTCTTCATCGTTTCCCGCTACCGCACAGAGCGCGTCGAGGGCTACGACGCGCGTGAGGCAGCCGCCCGTGCCAACGGCACCGCCGGTTCCGCCGTGGTCTTCGCCGGGTTGACCGTGGTGATCGCCCTCGCGGGCCTGGCCGTGGTGAATCTGCCCATCCTCACCTCCATGGGGCTGGCCGCCGCGGGGGCCGTCGCCGTGGCCGTCCTGGTCGCCACCACCCTCGTCCCCGCGCTCCTCGGCTTCGCCGGCGAACGCATCGGCGGGCGCCGCCCGCGCCGCCGTTTCGCCGCCACGGCCCGCCCCGGCCGACCCGGCCCGGGACAGCGCTGGATCTCCTGCGTCATGCGCCGGCCGGCGACGGTGCTCCTGCTGGCCGTGGCGGCGCTGGGCGTGATCGCCCTACCAGCCACGAAGCTCGAACTCGGGCTGCCGGACGACGGGTCCAAGGCCACCTCGTCCACCCAGCGCAAGGCCTACGACATGCTCTCGCAGTCCTTCGGCCCCGGTTTCAACGGCCCGCTCACGGTGACCGTCGACCACCATGACCCGACCGCCGCCCGAGAGGGCGCGAAGGCACTGGGCTCCGCCCTCGCCGGGCTGCCGGGCCCGGCCGCCGTGACGCCCGCCACCTTCAACGAGGCCGGCGACACCGCCATCATCACCGTCGTCCCGAAGAGCGCACCGGACAGCGATGCCACCAAGAGCCTGGTGGACGACATCCGTTCCCTCGCCGGCGACATCGAGTCGCAGACCGGGGCCCGCTCCCTGGTGACCGGTACGACGGCGCTCAACCTTGACGTCTCCGACAAGTTCAGTGCGGCGATCCTGCCCTATCTGGCGCTCGTCGTCGGACTCGCCGTGCTCCTGCTGATCCTGGTCTTCCGCTCCATCCTGGTGCCCGTCAAGGCCGCCCTCGGCTTCCTGCTGTCGGTGCTGGCCTCGCTCGGCGCGCTCGTCGCGGTCTTCCAGTGGGGCTGGCTCAAGGATCTGGTGGGTCTGGAGCAGACCGGGCCGGTCATGAGTCTGATGCCCATCCTGATGGTCGGCATCGTCTTCGGTCTGGCCATGGACTACCAGGTGTTCCTGGTGACCCGGATGCGCGAGGCATACGTACATGGCGCGGACGCCCGTACGGCGATCGAGTCCGGCTTCCGACACAGCTCCACCGTCGTGACCGTCGCCGCCCTGATCATGATCGCCGTCTTCGCCGGCTTCGTGGGCTCCGCCGACTCCATGATCAAGTCGCTGGGCTTCGGACTCGCGATCGCGGTCGCCCTGGACGCCTTCGTCGTCCGGATGACCATCGTGCCCGCAGCGCTCGCCCTCCTCGGCCGCCGTGCCTGGTCCCTGCCGGGCTGGATCGACCGGATCCTGCCGAACGTGGACATCGAGGGCGAGAAGCTCTCCCGGCACACGCCACCCGGCACCGTCACCCTTCCCGGGACGCCCGGGCCCGACCTGACCAGCACCCTGGACACGTTCCGCTGACACCCACCGCGGCGGGCCCGGAACGCACCCCGGTGCCACGTGGTGTCGCACCCCGGTGCCAGGTGGTGTCGTCCCGGGACGTCGGTGACACACGTGCCGGGCGAGGGCCTCCCGCGGCCGGTTCGGAGCACGCTCCTTCCCCCATCACCACAGCTTCGGTCAGGTCTCCTCCGCACGCAGGTGCAGAGCAGGACCGGTCGCCAACACCCGGAGTCCTCACCCCTTCCGGCCACAGCCGTTCAAGGCGATCAAGCGTGATCAGGGCATCACGGCGGAGCCGGACTCCGCCTTCTCATCACGGACGTCCAGCTGTTCGGCCAGCACCCCCGCCGTGGGCCCGGAGCGGGTGACCCGGCCTTCCGTGAGGACGAGCATCGTGTCCGTACACGTCGCCAGCAGGCGCAGGTCGTGGCTGATGTGGACGATCGACAGACCACGTTCCACGCGGAGCCTTTCCAGCAGGTCCATGATGGCCTCGGCAGTGGAGGCGTCCAGCGCGGAGGTCACCTCGTCGCACAGGAGGACGTCCGGGTCCGCCGCCAGGGCCCGGGCGATCGAGGCGCGCTGGCGCTGGCCGCCGGAGAGTTCCGATGGATAGCGGCCGGCGAAGTCGGCGGGGAGGCCGACATCGCCCAGCAGCTCCCGTACGCGGTCGGCGGTCGCGGCCCGGCCGGCGGTCCGGCGGTGCAGCCGCAGGGGTCGGCCGATGGCGGCCCCGAGGGAGCGAGCGGGATTGAGCGTGCCCAGCGGATCCTGCGGAACGAACTGGAGGCGGCGGCACTGCTCCCGGCTGCGTCCCGAAACGGTGGGCGCGAGGAGAGCGCCGGACAGGGTCACCGTGCCGGTGGCGGGCCGGTGAAGTCCCGCGATCGCCCGGATCAGTGTGGTCTTGCCCGAGCCGGAGGGCCCGGCGATCCCTGCGGCCGTTCCAGGATCGAGGCTGAACTCTATGTCGTGCAGTACGGGCACATCGGCCCCGCGGCGGCGAAACGCGGCGTGCAATCCGGTGACGGAGAGCACGGGGGCGTCGGCTACCGGAGCGATCCGGTCGACGGGCCGGGCCGGTGAGCCGGTCCGGCGGCCTACGGCCGGGGAGAGGTTCACGACCTCGTCCGCGAGCCGGGAAACGAGGTCGCCGTCATGACAGGACAGCGCGATGGCGAGCCGGTGGCTGCGGGCGAGGTGGCGCAGCATGTCGGCGATCTCGTCCCGCAGTGCCGGGTCGAGGCCGGCGGTCGGCTCGTCCAGGAGGAGGACCGACGGGTGGCGGGCGAGGGCACGGGCGAGGGCGACCCGGCGCTGCTGGCCGCCGGAGAGCTCACCGGGCCGGCGGGACAGGAAAGCCCGGTCTCCGGGGAGGCGGACCTCCTCCAGCAGGGCGATGAGCGCCTCTGTGTCGCGGTTCCCGGTGATCTCGGAGAGGAGTCCGCGCACTCTCATCCGGGGGTTGAGCCCGGTCGCGGGGTCCTGGCCGACGTAGGCGAGCCGGTGGCGGCGCAGGGCGCGCAGGGCATCGGGGCCGAGGTCCAGGACGTCCCGGCCGTCGATCTCCACCCGGCCGGCGGTCCGGCGGGCCCCGTGCGGCAGTGCCCCGGCGATCGCGCGCAGCAGGGTGGTCTTGCCGCTCCCGGAGACCCCGGTGAGGGCGGTGACCCGGCCGGGGGCGAGGCGGAGGGTGCCCCCGTCGAGAAGGAGCCGACCGTTCGATGCCGTGATGGTCAGCCCGGCGACGTCCACGGTGACTTCGCGCTCGGGGGTCCGGCCTTCGGGGTACCACTGCGGAGTGTGGTTCACCGGGTGTTCACCGCTTTCCGGCCGCTCCTCGGGACGAGCGCGGAGGCAGCGAGGTTGACGCTCATGGCCAGCAGGCCGATGGCGATGCTGGGGGCCAGGACGGCCCAGGGGTTGAGGACGATGCCGGCGGCGTTCTCGCGGATCATCAGTGCCCAGTCCGCGGCCGGGGGCTGGGGTCCGACCTGGAGGAAACCCGCGGTCGCGACGAGGTAGACGGCGGCGACGAAGCGCAGTCCGAAGAGGGCGAGAAGGGTGGCGCGGAGGTTGGGCAGCACGTCCCGGACGGCGAGGTGCCACAGGCGTTCTCCGCCGACGGCGGCGGCCTCAAGGTAGCCGGAGGCCGCGATGGGTGCCGCCGCGCCGGTGACGAGGCGAACGGCGTAGGGCACGCCCATCACGACGGCAGCGGTGATCACCGCGAGGCGTCCGCCGTCCGGCCAGGAGAGTGCGATGAGCAGGATTCCGAGCACGGCGGGGAGCAGCATGAGGACATCGGCGGTGCGTTCGACGATCCTTCCGACGGTGGGGCGGAGGACGGCGACGGTGCCGAGCAGAGCGGAGAGGGCGGTGACGACGAGAGCGACGAGGAGGGAGGTCGCGATGAGTTCGCGGCCGCCCGCGAGGAGGCGGCTGAGGACGTCCCGGCCGAGCTGGTCCCCGCCGAGGGGGGCGTCGCTGACGGGTCCGGCGTACGGGGCCGCGACGGGGACGTCGATGGCGTGGGGGGCGAGGGAGGGACCGGCAACGGCCACGAGGAGAAGGAGGAGCGCGGGCGCGGTGCGGAGCAGGACACCGATGTGCGCAGGCCGACGGCCCGGGGTGTTCCCGGATGCTCCCGGTGTCGGGTCCGGACCCCGGCCGGTGCTGTGGTCGGGGCCCTTCTGGTGGTCAGTGGTCATATGCGTGCTCCGGAGGCCCAGGCGCGGATCAGATCGGCGGCCAGCAGGACGAGGGTGATGACGGTCCCGGTGACTGCCACGACGGCGGCGATGAGGGGGCTGTCGCGGTCGGTGACTGCGCCGGCGAGGACGGATCCGATGCCCGGGTAGTTGAAGACGGTCTCCACCACGACCGCCCCGCCGAGGAGCATGCCGGTGGAGGTGGCGATGCCCGCCGTGATGGTGGGCAGCGCGCCGGGCAGCAGATGGTGGGTGAGGACGCGGTGCCGGGACAGCCCGTCGAGCACGGCGCTCTCCACGTGCGGGGCGTCGGCCTCGTCGGCGAGGGCCGCGCGCACGATCCGGATGTTCCAGCCGATCTGGGGGATCGCCAGCGCCAGGACGGGCAGGACCATCATGTCCCAGGAGGCGGGGGTGCCGTCCGCCCCCGCGAGGGTGACGGCGGGGAACCAACCGGTCCACAGGGAGAGGGTCAGGACGAGGGCTACCGCGACCACGAACTCGGGCAGGGCGAGAACGCCGGTCGCGGTGGCGGAGACCGTGCGGTCGACGGCCCCGCCGGGGCGCAGCGCGGCCCAGCAGCCCAGGGCGACCGAGACGAGCAGGGTGACGAGCAGCGCCGTACCGCCGAGCAGCAGGGTGTTGGGGAAGGGGCGGGAGAGGAGGTCGGCGATGGATTCGCCCCGTGCGGAGACGCCGAGCTCCCCGGTGGGCAGTCCGGTCATCCAGTCGACGAAGCGTTCGTGGACGGGACGGTCAAGGCCGAGCAGGACCCGTCGGGCGTCGATGTCGGCGCTGGTCTCGCCGCGTTCGGAGGTGGCGTTCGCGGCGTCGCCCGGCAGCAGTTCCACGGCGGCGAAGACGGCGGCGAGCAGCACGGCGAGCAGCAGCAGCCGACGGGCGAGGACCCCGCCGAGCCATAGGGTGCCGTACAGGCCCCGGTGCAGACGGGTGCCCGCGCCGGGACCTGGTGCGGCGGCGCCGTCGGGGCCTCTCGCGGTCAGCGGGCCAGCCATGTCCGCTCCAGCTGGACCCGTCCGTAGCCGGGCAGCTCGGGAAGGTCGCGGACAGCGGCGGTGGCGAGGTCGATGCCCTCGGCGACGCCCCAGAGCAGATAGCCGGAGTGCTCGTGCTCCAGGAGCTGGAGCCGGTGCAGGGCCCGGGTGCGGTCGGTGGGGTTCCGGGTACCGATGGCCTTGCGGTAGGCGGTGTCGAAGTCGGCGTTCTCCCAGGCGGCTTCGTTCTGGGCGGCCTCGGAGACCATGGTCTTGCTGGCGAGGAAGACGACGGAGTCGTTGGTGCCCCAGTAGGTGGTGTAGAGGTCGCCCTTGAGCCAGGTCTTCTCGTAGAAGGCGGCGGATTCCTGCTTGACGACCTCGATCCGGACGTCGGCCTCACGGACTTGGGTGGCGAAGAGGGTGGCGGACTCGGCGAGTCCGGGGATGTCCTCGGTGGTGACGAGCCGGTAGGTCTTCGAAGTGTCGAAGTCCGCCTCCTTCAGCAGGGCCCTGGCCCGCTGGAGGTCGCGGGTGCGCTGCGGGATGTCCCGGGCGTAGGCGGGGTCTCCCGTGCCGAGGATGTCGTTGCCGACGCTGCCGTAGCCGGAGAGGACCTGGTCGACCATGGCCTTGCGGTC
The DNA here is from genome assembly GCF_042732055.1 of Streptomyces sp. NPDC059816. Classification (NCBI taxonomy): domain Bacteria; kingdom Bacillati; phylum Actinomycetota; class Actinomycetes; order Kitasatosporales; family Streptomycetaceae; genus Streptomyces; species Streptomyces sp. NPDC059816. The sequence continues at coordinate 45,478 of NZ_JBHWIQ010000033.1, forward strand.
GACGGCGAGCCGCAGGGCTTCGCGGACCCTTCGGTCGGCGAAGGGTCCGGATCCGGCGCGCATGACGATGGGCATGGCCATGTCGTCGGGGCGGCGGACGATCCGTATGTCCTTGCGCTTCTCGGCGGTGCGGGCGGCGACGGCTCCGGCATTGGAGGCGAGGTCGATCTGTCCGGCGAGCAGGGCATTGGCCATCGCCTGCGGGGACTCGAAGATCTTGACCTCGATGGCGTCGAGGAGGACCTCGCCACCGTGCCACTTCTCGTTGCGTACGAGTCGGGCGTTGCCGGACCGGTACCAGTCGAGGCGGAAGGGGCCGGTCCCGGGGGCCTTCTCCAGCTCGCCCTCGGGGGTGTCCTTCTTGAGGACGAAGGTGGACAGCCGGGTGAGGAGGGGGAGTTCGGCGTTGGGGTAGTCGGAGACGAGAACGATCGTTTCGCCGTCGGCGGTGATGTTCGAGGCCTTGATGCCGGGGAGTCGGGAGGCGCCGGCGGGGGTGCCGCGGAGTCTGCGCAGCGACCAGACGACGTCCTCGGCGGTGACGGGCGTGCCGTCGTGGAAGGTGGCGCCGGGGGCCAGGGTGAAGCGCCAGGTCTTCAGATCGGCGGAGGGCTTCCAGGCGCTGGCGAGCCGGGGCGCGGTGTTGCTCTCGCCGCTTCCGGGGGCGGTGAGGGTGTCGTACAGGAGGGCGATGATCAGATAGTCGCTCTCGTTGGCCTGGGTGCCGTGGGGGTCGCGGGTGACGGCGTTGGCGCGACCGAGGGCACCGACCCGGAGCGTGCCGCCCTTCGCGGGTTTGCCCCCGCTGGTGGCGGGCCGGCCGGCGGGGGCGTTCCCGTCCGAGCAGGCGGCGAGGAGCGCCGTCGCGCCCATCGTCCCACTGGCCAGCAGCGCTTGTCGCCTGGTCACGTTCACGTACAGCCTCTATCCACATCGAAGGAAGAACCACGATATTCTTAGGCTTGCCTACCCTTATGACAACCCGCATCGCAAAATGACGGATCATCAGAAAGTCGATCCGGTTGCATATGAGCGCGCATCGCTTTCCCCGAACTCCACCCACCACAGCGCCAGTTGTTCAACTTGCGAGCGATCCAGAGGCAGCTGAAAGAGGCTCGCCTCGCCCGACTTCAGCGATGCCTTCCGTGACGCGTCGGATGCCCAATGAGTGCGGCGCCGTTCCCGACGGAGGCCCGCTCCGGCCGTTCGACCGAGGGATGAAGGCCATGGGCACCGAGCCGGTCGCCGGCACCGAGGAACCGGCCGCAGCCGCCCGCGAGGGAACCGGCCGTGCAGACGGCCCGCGATGGGGAGAACTCAGGAGAACACCGGCGGAACGCTCGGCGGCACCGACGGCGGGGTCGTCCGCGAGGTGCTCACCCGGCTCAACTCACCTTCGCGCGGAACGATTATGGTCGCACTGATCAACGACGGTGGAGAGACGTACCTCGACACGGTCCCCAACGACGACTGGATGCGTGCCCGCGGCCTGCTCTCCCCGGAGAACCGAGCGGGAGACCGACGAACTGCTCACCACACTCCGCAGGAACCGATGACCTCATGCTGACCACTCTTCTCCGCGACAGCCGCGCCCTCGCGACGCTCGCCGTCCCGCTGGTCCTCACCCAGCTCGCCCAGGTCGCCATCGGCACCACGTCCACCGTGATGATGGGCCTCCTCGGCACGCGCGAGCTGGCGGCCGGCGGCCTCGCCCTGGTGATCTTCAACCAGCTCCGCACCACGGGCGTCGGCCTGATCACCTCCGTCGGCAACCAGATCGCCGCGGCGACGGCCCGGGCGGAGAAGAACGGCGAGGACTCCGCCGGCGCGGCCCACGGCGAAGTGCGCGCCATCGTCCGGGCGAGCCTGGCGGTAGCCACGCTCGCCGGACTCGGCGGGGGCGTCCTGATGCTCCTCATCGGCCGGACCCTGACCTGGCTCGGCCAGGACGCGGCCGTCGTCTCCCTGGTCCAGGACATGTTGCTCGTCCTCGCCCCCGGTCTGCTGCCCTGTCTGTGGTTCCAGGCGATACGGCAGTTCACGGTCGGGATGCGACGTCCGCAGGGCCTGCTCCGGATCACCCTCGCCTCCGTCGCCGTCAACGCGGGACTGGCCTGGGTCCTCATGCACGGCACCTGGCTCCTGCCCGAACTGGGCCTCAACGGCATCGGCATCGCGAGCTCACTCGTCCATCTGCTGTCCTTCCTCGCGCTGTACGGCTCCGCCCGGCGCGACCCCGAGCTGGCGCCGATGCTCACGCTGAACATCACCCGGGCCGATCCCGCCACCGTCCGCAAGCTGATCCGTCTCGGCGTCCCGATCGCCGCGACCTACGGCTCCGAAGCCGGTTTCTTCTCGGTCACCGCGCTCCTCGCGGGTTCCTTCGGCCCTGCGGCCCTCGCCGCGCACACCGCCGTCAACCAGCTCGTCTACATCGTCTTCCAGGTCGCGGTCGGCCTCTCGCACGCGGCGTCCCTCAACGTCAGCCGCGAACTCGCCCTCGGCCGTGTCGACCACGCCCGCCGGATCAAGAACACCGCCCTCGCCTGCGCCGCCGCCGTCATGACCGCCGTCGGCCTCGTCTACCTCGCCCTCCCCGGGATGGTCCTCGCCCCCTTCCTGGACTCCGGCGCGGACCGTGCCGTCAGCATCGCCACGGACCTGCTGATCGTCACCGCCTTCCTCCAGTTCTTCGACTGCGCCCAGAACATCGGCGTCGGCCTGCTGCGCGGCCTCGACGACACCAAGAGCGGCTTCCGGATCACCCTCGTCGGCTACTGGGCCGTGGGCCTGCCCGCTGCCTGGCTCCTCTCCCACGCCCTGGAACTGGACGCCCTCGGCATCTGGCTCGGCCTCCTCACCGGCCTCGCCACCACCGCGGTCCTTCTGCTGCGCCGCTACTCCACCTCGCTGTCGCAGCGGGCCGGCATCCCCGAAACCAGCCCCGCGTCACCGTGACCCCGGAGTGATCACGACCCGCCGCGACGGCTCGTCAGGAGTCCTGCTGCTCTGAGGCGGTCTCGCGGATCCGGGCGCGGGTCGTGTCGGCCTGTTCCTGGATGCGCTGCTGTACGGGGGCGGGAACGCCCTGGTCGTGGAAGTGGGTGACGAGGGTGTCGAGGGTGGCCTCGGCGCGTTCGAGGTCGCCGGCCTTGGCGTGGACGGTGGCGAGGCGGCGGAAGGCGGCGTTGAGGGTGAGGTTGTCCAGGCCGGTGTCCTGGTCGGTACGGGAGACGGTGACCGCTTCGGTGAGTTGGGCGACGGCGGTCTTGGTGTCGGGCTGGCGGACCTGGAGGCGCCCGTCGCCGACGGTCTGGAAGTGGCGTCCGGCGTTGGCGCCCCGCGCGAGACGGGCGTAGGCGGCGAGCGGGTGGTCGCCGTGGCGTTCGACGAGCTCCTGGAGGGCGTCGTTCCCGGCGGTGAGGTGGGGCGCGTCGGAGCCGAGGAAGGCCAGCAGGGTGCCCTGGTCGTCACCGGTGAGGAGTTCGCCGACCTCCTGGTCCGCGCGGTCGAGCGGGGTACGGACCCGGATGGTGCGGGTGGGCGAGACGGTGCGGGCGCCGTCGAGGCCGGTGTGGACGGCGGTGATCTTGTAGAGGCCGGGTTCGGCGAAGTACAGGCCGTCGCTGCCGTAGCCGAGGTAGGCGGTCTCGTAGACGGCCGGGTTCGCCTCGGTGAGGGTGACGGTCCGCTCCTGGGGGCCGTGTCCCGTGCAGGCGCGGGCGATGGGCCGGAAGACCCGGGTACGGCCGTACGGATCGGTGATCACGACCGTGGTCCGCTCGCCCTTCGGGCCGATCGCCCCGGCCACGGTGACGTCCCCGCCGATCCCGGTGCGGGAGAGCCGCAGCTCGGCCATGACCGGTTCGCCGTAGCCGAAGAACCGCTTCCCGCCCAGCGACAGGGACAGGCCCGGGTCCTCGCCGGTGCCCGGCAGGGTGAACGCCTGTGCGGTGGAGCTGAGGTCGAGTGCGGCGTTGGTGATGGCGTTGTCGCCGCCGGGGACGATGTGGCGGTAGAAGCCGTGGCGCAGGTGGCGCAGTTCGTTGTCGCTGAAGGAGTACGGGAAGTCCTGCCAGAAGTGCTCCGGCCGCCGATCGCCGTTGGCGTACACCGACGGGTAGTTCATCCAGGACAGTTCGCCGAAACCGTTGTTCGGCCCCAGCGGGGCGGGCGGGACGGCCAGGTTCTTCTCCCAGGAGTGGAGCATGTTGAAGACGTGCCCCAGCTCGTGGACGTAGGTGAACAGCTCCATCGCGGTGTTGAGCGCGTTGTAGTCCCGCAGGGCGTTGGAGAAGACGGCCACGCCCTGGCGCTGCCTGCCGGTCTCGTCGAACATGATCCCGGCGATGCTGTCGTGGTAGGAGTGGTACGTGGCGATGAAGGCCCAGATCTTCCACTGCTCGGCGTCCCGGTGAAGGCTGAAGTTGGCCTCCATCGCGGCATGCAGCTCGGCCTCCGACCACTTCAGATCGGCGCCCGAGCTGTCGGCGACCACATTGACCTGGCCCGCGTTCTTGAGTTCGATGCCCGCCTCGGCGTAGGCGGAGGCGAGGGTCAGCACCCGGTTGCGGTAGCCGCGCGGGACGGCGGCCCCGCGGGAGGTGTCGTAGCTCTGGAAGACCTGGGTGCCCGCCATGGCGTCGGTCTCCAGCTCGACCGAGCGCAGCGCCGGACCCACGTGGGAGCAAGTCAGTTGCAGTGTCGTGCTGTTGTCGCGCGTCAGCAGGGCGAAGTGGGCCGTGGACAGGGGACTGTTCACGGCGACCCGGGACGTCTGGAACACGACGTTCGTCCATGGCGAGTTGTTCGCCCAGGACAGGCCCGTGGCGCTCACGTTGACCAGGCCGTACCCCGATACGACCAGCAGCTCGGTGGTGGTGCGGAAGGAGTCGGTCCAGGTGTTGCCGGTGAACAGGTCGCCGCTGATGACGCCCAGGGGCCGCTCGCCCTCCATGTCGACGCGCACCTCGACCCGCTGGTTGCCGAGGGTGCCGGTCCAGCGGCCGGTGAACGGGCGGTGGGCCGTGCGGTAGTGCTCGGGGAGCGCGGCCAGTCCGGGCACACCGAGCCGGTCCAGCGCGCCGGAGGCCAGGACCCCGGTCTTCCAGTTCAGCAGGACCCCCTGGGCGCCCTTGATCAGCAGACTCTGCCGGGTGCCGTCCGCCGCGGGCTTGTACGGGGCCACATGATCCAGGCCGGAACGGAAGTCCTCCGGCAGCGCGGCCCAGCCCGCGCACCCCGACGCGTCCGGCCCCTCGGTGATCAGCGCCTCGCGCACCACCCCGGTGGACCAGTTCAGGGTGAGGACCCGCCCGCCCTTGAAGAAGTACGTCTGCCGTGAGCCGTCCGCCGCGTTCGGCGCCTGGAACAGGACGTCGACCTGGGAGCGGTAGCCGGCCGGGAGCGCCGTGCCCCAGTTGGCCAGCGTCGTCCACGGCCCCTCGCTCAGGACCCGCCCGCCCTGCTCCCAGTCGTACCAGGTGTAGGTGTTGCCGTAGAAGAAGAGGCTCTGCTGCGGCTCCCCCGGCCGGGACAGCAGCAGAGCACCGAGCGCCGCGCCCCGGTTCGGGAAGTTGAACAACTGGGGCGCCAGCCCGGTGAGCCAGTCCGAGCCGATCCGCTGCTGCTCGTTGACCAGGGCACCCTCCATGCCCTGCGAGAACAGCAGCCGCCACTCACTGCCCGCCGGAGCCGCCAGCACCCAGCTGAAGCCCGTCGCCTTGTAACGCATGAACCCCATGACCCGTACTCCTCCCAGAGAAGGTGAATCCTGCGGAACTGGCCGATCGATGTGCGTCGCTCACTTCCCGCATCGCCCGAAGGTGAGAAGAGACCCAGTCGTCGGCCTCGGCCTTCGCGGGTTGTCCCGGTGCGGGTGGGGTAGCTGTGCATCTTCATGAGTTCTGGGCATCGGTGCTCATGGACCATCCACGCTCGGGCAGTGACCTCCCCCGGGGCGAGAGCGAGCGCCGCGCAGGGAGGAACAGCCGCTGCCTGGAGAGCGGGTAAAGAAACGGTCATGCCGAGCCGGGCACAGTCGACCACACCGGGCCGTCACCGGAAATCGAACAGACAGCCCGATGCGGTCGCACAGAGACGGAATGGCGCATACCTCCCTTATGCGGGTAGGCCTGCCCTCTCGGAGCGGCCCTCCGCTGCGGGCAGCCGAGGGCACGATCGCCCCCGCACACCGCGTACACGAATTCAGCAGCCCGGACGATGTGCCGCCCCGCAGGCGCGTCCCGTGCTCACGAGGGCGTGGAACTCCGCGAAGAGCGGCCCACTGCCCCGCCCACTCGAAACGGAACCCCTGCGTCGCCCCCCAGAACGACCGAATCCCTCCGGTCGCGGAAAGACCCAGCGGATCCGCGCCATCGCCACCGGCTCCTCCTCCCTGCACTTGGGGCGCTCCGAGCGCTGGACGACGTGGCCGGTTTGCCGTTCTGTACGCCGTGGCCACACGGTCCCTACGGTGGAGCCGGTTCACCAAGTCCCGGGCGCCCCGAACCGCACCCCGTCGGGGCCCGTGCGGACGACCTGCGACGGAGGGGAGAATCAGGATGCCGACGATCCGTGACCGCGAAACGAGGTTCACCATCCCGGACGGGGAGGTGTTCATCCATCTGGCCGGGCGGCCCGATCTGGTGTGGGACATGGCCGGCGCCTCCCAACAGGCGGGTGGGAAGGCCCTGTTGTGGCAGCGCCACGGCGGCGCAAATCAGAGGTGGCGGGTGACCACCTTCTTCGACCAGGAGGACAACCCCTACACCTGGTTCCGGATCACCAATGTCCACAGCGGTATGGCCCTGGTCCACCGGGAGGCGGACAACGCCTTCGTTCAGCAGCCCGCCGGCCAGCCGCTCTCCGACGAAGGCTGGGCACAGTGCTGGGCCATGGGCTACCCGGGCTTCGCCGGTTCGAGCTACGCCCCCTCCAAGCCCTCCCAACCGCACCCCACCGGCTCCGACGGCATCCGCGTGCGCTTCAAAGGGAGCTACAAGTCCGGCGGTGTGGTGACCACCGCCGCACCTGAGGCATCCGGGACGTATCTCTCCTCCACCGAGAACTGGGCCGACTTCGAGACCGGTTGGAGATTCGTCGCCGCCTCCTGATTCGCGCCCCCTCCCAGAGCCCAGAGCCCGGGGGCCCGTCCGTCCGCGCCGTGTCGAGCGCCTGCACGCGCGGCGACTTCGAACAGCGACAAAGACGCGCGCATCCGGGACGTCAGAGCGTTCGCGCTCCCCGGTTGCGTTCGACCCAGCGCTTGTAGTCGGTCTGCTGTGCCGCGCGCTGTTGTGGCGTCCAGCGTGTCCGACACATGGTCGATCACGGAGGTGTCGCCGTCGCCGGACCAGAAGAAGGAACCGGTCCGGCGGACCAGGACGTCCGCCACGGTCATGGCCATCTCGCGGTGTACGGCATGGTCGATCTCCGCCCGGGTGAGTACGGAGTCGCCGATGGTGACGCCGTCCTTGTCGTTCCGGGCCACCGCGCCGGCCAGTTCGCGGGCGTTGCCGCCGTAGCGGCCCAGCCATCGTTGTCGGGTCTCCGCTGTGACGGGTGCCGAGGCCAGGTCCTGCCGGGCGCGGAAGATCTCCCCGGCTCCGCCTCCGGAGATCGGGACGCGGCCGGTGGTGGACGGGGGCAGTCCGCGGATTCCGTGCCGGTCGCGCAGTTGTCCGGCGACGAGGTCGACGATCTGCGCGCCCATGAGCCGGGCGGTGGTCAGTTTGCCGCCCACGGCGGTGATCATTCCGCCGGGACCCGTCGTGAGGGTGTGCTCGCGTGAGGCGGCCGAGTTGGAGGTGCCCGGGGCGGGTGCGATCAGGGGGCGCAGTCCGGCCCAGGAGGCGACGATGTGACTGGTGTCGACGTTGGCTCCGGGCAGGGTGTGGTTGGCGGCTTCCAGGAGGTAGGCGAAGTCCCGCTCGTCCCCCGCGACATCGTCGAGGGAGCCGGTGAAGTCGGTGTCGGTGGTGCCCACGTAGACATGCCGGCCGTCGCCTGCGGGGGTGGGCCATACGACGCGGTTGTCGGAAGGGGAGCGCAGGAACACGGCGGTGCCGAGCGGGAAGTCCTCGGTGCGCAGCACGATGTGCACGCCCTTGGTGGGCCGCAGGGTGGGGTGCTCGGGCGTCTGTTCCAGTCCCAGGACGCGGTCGACCCAGGGGCCCGCGGCGTTGACGACGGCCCTGGCGCGGACGGTGAGGTGTTCGCCGGTGAGCCGGTCGGTGAGTTCGGCGCCCGCGACGCGGCCGTGTTCCCGGATCAGCCCGGTGACCTCGCGGTGGTTGGCGAGCAGGGCTCCGGCCCGGGACGCCGATCTGAGGACGTCGAGGACCAGCCGGGCGTCGTCGGTGAGGGCGTCGTGGTAGAGGCCGCCGCCCTTGAGTCCGTGCGGGTTGAGGTGCGGTTCGCGCTGGAGTACGGCTTGACGGTCGAGCATGCGGTGTCGTCGTTTGAGCGGAGCGCGGGAGAAGGCGTCGTAGAAGGTGAGGCCCAGGTTGAGCAGGGCGCGGCCTTCGGGGTAGCCGTCGTAGACCAGGTAGAGGAAGGGTTGGAGGTCGGCCAGGTGCGGGGCGATCCGCATCATGACCTCGCGTTCGCGGACCGATTCGTTGACCATCCGGAACTGGTGGGTCTGGAGGTATCGCAGGCCGCCGTGGATGAGCTTCGAGGATCGGCTGGAGGTGCCGGAGGCGAAGTCGTCGCGGTCGACGAGGGCCACGCAGAGTCCGCGCAGGGCCGCGTCCCGGGCCACTGAAGCGCCGGTGATGCCTCCGCCGATGACGAGGAGGTCGGCTTCGTTCGGCAGATCGGCTGCGGTGAAGCGTTTCACGGCTGGACCGCCCATCCCTTGGCACGCTCGACGGCTCTCTGCCACTGGGTGTAGTTGGCGTCGCGGGACGCGTGGTCCATCGACGGGGTGAAGACGGCGTCGTCGTCGGTGTCCTGGAAGCAGTCCTGGGGGTCGGACCAGATTCCGGCGGCGAGTCCGGCCAGATAGGCGGCGCCGGAGGCGGTCGCCTCGACGTTGGAGGGGCGGTGGATGGTGGCGCCGAGCATGTCGGCCTGGAACTGGAGCAGGAAGTCGTTGGCGGAGGCGCCGCCGTCGGCACGCATCGTGGTGACGGCCCGGCCGGACTCCTCGGACATCAGCTCGATGAAGTCCTTGATGGAGTAGACGATTCCCTCCAGTGCGGCGCGCGCGAGGTGACCCCGGGTCGTCCCGGGGGTGAGGCCGATGAGGAGGCCGCGGGCGCTGGAGTCCCAGGAGGGGGCACCGAGTCCGGTCAGTGCCGGGACGAAGAAGACTCCGTTGTTGTCCTGGACGCCGCGGGCCAGGGCCTCGGTCTCGGCCGCGCTGGTGAGCAGTTGGGCTCCGTCCCGCAGCCACTGGACCGCGGAGCCGGTCACCGGGGCGTAGCCCTCCAGTCCGTAGGTGGTGACGCCGTTGCGGCGCCAGCCGATGATGGTGCTGAGTCCGTGCCGGGAGATGACGGGTTCGGTGCCGGTGTTCACGTCGAGGAAGGTGCCGGTGCCGTGGGTGGTCTTGGCGTCACCGGGGCGGACGCAGCCCTGTCCGAAGAGGGCGGCGGACTGGTCGGCGATGGCCGCGGTGATGGGGATTTCGGCGCCGATGACCGAGGCGTCGGTGGTTCCGATGAGTCCGGAGTCGTCGACGACCTCGGGGAAGAGGCTCAGCGGGAGCCCGAGGGCGCCGAGCCACTCCTGGTACCAGGAGTCGGTGAGCAGGTCGTATGCGCCGGTGACGGCGGCGTTCGAGGCGCTGATGGCATGCACCGCGCCGCCGGTGAGCCGGTGGATGAGCCAGGAGTCGATGGTTCCGAAGGCCAGTTCCCCGGCTTCGGCCCGGCGGGCGAGGTCACGGTCGTCCTCCAGCATCCAGCACAGCGACAGGGAGGAGTAGACCGGCGCCAATGTCCAGCCGGTGCGGGCCTGTACGGCCCTCCCCCACTCGGGCTGGAGGCCGGCGGCCATGGCGGCGGTGCGCAGGTCCTGCCAGACGATGGCCGGGGCGACGGCCTCGCCCGTGGTCCGGTCCCACAGGACCGTCGTGGCGCGCTGGTTGGTGATGCCGACCGCGGACAGCGCGGCCGGCGCGATGTCGTCGAGGCGCAGCGCCTCGGTGATCCGGGCCGAGGTGAGCTGCCAGATCTCCTCGGGGTCGTGCTCCACCCGGTCCGCCGCCGGGTGGTGCTGGGTGAACTCGCTGTAGGCACGGCTGCGGATGGTGCCGGTGCCGTCGAACACCAGGGCGCGGGTGCCGGTGGTGCCCTCGTCGATGACGAGGAGACGGGATGCGTTGGTCATCGTTGAGCTCCAGTCCTGGGAGTGCGCCGCCGCCGGGGCGGCGATGGTGTACGGGGCTCAGAGACCGAGCTTTCCCGGGTTGAGGACGGCTTCGGGGTCCAGCGCCCGCTTGAGCTTGCGCAGGACGAGGTGGGACGAGCCCAGTGAGCGGCGCGAGTACGGCGAGCGGGCCAGGCCGCCGCCGTGGTGGTGGGAGAGTTCGGCGCCGTGCTCCAGGCAGACCGCCATGGCGGTCGACCAGATCGTCTCCAGCCGTTCGGTGGCGGCGGCGTCGTCCTCCGCGTGGCCGAGGAGGATGAGGTACATCGACGTGCCCTGGGTGTACACATGGGAGAAGTGGGCCAGGACTTCGTCCGCGAGGGGGGCGAGGGCCTCCTTCATCGCGTCGTACAGGCCCTCGATGTGCCGCCAGGTGTGGGCGACCTCGATGGTCTCGGCGTAGCCGCCGGGGGTCTTGAGGTACTTCTCGACGGTGGAGAAGTCGAAGCGGCGGCCCATCCAGGCGGCCGTCGGTTCCGGGCCCAGTGCCGTGGCGCCGTGAGCGGTGGCGATGTCGGTGAGCACCTGGAGCTCGGCGGCCGAGACGGCCTGCTCCCCTTCGGTGCCGACGAACAGCACCGGGTGGCTGATCGTCGGGTCGGCCATGGCGTGGCGGGCTTCGTCGGTGTCGTACAGGCGCAGCAGGAACGGTCGCAGCCCTACGGCGGCCTGTTCGCGCATCACGGCCAGTCCCGCAGCGACATCGGGGAGTCGGAACGCCTCAAGCCGCCGGTCGGACGGGATTGGGATGATCTTGTAGGTCACCTGGGTGATCACGCCGAGCGTCCCTTCGGAGCCGAGAAACAGCTGACGCAGGTCGGGGCCCATGGCGGCCCTGGGCGACGCCTTGAGCTCGGCGGTCTCCCCGGTGGCCAGCACCACGCGGTAGCCGACGACCAGGTCCTCGATCCCGCCGTAGCGGGAGGAGAACTGGCCGGTGGCGAGGGTGGCGAGCCACCCCCCGACCGAGGAGCGGTACAGGGACTGCGGGGAGAAGCGGGTGGTCCAGCCCGCCGCGTTGAGCGCGTCCTCCAGCTCGCCGCCGTTGTTGCCCGCGGGAGCCGTCACCGTCATGTCGATCTCGTCGACGACATGGGGGCCGACCAGTCCGGACACGTCCAGGACGATGCCGCCGCGGGTCGGCAGCGGCTGACCGGTCACCGACGAGCCCAGGGCGCGGGTCGTCACCGGGGTTCCCGTGTCGCCCGCGGCGCGCAGCACGGTCACGACGTCCTGCTCGGTGCGGGCCCGGACGACCACCTGCGCCGGGTACGGGTGCTTGCCCTGGAGGTCCCACTTGGTGGACACCGGCCAGGTGTCGTGGCTCGTGGCGGCCAAGACCGCCGGATCCGTGCTCACCGCGTCGGTTCCGAGAGCCTCGGTGAGCAGTTCCACCACGGTGGAGATGTCAGACACGTTGCGTCCTTCTGTTGATGGGTGGTTCCCGTACCGCGTCGTCACGTCAGCATGGCTGCCGAGGTGAGGGCGACCGGGGTCATGACGGCGATGGCCACCGCCGGGGGGTCTATGTGGGTGTCGCCGTGGATGAGGAACAGCCGGGAGGCCACCTCGCCCACCAGCGCGGTCACCAGGCCGGCCAGAGCTCCGATCCACACCGAGGAGAACGCCAGGCCGGCTGCGGCGGCCACCGCGGTGATGTGATGGGTCACCGGCACGGCGACCGGTGTGGCCAGGAAGGCCAGGGAGAGGGCGGAGACGCCGAAGGCGAGGACACCGGCCGCGACGCCTAGGGACGGGTGGGTCTTCGCCAGCGCGACCGCTGACCAGGAGGCGAGGAATCCGACACCGAGGCCGAGCAGGCCGCTCATCAGCGGTGTCTCCTGCCACTTGAGCCATACCGCCTGTTCCGTGGTCCGGAGCCGGGCTCTCAGGCCGGTGGCCTCCGTTCTGCCGAACAGCCCGGTGCGGCCGAAGGCCAGCCGGACGACGATCGCGGAGACGACCACGGTGATGGCCGTGGTGTTGGTGTACGTGAGCATCCAGTCGCTCTGGTTCAGGGCGCTCTGCGCGACCAGACCGAAGACGCCGAAGGCCGCGCCGACGACCAGGGTCAGGGGGTCCGCCGTGCCGACCATTCCGGACACGATGTCGCGTCCGGTGTCGGCCTTGCCGCGGCGGGCCGCGTAGGCGACCGCGGCGATCGCGCCGGCGAAGGCGATGTGCGGGCCGAACCACTCTCCCAGGGCGACATGCTCCAGGAACCAGGGGTTCCCGGCGCCGATCACGGCAGCGATGCCGATCAGGATCATCAGTCCGCACAGCACGAACGCCGCCAGCGCGCCGACAGCCGCGGCGAACAGGCCGCCCGCCGCGGCGGCGGCGATCGATTCCAGCGTGAGGTTCATCCGTGTTCCCTCCGCAAGGCGACGCTCACCCCGCGCCGCTCCAAGAATACTCCATTTTCGGAGTACTCGAATTTTGGAGTGACCGTACGGCGGTCCCCCGAACCTGTCAATGGGGTCCTGTAACGTGATCCACCGGCGACGTCCGGGCGGCCCGGATCGCGGGGAGGGCGCCGCGCACCCGACAGCGGAAGAAGGAGCCACCTGTGAGCGACCGGACCGGGCCTCTCACCCCTCCGGCGGCACAGCGGCCGCTGGACCAGGCCGTGAAGGCGATCGTCGTCGACGCGCTCCGGGCCGGTGTCGGGGCATCACTGCCGACCAACAGCCACTACCTGCACACGCTGGGCGCCAGCGCAGGAACGGTTCAGCGCGCGCTGAAGCTGCTCTCGGACCAGCAGGCACTCACCGTCACCTCACGGGGCCATCTCGGCCGCACCCTGGACTCGCTCGACATCGGCGCTGCCTGGCACCTGGCAGGGCTCGCGCCGCTGCGGCTGCTCTTCCCGCCCGGCGGTCCGGTGGAGATCGACGTCCTCACCGAGTCCCTCGCAGGTGAACTCACCGCACTGGGCGTCCCCCACACCGTGCACCATCAACGGGGTGGCGCCCGCCGCATCGACGCCATCGTCGCCGGGGAGTACGACCTCGCGGTCGTCTCAGCAGGCACGCTCGGCGACGCGAACCGACGACTGGGGGCAGCACCCACCCTCGTTCTGCCCCCCGGCACCTACTACGCGCCACGCCGACTCGTCGCCGTCACCAGGACGGACGCCGTGCAGCCCGCTCCCGGCGCGCGGGTCGCCATCGACCACGACTCACCCGACCACGTCCTGCTGACCGAATCCGCCTACCCGCCCGGCCACGGATACGTCTACGTTCCCTGCAAGTTCCCCGAGGTTCCCGCGGCGGTGCTGCGCGGACAGGTCGACGTCGGCATCTGGCACCTCAGCCACACCGTCATCCCCCTCGACCTGGCCGGGCTGAGCTGTACCGACCTCGAGGACCTGCCCACCGCCACCGCATGGCAGGACCTGTCCGCCGCCGCCCTCGTCGGATGGCCGCAGCGCGCCGAACTCACCGCCGTCCTGGCCGCGATCAGCCTGCCCGCCCTCACCCGGTCACCACAGCGACAACTACGCCACGAGCCCTGACGGCCGCACCCGCCCGCCGACGAACCGTTCGCCGGACTGTCCGGTGGCGCGTCTCGCACCCAGCTCGCGCGAGGCACACTCGACCTTCTTCACCGGTGTCACCGGTCACCGGTCGCTGGGTCGAGTTCGACGCGGTGGTCCGCATCGACACCCCCGGTGAGGCGGACCACTACCGCAACGGCGGCATTCTGCCGTACGTGCTACGCAGCCCGCATTGCTGATGCTCCATCAGCTCCCAAGCATGCCGGGCCACTTCGTGTGGTTCGGCCTCTTGTGCGCACCCCCCAGATGGACTAGACCTCTTCTCGCGATTGGTACAGATCATCTGACCCCACTCAGACAAGGCCACCAGTATGTTCAGACGCACCTCCGCGTTCCTGGCGACGGCTCTGCTCGCCTCGCTCGTTGCGGTCCCCGCGACCGCTCACGCCGATGACGACGACAGCCGCCGGCTGCCCGGCCACCGTGTGGCCTACTTCACCGGGTGGAGCGTCTATAGCGGCTACTCCGCCAAGAAGGTCCAGGACTCGGGCCAGGCGGCGAAGCTGACCGTGATCAACTACGCCTTCGGCAACATCTCCCCCCAGGGCACCTGCTTCGAGGACAACCAGGCCGACCAGGCCGACGCCTGGGCCGACTACCAGCGTCCGATCGGCGCGGCCGACTCGGTGGACGGCGTCGCCGACACCTGGGACCAGCCGCTGAAAGGCAGCTTCAACCAGCTGCGGAAGCTGAAGGCGAAGAACCCCCACCTGAAGGCCGTCATCTCGATCGGCGGCTGGGGCTGGTCCAAGTACTTCTCGGACGTGGCCGCCACTGACGCCGCGCGCAAGAAGTTCGTGGCCTCCTGCGTCGACCTCTACATCAAGGGCAACCTGCCGCAGTTGGGCTCGCTGGAGGGCGGCCCGGGCAGCGGCGCGGGCGTCTTCGACGGCATCGACCTCGACTGGGAGCACCCGGGCGGCGACGGTCTGCCGGACAACTCGGTGCGCCCCGAGGACGGCCGCAACTTCACCCTGCTGCTGGCCGAGTTCCGGCGGCAGCTGGACGCGCTGGGCGACGGCGAGCGGGGGCGCCACCTGCTGACGGCGGCCGTCGCCGCCAACACCGACATCGCGGACCGGCTGGAGCTGCGGAAGGTCGCCCGCCAGGTGGACTACCTGAACCTGATGACCTACACGATGCACGGCTCCTGGGAGCCGCAGGGCCCGACCAACCACCAGGCCAACCTCTACACCGACCCGGCCGACCCCTCCGGCATCGGCTACAGCTACAGCGCGGATCGGGTCGTGCGGCACTACCTGGCCGGCGGCCTACCGGCCCACAAGGCGGTGCTCGGGGTGCCGTCCTGGGGCTACGGCTGGACGGGAGTGCCCGCCGGGACGAAGAACGGCCTCTACCAGCCCGCCACCGGCATGTCCCCGCGCGGCGGCGGCCAGCTGCCCTACAAGGCCATCAAGGACCTGCCGGGCGCCGTGCACACCGACCGCAGGCACGGCGCGGCCTGGAAGTACGACGGCACCGAGTTCTGGACGTACGACACCCCGGCCACCGCGGCCCAGAAGGCCCGCTACACCCAGCGGAACGGTCTCGGCGGCGTGATGGTCTGGTCCCTGGACGGGGATGACGCCCAGGGCTCGCTGATCGCTGCACTGGACCGCGGTCTGCGGCACTGAGCTGCGGTTTGCGACCCGGTGGCGGGCGGGGCGACCCGGCCGCCACCGGGTGCACGGCCGACTACACAGACTCCTCACGGTTGCGGTGCTGCATGGCGCGCAGCTCCATCTGGGCGCCCCAGGCTCCCGTGGTGAAGCGGCTCTCGTCGTTCGGGTCGTCGAGGTCCCAGGGGCCGAGCTTCGGGCGGGTCATCAGGTCGTTCGCGCCGGAGACCTCCCTGGCGGCGGCCCAGGCCATGGCGTGCCCACCGACGGAGTCGACCACGGCGAGCACCTTGTCACGCTGGCGCTCCGGGGAGCCGGTGGCGGCGAACTCCGACGAGGCATCGACCACAACCGTCATAGGGACGTTCGATCACGTTTCGAGCCACAGCGGGGCTGCCGGAAGCCCGGTCAAGGGGCGACGGTACAGTGCACGCCCGCTCAGGCCGGGCGGAGGCCCGTGGTCAGTGACTGGACCACCATGTCGGCCCCCTGAGCGTTCGTCAGCTCCGGCATCTCGTGCGCAGCCATGGTGGTGAGATGAACGAGCAGCGAGCGGGCCCAGCGGTCGGGAAGCCCGGGGCGGATGACACCTTCGCGCACCGCGCGGTCCATGAACCCATCGAGCCGCTCCAACAACCGGCGGAGACGATCGGCCCCCGCCTCGTCCTGGACCTGCCGCACGTCCACCGGCAACCGTCTGCTGACGGCGATGATGCCTTCCGCATAGCGGTGCAGGGCGACCAGCACGGGCGCCTCGGTCAGTCGCGCCTCGGCGACGACCTGCTCGCAGGCATCGAGCTTGGCGGTATGGACTGCGGCCAGGAGCTCCTCGCGCGTGGTGAAGCGGCGGTAGACGGTGCGCCGGTCGACCCCCGCCACCGCCGCGATCGTCGCGATGCTCGTGCCGGGGTCGGCCGCCAGCAGGCGCGCGCCGGTCCGGAGGACCGCGTCCAGGTTGCGTTCCGCGTCAGCTCTCATCGTGACCCGAAGTCTATGTGGAACAGCAAATGAACCATCAATCACCTCACCACTGTTGCGCATCCTCGATTAAGTGCCTCATAGTTGTGACAGTTGATTCATTCGACGTGCCTGTCGCAGCGTCTGCACTCAGTCAGGAGTCACGCATGAGCCCGGTCCACCTGTCCGTGAAACTCAAGGAGGCCCTCGATGCCCGGACCTTCGTCACTGTGGCGACCCTGCGGCCCGACGGGAGCCCGCACCAGTCGGTGGTCTGGATCGGAAGGGAGGACGACGAACTCTTCTTCGTGACCGGTGTCGACAAGATCAAAGTTCGCAATCTGCGGCACGATCCACGGCTGGGCGTCATGGTGAACCCGGCGGACGAACCGTACGGGTACGCGTCGATCAGCGGCACAGCCCGGTTCGAAAGCCCGGGCAGCCGCGAGCACCTGGACCAACTGGCCGTCAAGTACACCGGCATGACCTACGCCGAGCACAACCCGGAATCCCACGCGGCCCTCCCGGAACTGGTGACCGTCCGCATCACTCCCGAGAAGATAGCGGCACGGTTCCTATGAGCCGGGGGCACGAGCGAGGAGTACCGCGGTGAAGACCCACGTCATCACCGGCGGCACGGACGGCATCGGCGGGGCCATCGCCCGCACCTATCTGGAAAGGGGACAGGAGGTGGTGGTGGTCGGACGCGACACGGAGAAGGGCGAGGCATGGCTGGAGGCCGCGCGACGACGCGGTGCGGCCTCCCGGGCGCACTTCCTCCGCGCCGACCTGAGCCTGCTGTCCGAGACCGGAGCGCTGCTCGACACGCTCCGTTCGTCCTTCGCGAAGGTCGATTCTCTGGTGCTGTGCGCCCGGCACTTCCGTACCACCCGCCTGGTCACGGCCGAGGGTTTCGAGAACACCTTCGCCCACTTCTATCTGAGCCGCTTCGTCCTGAGCCACGGGTTGACCGGCCTCCTCGACTCCTCCGATGCCCCGGTCATCGTCAATGTCGCAGGGCCCGGCGGCGCAGGGAAGATCCACTGGGACGACCTCCAGCTCGCCCGGGAATACGACGGGCACACAGCTCTCACCCAGGGCGGCCGGCTCAACGACCTGCTCGGCGTCGCCTACGCGGACCGCCGGCCAAGGACGAAAGTGCGGTACGTCCTGTTCCACCCGGGAACGGTCAGCACCGGATTCTCCGGGGAGTACACCCCGGACACCCAGGCCCGGATCGCCGACATCCGCAGAACCGCCCAACCGGTGGAAGAAGCCGTACTCCCGATCATCCAGGTGCTCGACAGTCCACCCGACACCGTACTCAGCGCCTTCGTCCGGGATACGCCCCTCCTCCCACAAGGCCCCGGGTTCTCGGTCGAGCAGGCCCGCCGACTGCATCTGCACACCGAGGGGGTGCTGGCGGACCATGCCCTGGCCACGAGGAGCAGTTGACACGGCGCACTGTGCGTGTGGCTTGAGCAACGGTCAGCCCTGCCTGTACGCCTCCAGCCGCCGCAAAGGACACACCGTAGCCGGACCGATGGAGGAACAAAGGACTCGCGGCTGCAGTCCCGGGTGAGGTAGTCGGGCTTGAGGACCTCGCCCCAGTCCTGCTTCGTGATCTCGTCCTCGGAGGCGTGCGGGTTCCCGGCACCGGCCCCCCAGACGTAGGGGTCCAGAAGGGACGTCGAGTGCGACCACCCCGGATGAGCTGATCGCCGACTTCGACTAGGTCAACGGCCCGCCCGATCCCGAAGCCAGGTTCGCCGAGCGGGGCCGGGCTCACTGGGACCCGCATGCCTGCGCCTCCGCCAGGTACCCCGCCACCGGTCCCATGGTCAGCATTCCGCTCGCGGCTCCGGCGTGTTCCGCACGGGCGCCGCGCAGGACGTCCGCGGCGCGGGCGGCGGCTTCGCGGTCGCCGAGGCGGGCGGCCGCGCGGGCGGTCAGGCACCACAGGGCCTCCTGGAGGTGGTCATGCGGCGGTTCGGGGGCGTCGGCGAGGGCGGTACGGGCCTCGCCGACGCGGTCCTGGGCGAGCAGCACGAGGGGCCGTACCCAGGGCAGGTACGGACCCCAGTCGAGACGCGCGTCGGTGGGCGCGGGCCGGTCGTGCAGCAGGCGCAGCCCCAGCAGGGCGAGCGGGAACAGACCGCGGTGCAGTCCGGGCATTCCGGCCGTGCGGAGGGCGTCCTCGCAGACGCGGTAGTGCGCTGCCGCCGTGGCGGCGGTGGGTCCGCCGGGTTCGGTGCTGCGGGCGGCCGTGGCCCGGGCCCTGAACCACCCGGTGAGGACGGGGACGAGGGGCGCCTCGGTGGCGGCGGCGAGCTGTTCGGCGGCCTCGGCGTGCGAGGCCGCGGCGTCCAGGTCACCGAGGGCCGAAGCGGACTGCAGACGGATGAGCCGGCCGAGTACAGCGAAGTCCGGCAGCTCGTGCCGGGTCGCCAGGCCGAGGATCTCGGCGCCGGTCCCGTCCCGTACCGCCGCGAGCCCGGGACGGGTGAAGGACTGCAGGAACACCCCGTTGAGGGCGAAGGCCAGCAGGGCGGGGTCGGCCAGGTTCCGCGCCAGGGCCTCGGCCTGCCGGGCCGCCTCGTGCGCGCGTCTCAGCCCGCTCGCGGACAGATCGGCGCTGCGGCTCTCGACGGCGATCGTGGCCAGGAGACCGCCGCGCAGATCGTCGGGGCCGTCGGGGCCGAGCGCGGTGAGGGTGCGCTCGGCGGCCGCGACGACGGCGCGGGACTGCCCGGGGTCGTCGGCCCGACTCCAGAGGGCGGGTACGTCGTAGGCGCCGATGATCCGGGCGATCAGGGAGGGGTCTCCGGTGCGTTCCGCCGCCCGGACGGCGGCGAGGCGCTCGCGCCGTGAGTGGACGAGGGCGTCACCGCCCGCCAGTGCGAGCGTGCGGGCCAGCGTCACGGTGGTGCGTGGGCCGAGCCGGACGCTCGTACCGGCCCACGCGGCCGGTACGCCTTCGGGGGGCGCGGATCCGCTGAGGATGTCCCGCTCCAGGCGCTGAAGGTCGGAACCGGGGTCCAGCCCGAGCTGATCGACGAGCATCGTGCGGGCGCGGCGGAGGGTGGCCAGCGCGTCGACCCGGCGGCCCTCCCGGTGCAGCGCGCGGGCCAGCAGTCCCCAGGCCGGCTCGCGCCATGGATGCTCGGCCACATGAGCGCCCAGCCCGGCGACGAGACCGGCCCCTTCCCCGGAGTCGAGGAGGATGCGGGCGTGCAGTTCCACGCCCTCCAGCCGCAGTTCCTCCAGCCGGATCCGCTCGCGCAGCGCCCAGCGGGAGTCGGGCACATCGGCGTAGGGGGGCCCGCGCCAGGCCGCGAGTGCCGTACCGAGACCGGTCACCGCACCGGGTGCGCCGGGGTCGCGGCGGGCCCGGGCCAGGGTGTCCTGGAACCGGTGAACGTCCACGTCCTCGCGCGGCAGGCGCAGGACGTAGCCGGGGCCTTCGGTGACGATGACGCGCGGCGGGCTGCGGGGCGGCCGGTCGGGTTCGAGGGCGCGGCGCAACGCGGCGACGAACGTGCGCAGGGCGCCCACGGCGCGGGCCGGCGGATCGGTCCACAGGTCGTCGACCAGGGTGTCCGTGGTCACCATCCGTCCCTCGGCGGCGACGAGCCGGGCGAGTACCTCGCGATGGCGGGGTCCACCCAGATCAATCGGGCTGCCGTCGTCGCGGAGGGCCCGCACGGCGCCGAGCACGTCAATTCGCATGTCCCCATCCTCGGTGCCGGGGGCGGCCGGGCCCAACCGCACTGATCGGTTGCTGATCGCCGTCGCCCAGGCTGATCCGGTCGGTCCCCCACTCGAAAGGACGGCCTGTCATGACACTCGCCATTCCCGGCTTCGACCACCTTCGCCTGCCCGGCGCGGACGGCACAAAGCTGGCTGTCGCCGTCGGTGGCAGCGGCAGCCCGCTCGTGCTGCTGCACGGGTTTCCCCAGACCCATCTGATGTGGCGGCACGTCGCCGAGCGGCTCGCCGGCGAGCACACGGTGATCTGTCCCGACCTGCGGGGCTACGGCGCCAGCGACAAGCCGACGGCCACCGGACCCGAGGTGTACGCCAAGCGCGCCATGGCCGCCGACACCGTTGCCTTGGCGGCGGCGCTCGGTCACGACCGCTTCGCCCTCGCCGGGCACGACCGGGGCGCCCTGGTCGCCTTCCGGGCGGGTCTTGACCACCCGGATACCATCACGCACCTGGGCATCCTCGACACCGTACCGACTCTCGACATGTGGAACGTCCTGCACGGCGTCCCGGCGGCGGTCGGCTACCACCTCTTCCTCATGGCGCAGCCGCCCGGCCTGCCGGAGACGTTGATCGCCAACAGCGCCGACTCCTTCTTCGGCTCGTTCCTCGACGCCTGGGCGAACGACCCGGCCGCGATACCGGAAG
Organism: Streptomyces sp. NPDC059816; assembly: GCF_042732055.1. NCBI lineage: Bacteria > Bacillati > Actinomycetota > Actinomycetes > Kitasatosporales > Streptomycetaceae > Streptomyces > Streptomyces sp. NPDC059816. The sequence goes on from NZ_JBHWIQ010000033.1 coordinate 66,403, forward strand.
AGGTACGGACCGAGTATCTGCGGGCGAGCGCGGCGGCGGTGCCGTCGGTCGTCGCGGACTTCCGGGCCTCGGCGGGCATCGATGTCGTGCACGACCAGGCGGACCTGGACGCCGGGTCTCAGCTGGCCATGCCCGTGACGGTCGTCCAGCAGGACTGGGGCGCACAGCTCGGCTACGACGCCGCCGGGGTGTGGCAGGCCTGGGCGCCGGACCTGGACCACCGATTGACCCGATCGGGGCATTTCATGGCCGAGGAGGCCCCCGACGAGATCGCGGCGGCCCTGCGGGAGCTGCTGGCCCGCTGACCTCCTCCTCGGGCGTGTCAGGGTGTGGCCGAGCGGCGCCGTCGGCCCTCCGCGGGCTCGTCGAAGTCGGCGAGGAAGCCGCCGACGGTCACCCCTGCCGATACCCCTCCAGCAGCCGCCGCAAAGGACACACCGTAGGCGAACCGCGCCAGTCTCCTACGAGGACCACCGATCAGACGCACTCGCCTCCCCATGGGCGACCTCCGGCGAGCCCACTCCCCAGTTTGATGTCCGCCTCAGGACCGGGTGTCGCCGTGCCAGTTGACCATCGGGTAGTCGAGATAGCCGTTCACGTCGCCCGAGTAGTAGGTGACCGGGTCCCCGACCGTCAGGTCCCGGTTCATCGCGAAGCGGGCGACGAGGTCGGGGTTGGCGATGAAGTGCCTGGCGAACGAGACCGCGTCTGCGATGCCCGCTTCGATGACCGCGTTCCCGGAGCCGTGGTCGAAACCGAGGTTGGCGATCAGGGGACCGTCGAACAGTCGTCGGTAGCGGGCGAACGCCTCGAAGTGGGGGGCGTCGTCCGCAGCGGCGGGCTGCCTCCCCTGGAGGTGCAGATACGTCACGGGTCGGTCGCGCAGCTTCGTCACCAGTTCGTCGTAGTCCGCGAGGGTCCGGCCGTCGGGGGTGAACAGCTCGCCGACATTCCAGTAGGGCGAGAGCCGGACACCGACGCCGCGGCTGTCCCACGGCTCGGCGACGGCATCGATGATCTCCAACAGTAGGCGTCGCCGCCCGGCGGGGTTCCTGCCGTAGGAGTCGGTGCGGCGGTTCAGCCGGGGATTGAGGAACTGCGGTATGAGGAAGGGACCGACGGCATGGACCTCGACCCCGTCGAACCCCGCGCGCCGTGCGTTCGCCGCGGCCGAGCGGTAGTCGGTGATGGTGCGCTCGATGTCCGCAACGCTCATCTCGCGGGGCACGACTGTCTTCTGGAAGCCGTTCGCCGTAAAGGACCGCTCCCGAGGGTTGACTGCGGAGGGCCCGGCGGGCAGCTCTCCCCGGAGGTGATCGGGGTGCGATACGGCCCCGCTGTGCCAGAGCTGGAGCACGATACGGCCGCCGAGCGCGTGGACGACTTCGGTGACCCGCTGCCACCCGGCGATCTGCTCCTCACTGTAGACGCCGGGGACGTTGGCGAAGCCGATGGCCTGCTCGCAGACCCAGGTCCCTTCGGTGATGATCAGCCCGGCGGCGGCCCGCTGGGCGTAGTACGCGGCGTGCAGTTCCGTTGGCACCAGCCCTTCGTTGGCCGCGCGAGCACGGGTGGCCGAGGCCATCACCACCCGGTTGGGCAGCACGAGGTTCCCGAAGTCCGCACGCCGCAGCAGCGGCTGGTCGAGGGCGGTCGGCTGAACGGTGTTCGTCATGGACTTCTCCGCATCATGGGTCTCTCCTGCCGTCGAGGCGGATTCCGGGCCCGGGACCGGACGTAACATCTCCCCCGCCTCCTGGCGGGGTGAGTCACTGCTCGTGTCCCCGAATCGCTCTCGGTTCTCGGCTCTTGGAATCACTCTCGACGAGACCTGTGTTTGCATCCAATACCTGCTTCTATAACCTGGCGGTATGGATGTCGACACCCGGCTGTTGCGCTACTTCGCCGCCGTAGCGGCGGAGGGGACCCTCACCCGTGCCGCAGAACGGCTGTTCGTGTCCCAACCGGCGCTGACGAAACAGATCAGGCAACTGGAGACCCGGCTCGGCGTCACGCTGTTCACTCGGTCCCGGGCCGGCATGGCCCTCACCGAGCCGGGCCGGGCACTACTGGCACGTGTGCCCGCGCTACTGGCCGACTGGGACCGCGCGGCGCGGGAGACGAAGAGCACGGCCGCCCGAGCGGCCCGCGTGCTTCGGGTCGGCTTCGTGGCCAGCGCCGCCAACGAAGCCACTCAGCAGATCATCGCGTCGTTCGCACGTCGTCGGCCGGGCTGGAGGGTCGACATGCGGCAGGCCGCGTGGTCGAACCCGACAGCCGGACTCGCCGGTTCGGACGTCGATGCCGCTCTGCTGCGGCTGCCCTTCCCCTGCCAGGACACCCTGCGCGTGGAGGTGCTGTTCACCGAGGACCGCTGGGTCGCGCTTCCCACGTCCCACCCGTTCGCCACGCGGGACCTGATCCCCTTCCGGGACCTGTGGGAGGAGCCGTTCGTGGCAGCCCCACCGGAAACAGGCCGGTGGCGGGAGTACTGGCTGGCCACCGACGAACGCGAAGGCAGCCCGGTCCGCATCGGTGCCGTCGTCGACCAGCCCGACGACTGGCTCAGCGCGATCGCCAACGGCTACGGCATCGCACTCACCCCCGAATCCTCAGCCCGTTTTTACGTCCGCCCCGGCATCACCTTTCGTCCCGTCAGCGGCGTCAGCCCCAGCCAGGTCGCCGTGGCCTGGGCACCCGTCGACGACACCAACCCCGTCGTCCAGGACTTCGTCCACTGCTGTCTGGACGAAGGACTAGACGAAGGACCAACGGACCGAGGACACGATCGCCCTGGCCGGAATGGGTGAGCATCCCCTCGCCACTGGTCTCGCGAATGCGACGATCGGCGGCCCCTCGGTGCACGCCGTCGACCAGCCGGGCTTCCCTCCTGCCCAGGAGGAGTCGGGGCGGGGCCTCCGCCACCGAGTGGGGCACGAGAGGGACACCGTTTCCCGGCCGGCACCTGGCTACCCCTGCCTGTATGCCTCCAGCAGCCGTAGCCACACCTCGCTGATCGTCGGGTACGACGGGACCGCGTGCCACAGGCGTTCGAGGGGGACCTCGCCGGCGACGGCGATCGTGGCGGAGTGGATCAGCTCGCCCACTCCGGGGCCCACGAAGGTGACGCCGAGGACGACCTCCCGGTCCAGGTCCACCACCATCCGCGCCCGTCCCCGGTAACCCTCGGCGTAGAGGTAGGCACCCGACACGGAGGCGATGTCGTAGTCCACGGCGCGCACCCGGTGGCCCGCGGCCTCCGCCTCGGCGAGGGTCAGCCCGGCCGCCGCCGCTTCGGGGTCGGTGAAGACGACCTGGGGGACGGCCGCGTGGTCGGCGGTGGCCGCATGGGCGCCCCAACGGTCCGTTTCCAGGATCGGCACCCCCTGGGCGCGGGCGGCGATCGCGGCGCCCGCGATCCGGGCCTGGTACTTGCCCTGATGGGTGAGGAGCGCACGGTGGTTGACGTCGCCGACGGCGTAGAGCCAGGGGTGGCCCTCGACCCGCAGGCTGTCGTCCACGGGCAGCCAGTCGCCCTGGGGGAGCCCCACCGTGTCGAGGCCGAGGTCGTCGGTGCGGGGCGCACGGCCGGTGGCGATCAGGAGTTCGTCCGCCTCGATCCGCTCGCCGTTGTCGAGGGTGACCGTGACGGTGTCCCCCGCCCGCGCCACGGACCGCACCGAGGTGCCCGTCCGGACGTCGGCGCCGGCCTCGCGCAGGGACTCGGCGACGAGTTCCCCGGCGAAGGGCTCCATGCGCGGCAGCAGCCGGTCGCCGCGCACCAGCAGGGTCACCTGCGAGCCGAGGTGCTGCCAGGCCGTCGCCATCTCGACCCCGACGACTCCCCCGCCGACGACGACGAGCCGCCCCGGTGCCCGGTCCGCGCTGGTGGCCTCGCGGCTGGTCCACGGCTTGGCGTCGGCGAGGCCCGGCAGGTCCGGCAGCACCGCCCGGCTGCCGGTGCAGACGGCGACCGCCTGGCGGGCGGTGAGGACGTGGGTCTCGCCGTCGGGCCCGGTGACCGTGACACGGCGGGGGCCTGCCAGCCGGCCGTGGCCCCGGTAGAACCGGGCACCCGTCGACTCCAGCCATCCGACCTGACCGTCGTCCTTCCAGTGCGCGGCCACCTCGTCCCGGTGGGAGAGGACCGCCCGGGTGTCGAGCGGTCCGCGCACGGCCGCGGCCAGCCCGGGGGTGCGGCGGGCGTCGGCGCGGGCGATCACCGGCCGCAGCAGTGCCTTGCTGGGCATGCAGGCCCAGTAGGAGCACTCGCCGCCGACCAGTTCGTTCTCGACCACCGCCGTGCTCAGCCCCGCCGCGCGGGTCCGGTCGGCCACGTTCTCCCCCACCGGGCCCGCGCCCAGCACCACCACGTCGTACTCGGTCGTTTCCGTCATGGGGACAGTCTGGCCGCAGGTGTGCGCGGGAGCCACATGGGTACGCGCCGGGTGGCCGGACGGGTCCCCCGGTGGTGGGTGGCTCCAGGTGACGGGGCGACCCCGGTGGGCGGCGCCGCACGGAATATCCCGGTACCCGTCGCCGTTGTGCCGAGCGGTGCCGACGGGACCCCAGGAAGAATCAGCCCCGAGACCAGGAAGCAGGCGGCGGACATGAGTAGGACCGTGGAACTGACCAAGGAGAACTTCGACCAGACGGTCACCGACAACGAGTTCGTGTTGATCGACTTCTGGGCGGCCTGGTGCGGTCCGTGCCGTCAGTTCGCCCCGGTCTACGAGCAGGCCGCCGAGGCCAACCCGGACCTGGTGTTCGCCAAGGTCGACACGGAGGCTCAGCCGGAGCTGGCAGAGGCGTTCGGCATCCAGTCGATCCCGACGCTGATGATCGTGCGTGACCAGGTCGCGGTGTTCTCGCAGCCCGGAGCGCTGCCGCAGGCCGTGCTCGACGACGTGATCGGTCAGGCGCGGGGGCTCGACATGGACGAGGTCCGCAAGTCGATCGCCGCGGAGGAGAAGCAGACCGAGGCGTCGGGGCCGAACGTCTGATCCGCTGCACCGGCCGGTTCCGCGGAACCGGTGGCCACAGCCACAGCCACAACCGTCACGGCCGGTACCCCTCGTGATCCTCGGGGTACCGGCCGTGACGTGCGTGCGGGGACGGGTTGGGCGTGCGTGCGGGGACGGGTTCAGAAGGGGTAGGCGGGTACGTCCCCGTCCACGGTGGTCCAGCGCAGTTCGGTGAACGCGTCGGCGTTGGCGTCCCCGCCGAAGCGGGCGCCGGTGCCCGATCCGCCGGTTCCGCCGAAGGGCGCCACCGCCTCGTCGCCGATCGTCTGGTCGTTGATGTGCACGATGCCGGTGGGTATGCGCTCCGCGAGCGCGAGACCGCGGGCGGCGTCCCGGGTGACGATGCCCAGCGAGAGTCCGTACGGATCGGCGGCTGCCAGGGCCGCGGCCTCGTCCAGGGTGGCGAAGGGGCGGACGGGGGCGACGGGCCCGAACACCTCGCGTGCGTAGGCGGGCGCGTCGTGGTCGACACCCGCGAGCACGGTCGGCCGGTAGAAGGGGCCGTCGTGACTGCCGCCGGTGAGGAGCTTGGCGCCGGCGGCGACGCTGGCGGTGACCAGTTCGTGTACGGCCCGCGTCTGGACCCCGTCTATGAGCGGGCCGAGGTGGACCTGCTCCCGGTGCGGGTCACCGACGGTCAGTGCGTCGGCCTTGGCCGTGAGTCGCTCCACGTACTCCTCGTAGAGGGAGGCGTGCACCAGGTGGCGGCCGGTGGTCATGCAGACCTGTCCCTGGTGGAAGAAGGACCCCCAGGCCGCGGCCGACAGCACGGCGTCCAGGTCGGCGTCCTCCAGGACGACGAACGCGGAGTTGCCGCCGAGTTCGAGGTGCGCCCGCTTGAGGTGACGGCCGGCGGTCTCGGCGACCGAGCGGCCCGTCCGGGTGGAGCCGGTGAAGGAGATCACGGGGACGTGCGGGTCGGCGATGAGCCGCTGCCCGGTGTCCGGGCCTCCGGGCAGCACGTGCAGCAGGTCCGCCGGTAATCCGGCGGCGGCGAACACGGCGCCGAGCGCGAGGCCGCCGCAGACCGCCGTCCGGGGGTCCGGCTTCAACAGCACGGCGTTGCCGAGGGCGAGCGCCGGCGCGACCGAGCGGATGGAGAGGATCAACGGAGCGTTGAACGGGGCGATCACGCCGACCACTCCGGCCGGGACCCGCTGGGTGTACGAGAGCCGGGGGCTGGCGCTGCGCAGTACCTGCCCGGTGGGCCGGGAGGCGAGCGCGGCGGCCTCGTAGCACTCCTGGGCGGCCACTCCCAGCTCGAAGTCCGCTTTCCCCGGTATCGAGCCGGACTCCCGGACCAGCCATTCCCGCAGTTCGCCGGCGTGTGCGGTGAAGAGGTCCCCCGCCCGCCTGAGCACCGCGGCCCGTTCGGTGTAGGGCAGTCGCTCCCACCCCGTCCGGGCGGTCGCGGCCCGTGCGGCGGCCGTGGGGACGTCCTCGTCCCCGGCGCGCCGCACCTGTCCGAGTACCTGTCCGGTGGCCGGTTCCACCACGTCGTACGACGGCCCGGTCAGTGGGGGTGACTGCCAGGTCAACGGGTCGAGCAGGGTCATTGCCGGTTTCCCTTCGCCGTGGATGTCGGTGCCGGTGGTGCTGTGGTGCGCGTGGTGCCTGGTCCTGGTTCGAGGGGCGGTGGTCGGTGCGCCCTCGGGTGCCGGGTGGTTGCGGTGGGTGGCGAACGCGTCCGGCGGTGCGCCGCGCACATGCGGGCCGGGCGGTTGCGGGGACGGTGGAGCAGCGTCATCGCAACCGCCCGGCCGAGTGGACGGAGGTGTCCGGCCGGGAGTCGGCCGGTGGCGGGTCACCCGCTCTCGCGCTCCACGAGGGCCGCTCCCATCAGCTGTCTGGTCAGGGGTTCGGCCGCGGGGTCGTGGACGACCCGGTCGACGAGTCCGGCGAGTTCCTGACCGGAGGGCAGTTCGGTGCGCACCGTCGAGAGTCGGGGGCGCAGCAGCCGTCCGAGCATCAGGTCGTCGGCGCCCACCATGCCCGTGTCGTGCGGCACCTGGACGCCTTCGTCCTGGAGCGCCCGCATCAGCAGCATCGCGTACTCGTCGTTGTAGGCGAAGGTGCCGTCCAGTCCGAGGTCCCGCCATCGGGCGGCGAGCCGGGCGGCGGACACCTCGTCGTAGCGCAGCGGTACGTCGACCACCTCGGCTCCGGATCCCTCCGCACTCTCACGGACGCCGTCGGCGCGCGGCCGTGAGAACGCTTCGAGTCCCTTCTCCTCGGGGATGACGACGCCGATGCGACGGCGTCCGCGTGCGACGAGGTGTTGGCCCGCCGTGCGGCCCACTGCGTGTTGGTCCATCAGCAGGGCGTGGGCCCCGGTCACCTGGTGGGGTCCCAGGGTGATGACTGCTCGGGCTCCGGATCTCTTGAGGAGGGACACGCTGCGCGGTCCCAGGTCGTGGGCTCCGGGGGCGAGCACGGCGACGGGCCGTAACTCCGCCCAGGCCCGGGCCGCTTCCTCACCGGTCAGTCCGACCCGTCCGTACTGGACGACGGTGTAGTCCAACCGGCCCAGGGCCCACTGGAGTTCGCCGAGGAAACGACTGTAGAGGGGGCCGACCGAAACGGCCGGGGTCGGCATCAGGACCATCCGGCTGTGGCCCGCCCGCAGACTGCGGGCGGCGGCGTGCGGAACGTAGCCGAGTTCCTTGGCGGCTGCGTGCACGCGGCGCCGGGTGGGTTCGCTGATCCGTACGGCACTGGTGTTGTTGAGGACGTAGGAGACGGTCGCCCGCGAGACCCCTGCGAGCCGGGCCACGTCGGCACTGGTGGGCACCGCGCGGGCGAGGGGGCGCGGGGAGGAGCGGGACTGGGCGGGCACGGTATTGCGTACGGGCCTCGCGGAGTGGGATTCCTGGGAGCGCGGGGCACGCCGCGGTACGGGCTCCCGCTCGGCTGACTCATCGGTAACGCGCATGACGGGCTGCTCGGGTATCTGCACCATGACGCTCCGCATCCTTCCATGGGACCAGGCGGCATTTTCGGCCTACCTGGAACCGGCCAACTCCTGTCTATTCCAGGGTCGTTGCCCGGGAGGTGGGGCTACGGGGACGTCATCGGCGCCGTTCGCGGCGCGGTGGTGTCACCCGTCCGGGGGCTCCATCCGGCGGGGCGGGCACGTCCCCCCTACGGTGGCCCACATGACCGCTTCCCCCGAGGGCGACGCCCTCAGCACGCCGGGCCGCACCGGGCCGCACGCCACTTCCGAGGTCGCCCCGCACTCCGTTGGGGAGGTCCGCACCGAGTACGCGCCCGCCCACGACGGCGATCCGGATCCGGGCGAGATCGTGTGGACCTGGGTGCCGTTCGAGGAGGGCGACGGGCGCGGCAAGGACCGTCCGGTGCTCATCGTCGCCCGTGAGGCCAGCGGCAGCCTCTTGGCCGTTCCCCTGTCGAGCAAGCGGCACGACGACCGGGAGTGGCTGCCGATCGGCAGTGGCTCCTGGGACCGCGAGGGGCGTGACTCGTGGGTGGACTCCGACCGGGTGTTGCGGGTCCACGAGGACGGGATGCGTCGGGAGGCGTGCGCCCTGGACCGCGCCCGGTTCGACGGGGTCGCCGCGCGTCTGCGCGACCGGTACGGGTGGTCCTGAGGGCCCGGGCGGGCCGTCACCCCGGGTCCGGGGACCGGCTCGGCGGGCTCGGTGGGTAGTCGGCCCGGTTCCCGTGGGGGGCGTCGGACGGCTCGGGGTGTGTATCACCCGATCGGTGCAAAAGGGGCCATGAGGGATCCGATGATGATCGTAGAAATCGGGCGCCTTCCGTAGACACGTGTACAGCGCCGAGCCCCGGTGCACCTGCCCCCTGCGGGGCGCACACCGTGCGGGAGGGGCGGCGTCGGGGTTGCGCCGGCGCGGAGGCGGGCACCGCGACCGGGCGCGCGGGCGCCCCGGGTGCGCGGTCGGACATCGGGAACGGTCCGGACGGCGGGCCGACGCGCCGACCCGCGGGCCGGACCGGCGCCACCTCGCGCCCGATCGGGGCCGGCGCCCACCGCTCCCCTCGGCCACCGGTCGCCGCGCGACCCGCGCGCCCCCGGCTCGACCGCCCCCGTCGCCGCCCACCGGTCCACCGGAGTCGCGGGTGCGGTGCCCCTCCCCCATGCTGGTGCCCAGCACCCCGTGCCGGGTGCGACTCGGGCGAGCGCCCGTGCCGTACGGCCGAAACACCTGGCTTCCGTACGATTTCGGCTACGCACGGGCACTCTTGTGCGGGCGGCGCCGACCGTCTTGGGTGGATGGGCAGGACCGACCGGGCCGTTGCCGGCCCCGGGCGGTCCCAGGATCTCCACCCGAGGATCTGGAGGGTCCCGACAATGACCGAAGGAGACTGTACGCAGTCCGTCGCACTGGTCTCGGACGCGGACGTCGAAGCGCTGGTCCGAGGCATCTGCTTCAAGACCGGACCACCTCGCACCGTCGGCGTCGAGCTCGAATGGCTGGTCCGCCCGGCCGACCGACCGCACGAACGCGTACCGCGCGCCCGCCTGGACGAGGCCTACACCGCGCTGCGGACGCTGCCCCTGAACTCGGCGCTCACCGTCGAGCCGGGCGGCCAACTGGAACTGAGTTCCGCACCCGCCGCCTCACTGATGGAGTGCGTGACGGCGGTGTCCGCGGACCTCGCGGCGGTACGCGCCGCACTCCGCCCCCTGCGACTCGCCCTGGCGGGCATCGGCACCGACCCGTGGCGGGAGCCGGTCCGTTGGCTACGGGCCCCCCGGTACGCGGCCATGGAGACGTACCTGGACCGCGCGGGTCCCGCCGGACGCGTCATGATGTGCTCCTCGGCGTCGGTGCAGGTGTGCCTGGACGCCGGGTTCGAGGAACCCGGGCCCCTGGGGTTGGGGCGCCGCTGGCGCCTCGCCCATCTGCTCGGTCCGGTGCTGGTCGCCGCCTTCGCGAACTCACCGTTGACCGAGGCACGTCTGACGGGCTGGCGCTCCACCCGGCAGGCCCTGTGGGCGGACATCGAACCCGGCCGCTCCGCCGCGCCGCCGCTGGACGAGGACCCGCGGGTCGGCTGGGCCCGTCGGGTGCTGGACGCCCCCGTGATGTGCGTGCGCACCGAGGGCGGGCCCTGGTTGGTCCCCGAGGGCGTGACGTTCCGCGACTGGATACGCGGCGCGCTCCCCCGCCCGCCGACCCGCGACGACCTCGACTACCACATCAGCACCCTGTTCCCGCCGGTGCGACCGCGCGGCCACCTGGAACTGCGGATGATCGACGCCCAGAGCGGGGAGGACGGGTGGACGGTACCGCTGGCGGTGACGACCGCGCTCTTCGACGATCCCGAGGCCGCGGAGACGGCCTACCGGTGTGTGAAGTCCCTGACGGAGCGCACCCGGGGCGCCCCGGCACCCGGCAGTGAACTGTGGCTGACCGCCGCCCGGGCCGGGCTCACCGACCAGGAGTTGCGGGAGGCGGCCGTCACCTGCTTCGACGCCGCGCTGGCCGCACTGCCCCGCATCGGCGCCTCGGCACGCGTCGAGGCCGCCGTGGCCGCGTACGCGGAGCGTTACGTGTTCCAGGGGCGGAGCCCCGCCGACGACCTGATCGAGGGCTTCGTCCAGCACGGGAAGGACCTGACCGCATGACCGAGTCCACCGCCCTCTCGGGCGACCCGGGCGTGCTGCGGGATCGTGCGCGGACCGCGCTGCTCGCCGCCCGTGACCGGACCTCCCTGCTGACCGACTGCGTGCAGGAGGGCGAGCTCACCGCGCAGGTCTCGCCCCTGATGTCACCCCTGGTGTGGGACCTCGCGCACATCGGCAACCAGGAGGAGCAGTGGTTGCTGCGGGCCGTGGCGGGACGGGCCGCGATGCGTCCGGAGATCGACCCGCTGTACGACGCGTTCGAGCATCCGCGCGCCGAGCGGCCGACGTTGCCGTTGCTGCCGCCCTCAGAGGCCCGCGCCTACGCCGCGGAGGTGCGCGGCCGGGCCCTCGACGTCCTGGACTCCGCCCCGTTGCACGGTTCCCCGCTGACCGACGCGGGTTTCGCCTTCGGGATGATCGCCCAGCACGAGCAGCAGCACGACGAGACGATGCTCATCACCCATCAGTTGCGCACCGGTCCCGTCGTGCTGACGGCGCCGGACCCGGAGCCGGCGGCCGGGTTCACGGGGCCCGCGGAGGTGCTGGTTCCGGGTGGTCCGTTCACCATGGGGACGTCCGCGGAGCCGTGGGCCCTGGACAACGAACGTCCGGCGCACCACCGGCTGGTCCCGGCGTTCTTCCTGGACACGACGCCCGTGACGAACGGGGCCTACCAGGTGTTCATCGAGGAGGGCGGCTACGAGGACCCGCGGTGGTGGGAGCCGCGCGGCTGGGACCACGTCCGTTCGCGGGGGATCAGCGCCCCGCTGTTCTGGCGCCGTGAGGGCGGGACGTGGCTGCGTCGCCGGTTCGGTGCCACCGAGCCGGTGGTGGCCGAGGAGCCGGTGGTGCACGTCGGCTGGTTCGAGGCGGACGCCTACGCTCGCTGGGCGGGGCGGCGGTTGCCGACCGAGACGGAGTGGGAGAAGGCGGCCCGCTTCGACCCGGCGACGGGTCGGTCCACCCGCTATCCGTGGGGGGACGCCGATCCGGGGCCCGAGCACGCCAACCTCGGTCAGCGGCATCTGCGGCCGGCGCCCGCGGGAAGCTATCCGGCCGGGGAGTCCCCGCTGGGGATACGGCAGTTGATCGGGGACGTGTGGGAGTGGACGTCCAGCGGTTTCCTGCCGTACCCGGGGTTCGCCGCGTTTCCCTACCGCGAGTACTCGGAGGTGTTCTTCGGGGGCGACTACAAGGTGCTGCGGGGCGGCTCGTTCGCCGTGGACGCGGTGGCCTGCCGGGGAACGTTCCGCAACTGGGACCATCCGATCCGGCGGCAGATCTTCTCGGGGTTCCGCACCGCCCGGGACCTGACGCCGGCCGACGAGGCCTTCGGGGAGGGGATCTGATGTGTCGTCACATCGCCTATCTAGGAGCTGAAGTGACGTTGGGTTCGGTGCTGCGAACACCGCCGAGCGCGCTGTACCACCAGTCCTGGGCGCCACGTCACCAGCGGTACGGCACGGTCAACGCGGACGGCTTCGGGGTGGGGTGGTACGCGGACGGTGATCCGGTGCCCGCCCGGTACCGACGCTCCGGGCCGATCTGGGCCGACCTGTCGTTCGCGGACCTGGCCCGGGTGGTGCGCACCCGGGCGCTGCTGGCCGCGGTCCGGGACGCGACCGTTGCGGACCCCGACGGGGAGGCCGCGGCGGCCCCCTTCGCCTCGGGTCCCTGGTTGTTCAGCCACAACGGTGCGGTGACCGGCTGGCCCGATGCGCTGGCGCCGCTCGCCGCCGACCTGCCGCCCGCCGACCTGTTGTCGTTGGCGGCCCGGTGCGACGCGGCGCTGGTCTGGGCGCTGGTGCTGCGCCGGTTGACCGACGGGGACCCCCCGGGGCAGGCGCTCGCCGACACCGTGACGGACGTCGCCAGGGCGGCCCCCGGCTCGCGGTTGAACCTGCTACTCACCGACGGGGACTCCATCGCCGCGACCACCTGGGGCGATTCCCTGTACGTCCGGTCCGGGCCCGACGGCGGTACGGTCGTGGCCTCGGAACCCTACGACGACGATCCGCGCTGGCGGCGGGTGCCCGACCGGACCCTGGTGACCGCCACGCCCGCCGAAGTCCAGCTGACCCCGCTCAAGGAGCCCGTCGCGTGAGCCCGTTCCGCGTCACCCGCACCCTTCCCGAGGACACCACCGGAGCGGCCCTGCGCGCCGATGTGCTGTCCGGTCTGACCAGCAGCCCGAAGACCCTGCCGCCGAAGTGGTTCTACGACGCCCGGGGCAGTGAGCTGTTCGACCGGATCACCACGCTCCCGGAGTACTATCCGACGCGCGCCGAGCGGGAAATCCTGCTCGACCGCGCCCCCGAGATCGCCGCGGCGACCGGCGCCCGGACCCTGGTCGAGCTGGGCTCGGGATCGTCGGACAAGACCCGTCACCTCCTGGACGCGCTCGTCGACCTGCGGGCCTACGTTCCGGTGGACGTCAGCGGGAGCGCACTCGAACAGGCGGGTGCGGCGCTGCTGGCCGAGCGGCCCGAGCTCTCGGTGCACGCGCTGATCGCCGACTTCACCGGGGCGTTCGCCCTGCCGGACGCTCCGGGGCCGCGGCTGATCGCGTTCCTCGGCGGCACGATCGGCAATCTGCTGCCCGAGGAGCGTGCCGCGTTCCTCGGTGCGGTGCGCTCGCTCATGGCGCCCGGTGACGCCTTGTTGCTGGGCACCGACCTGGTCAAGGACGAGGAGACGCTCGTCGCCGCCTACGACGACGCGGCGGGGGTCACGGCCGCGTTCAACAAGAACGTCCTCACCGTGATCAACCGTGAGCTGGGCGGTGACTTCGACCCGGACGACTTCGCGCACGCGGCCGTGTGGGACGCCGAGCGTGAGTGGATCGAGATGCGGCTGAGGGCCCGTACCGGTGTGACGGTGAAGATCCCGGCGGTGGGCCTCGCCGTGGACTTCGCCGCCGGTGAGGAGCTGCGCACGGAGGTCTCCGCGAAGTTCCGCGAGGACGGGGTCCGGGCGGAGCTGGCCGCCGCGGGACTGGAACGCACCCACTGGTGGACGGACCGGGCCGGCCGGTTCGCGCTCTCGCTGAGCAGCGTGCGCTGACCGTGGACCCGGCCGCTGCCTGTCACCCGCGGGTGACCGGC
>NZ_JBHWIQ010000034.1:0-79921 GCF_042732055.1 Streptomyces sp. NPDC059816
AGGGTTCCGACCGCGCCCGCACACCGCTTGGTGGGGGCGGCCCTCTGGACACCGGGCCGTCGGAGCGGCGATCCTGGCGCACCGGACGTGCCGGTGCGGGGAACGGGGGGACCGTGGACGGGGAAGCGGGCGGCACGGTGGCGGACACGGTGTGCGACGGGTACGGGCCTGCGGAGCCGGAAGCCCCGCAGCAGTCCCGCTGGGTGCCGCTCATGGGCGCCGACAACACGCGTGACCTGGGCGGACTGCCCGTTTCCGGCGGTGGTACCACCCGCCGGGGCGTGGTGTTCCGCAGCAGCACCCTCCAGGCGGTGACCGACGCCGACGTGGAGTTCCTGGTGGACGGACTGGGTCTGCGGACGGTCGTGGACCTCCGGGGACCGGAGGAGTCCGCCCGGGAGGGGCACGGACTGCTCACGGCCACGCGGGTGCGCCGGGAGCATCTCCCGGTCCGGTTGCCGCAGGGGCGCGCCACCGAGGTCGTGCCCGACGGTCCCGACGGCGGTGCGGTCGACTTCTACTTCCGGTTGCTGGGGAGCAGCGCGGACACGCTGACGGCCACGGCGCGGATCGTCGCCGATCCCGACCAGCACGCGGTCCTGTTCCACTGCGCGATCGGCAAGGACCGCACGGGCGTGTGCGCCGCCGTGCTCCTGGACGCGGTCGGGGTGGCGGCCGAGGTGATCGCCGTCGACTACGAGCTGACCGCCCAGCGCATCGCCCGGGTCAGGGACCGGCTGCTCGCGGTCGGGGGTTACCACAGCATCCCGGACGTGGGTCACACCTACATGGCGTCCCGGGCGGAGACCATGCACGACTTCCTGGCCCGGCTGCACGCCGACCACGGCGGCGGAGCGGGCTGGCTGCTGCGCAGCGGGCTCACCGAAGGGGAACTGGACCTCCTGCGGGCGACCCTCGTGGCCCCGTGACCCCCGGTGACGGGACCGTCGCCCGACGGCGCCCCGGGCGGCGGACGCGGTTGCGCCGGTCGGGTGACGAATGGGGCGAACCCGGGTAAGAGAGTTACACGAACCCCACGCACGGCGGTCTCCGGGTGGGGAGGCCCCGTGTGCGGCGCGGCCCGTGTCCGCTCACGAGGAGGTCCGGCATGACGACTGCGAGAAGGCTGCTCACGGCTCTGCCCGCTGATCATCGCCAGCGCCTCATGGACCTGGCCCAGGAGGTGTCCTTCCCCCAGGACAGTCGGATCTTCGAGGAGGGCGGCCCTGCGGACCGGCTCTGGGTGATCCGTTCCGGCACGGTCGCCCTGGACCTCCAGGTCCCCGATCGGCGCCGGGTCACCGTGGAGACCCTGCAACCGGGCGACCTGCTCGGCTGGTCCTGGTTGTTCCCCCCGCACCAGTGGGACTTCGGCGCGGAGGCGTTCAGTCCGGTGCGCGCCTACGAGTTCGACGCGGCCAAGGTCCGGTCCCTCTGCGAGGAGGAGTCGGCACTCGGGCTGGTGCTGCTGCGCACCATCGCGGAGATCCTGGCCCACCGGTTGGCAGGTGCCCGCACCCGTCTGATCGAGAACTACGCCAAACACGGGGGAGCGACGCTCTAGCGGTGCGGCTGCGGGTGCTCCCCGGCTGAGTCGAGCGTCACGTGTACGGGAGACGACCGTGGCGCAATGGACTCGTATGATCAGCTGATGAGTTGACGGACTGTCCGGTCACCCCCCGTACCGGCCCGCAGGAGATGCGCACGTGCCCACCCCCGCTTCGTCCCGACTCTCCACGGCCACCCGGTCCACCGTCGATCCCCGCCGGGCCCACTCGGCGCGGATCTGGAACTTCTGGTTGGGTGGCGCCGACTACTACGAGCCGGACCGCCGGGTGGGCGAGGGCATCAACGCGTTGTACCCGGAGGTCAGCGCCTACGCACGGGCGGACCGGCAGTTCCTCGGACGGGCGGTGCGCCAGCTCGCCGGGCCGGTCGGCATCCGCCAGTTCCTCGACATCGGTACCGGCCTGCCCACCGCCGAGAACACCCACGAGATCGCCCAGGGCGTCGCTCCCGACGCGCGCATCGTGTACGTCGACAACGACCCGACCGTCCTCGCCCACGCCCGGGCCCTGCTGGTCAGCGCACCGGAGGGCCGTACCGGGTACGTGGACGCCGATGTCCGGGACGTGGACGGCATCCTCGAACAGGCGGCCGACACCCTTGACTTCGGGCGTCCCGTGGCCCTGCTGCTGCTCGGCGTGCTGATCTTCGTGGAGGACGACGAGGAGGCCGGCACCGCGGTGCGACGCCTCATGGCCGCCCTGCCCCCGGGCAGCCATCTGGTCCTCTCGCACACGGTCCGCAGCTCCCGGATGCCGGAGGTCGACGCGGCGGTGGCCTACTGGAACCAGCACGGCTCCCCGGCACTGACCCAGCGCACCCCCGAGGCCATCGCCCGGTTGATGGACGGGCTGGACGTCCTGCCGCCCGGTCTGGTGCCCTGCTCCCGGTGGCGCGCGTCGGGGGAGGCCACGGACGAACCGGAGGTCGGCATGTACGGCGCGGTCGCCCGCAAGCGCTGACGGGGCGGACCGGACCGCAGCGGGTCAGGGCGCCGTCACGCCGCAGAGGAGCACCAGCGTCGGACCGTCCGGGCCCGGTCCCGGCAGGGACGGCTTGACCCTCACGTTGCGTGAGGCCCGAAGGTGGGGTGCATGAGCGACCACTACAACGCGTTCGAGATCAGTCCCGTGCCCGATCCCGGTCCGGACGCGGTTCCGCCGGAGCCGTTCCGCGGCATCTACGGCATGCCCGCCTTCGTGACGATCCCGACCAGCGACCTGTCGGCCTCGGTGGACTTCTGGGTCCGCGGGCTCGGGTTCTTCGAACTGTTCGGCATCCCCGGCGAACTCGCGCACCTGCGCCGGTGGGCGTTCCAGGACGTACTCCTCGTCCGGGCGCCGAGCGTTCCGGAGCGGGCACCGGAGTTGAGCGTCAGTTTCGCGTGCGTGCTCGGCCAGGTCGATGCGATCGTCGAGGCGTGCCGCGCCCTGCGTCCGAACGCGGTCGACGGCCCGCGGGACACCCCCTGGAACACCCGCGACGTGGTGGTGATCACCCCCGAGAACGCACGGATCGTGTTCACCGCGGCGAAGCCCTTCGATCCGGCCAGCCAGGAGGCCCGCAACCTGGAGGCCATGGGGATCACCCCACCGGACGTCGGCAGCGGCGACAACAACGACAATGACAATGACAATGAGGAGCATGTCTGATGACACCGACACCGACGGCTTGACCGTCGGCCAGGTATCGACGCGCCTGGGCGTCACGGTCCGCGCGCTGCACCACTGGGACGAGATCGGCCTGGCCCGACCGTCGCTGCGCACTGCTGCCGGATACCGGCTCTACACCGCCGGTGACCTGGAACGCCTGCACCGCATCGTCGTCTACCGCGAGATCGGTCTCGGCCTGGACAGGATCCGGGCCGTCCTGGACGACCCGACCGCAGACGTGCCCGGCGCACTGCGCGCACAGCGCACCCAGGTCGCCGAACGGATCGACCGCCTCCAGCGCCTCAGCGCCGGACTGGGCCGGATGATCGACGCCCACGAACGCGGCCTGCTGTTGACCACCGAGCAGCAGGCCGAGCTCTTCGGCCCCCGGTGGAACCCGGATTGGCCCGTCGAAGCCCGCCAGCGCTACGGCGACACCACGCAGTGGCTCCAGTACGCCGAACGTTCGGCCGCGCGCGGCCCCGAGGAATGGCAGGTCATCGCCGACGCCGGTGCCGGTCTCGACCGTGCCCTCGGGGAAGCGATGGACGCCGGTGTAGCCCCGGGCAGCCCGGAGGCGCATCAGCTCGTGGATCGGCACCGCGAGGTGTTCGCCTCGTACTTCCCCCTCACCCGGCAGATGCAGGTCTGTCTCGGCCGCAGGTACGAGGCCGATCCGGCGTTCGCCGCTCACTACGACGGCATCCGTCCCGGCCTCGCCACGTGGTTCCGTCGGATCGTGGACGCCAGCGCACGCGCCCACGGCATCGACCCCGACACCGCGACCTGGCAGTAGCCGCACCGGACCGGCGGCCCCGGAAACCGCGGCCACGCCACGGCAGAAGGCGGTGGGTGGACCTCAAGGGTCACCCACCGCCTTGCTCAGCGCTTCAGCACGTCACCGCTGAGGCGGCTCTTCGGGCTCGTCCGTCGTGCGCCGCCGGGAGTCCCGTTCCTGCGGGCCGCCGCCCCGCGACGCGTCCCGGGCCTCGTCCGCCCCCCGCTCCGACCGTCGACGGGTCTCGTCCTGCCCGCCCTGTGCGGCCTGCTGGGCCCGCTGCTTGAGCTGCTCGGCCTTGTCCTGGAACTGGTCCTTGATGCCCATGGGTACTCCCGTGAGGTGTGGGGGCGGGGATGCCCTCAGCCTGGCACGAGCTGCCGCACCGCGCATGTTCAATGACCGTGTGTGACCGCGTGCCGGTGCCCGAGCGGAGCGCCGGTGAGCGGTCGGCACCCCGGTCCGCTCGCCACGGACCGGGCGACCGTCACCGGCCCTTCGTCAACTCGCCCACCAGGGCGCCGACCTGCTCGGTCTCTATCAGGAACCCGTCGTGCCCGTACGGGGATTCCACGATCCGCAGGGCGTCCGCGTGCGGGAGTCCGGCGGCCAACTCCCGTTGCCCGGCCAAGGGGTAAAGACGGTCGGAGTCCACCCCGGCCACCAGCGTCCGGGCGCTGACCCGGCGCAGCGCGCGGGCCGTGCCGCCGCGCCCCCGGCCCAGGTCGTGGCTGTTCATCGCCTCGGTCAGGGTCACATAGCTGCCCGCGTCGAATCGGCGCACCAGTTTGGTCGCGTGGTGGTCGAGATAGGACTCCACCGCGTACCGTCCGCCGCGCCACGGATCCTCCGACGCCTGCGGCGCCCGGCCGAACCTGGCTGCGAGTTCGGCCCCCGTCCGGTAGGTGACGTGGGCGAGGCGTCGGGCGGTGCCCAGGCCCCGGTGCGGTCCCTCGCCGTCGGGGGCGTCGTGGTAGTGGCCGTCGCGCCACCGGGCGTCGGCGCGGATCGCGTGCAGTTGTACGTCGGCCCAGGCTATGTGTTCCGCGCCCGAGGCGGCCGGGCAGGCCAGGACCAACAGTGCGGACACCCGGTCGGGGTGGCCCACGGCCCACTCCAGCGCCCGCATTCCGCCCATCGAGCCGCCCACCACCAGGGCCCAGCGGTCGATGCCGAGCGCATCGGCGAGTGCGGCCTCGGCGGCGACCTGGTCCCGCTGGGTCAGGAAGGGGAAGGAGCCGCCCCAGCGGGTGCCGTCGCCGCGCAGCGAGGACGGACCGGTGCTGCCCTGGCAACCGCCCAGGACGTTCGGTGCCACCACGAACCACCGGTCGGTGTCCAGGGCCCGCCCCGGTCCCACCAGCGGGTCCCACCAGCCGGCCGTGGGGTGTCCGGGCCCGGCCGGACCGCTGACGTGACTATCCCCGGTCAGCGCGTGCAGCACCAGCACGGCGTTGGACGCGTCGGGAGCCAGGTGCCCCCAGGTCTCGTAAGCGACCCGCACGTCCGGCAGTTCGCCGCCGGCCTCCAAGGGGAGGGGCGCGGCGAGGGACACCCAGCGTCGACCGCCGGGCGGGTCACCCTCCCGCCAGGCCCCGGAGGCCGGCGGGAGGGGAGCGACGGGCTGATCCGCCGGGGCGTGGGGCGCCAGCTCGGTCAGGACGCTTCCTTCGCCGCACGGAACCCGGCGGAGAGGTCCGCCGTGAGGTCGTCCAGGTGCTCGATCCCGACCGACAGCCGCACCAGGCCCGGCGCCGTCCCCGTGGCGGCCAGCGCCTCGGGGCCCAACTGGCTGTGGGTCGTCGACGCCGGATGGATGATCAGCGAGCGGACGTCTCCGACGTTCGCCAGATGGCTGAACAGCGACACCGCGTCCACGAACCGCTTGCCCGCCTCCACCCCGTCCCTCAGCTCGAAGGCCAGGACGGCCCCCGCGCCGCGCGGCAGGTAGCGGCGACCCGCCGCGTACCAGCGGTTGGACTCCAGGCCCGGGTAGTGCACGGCCGCCACTTCGTCCCGTGCTTCGAGCCACTGGGCGAGCGCCAGGGCGTTCGCGGAGTGCCGTTCGATCCGCAGGCTCAGCGTTTCGACGCCCTGGAGCAGCAGGAACGCCGAGTGCGGGGAGAGCGCGGGCCCGATGTCGCGCAGCAGCTGCACCCGCAGCTTCACCGCGAAGGCGCTCGGGCCCAGGTCCGGCCAGTACCGGAGTCCGTGGTAGCTGGGGTCGGGCTCGCTGAAGTCGGGGAAGCGCTCGGGGTGCGCACCGAAGTCGAAGGTGCCGCCGTCCACCACGACGCCCGCGATGGTGGTGCCGTGCCCACCGAGGAACTTGGTCGCCGAGTGCACCACGATGTCCGCGCCGTGCTCGATGGGCCGCAGCAGGAACGGCGTCGGCAGGGTGTTGTCGATGATGAGCGGCACCCCGGCCGCGTGCGCGGTGTCCGCGACGCCCCGTACGTCGAGCACGTTGCCGCGGGGGTTGCCCAGGCTCTCGGCGAAGAGGGCCTTGGTGTTGGGGCGGATCGCGGCGCGCCAGGCGTCCAGGTCGTCGGGGTCGTCCACGAAGGAGACCTCGATGCCGAACCGGGGCAGGGTGTGCCGGAACAGGTTGTACGTTCCGCCGTACAGCGAGGTGCTGGAGACGATGTGGTCACCGGCGCCGGCCAGGGTGAGGATCGCGAGGGTTTCCGCGGCCTGTCCCGAGGCGAGGGCGACCGCGGCGACTCCCCCTTCCAACGAGGCGATCCGCTGTTCGAAGACGTCCTGCGTCGGATTGTGGATGCGGGTGTAGATGTTCCCGGGCTCGGCGAGCGAGAAGAGGTTCGCCGCGTGCTGGGTGTCCCGGAAGACGAAGGAACTGGTCTGGTAGATCGGTACGGCCCGTGCACCGGTGGTCGGATCGGGCTCCGCGCCCGCGTGGACCTGCCGGGTCTCGAACGACCACCCGGAGGCGGGCGCCGGCTCGTCGTCGGGGGTGTGACCGGCTGTCACCGAGTCGAGGGGCTGGCTCATGGGCGGTTCCTTCGCGCGAGGTCACTGGGGAGGGGGCGGAAGCGGTACGGGTCCGGCCCGTACCGCTTCCGTGCCGGGGCGAGAAGGGCCCAAAACACCCGGCGGAACGCAAAGTACCCGCGAGGGGTTGGTTCCGGTAGCCCGTCGGCGAGCTGGCCATGAGCCTGCAACATGCCGGCAACACAAACGTGGACGGGGGAGGTTCGGGGCGACGGGGTACGAACCGGTCGGGCGCCGGCCGAACGACTTCGGCCAACTTCTCGTTCCGGCGCCTCGGTCGCCGCCGCCCGAGCCCGGGCGGCGCCGGGCATGGTGGTGGGCGGCTCCCGCTGCGGGCCTGCGGCCCGTTCCCCGCCCGGCGGCACGGGGACTCCACGACACGGGTCAATGCCGGCCATCCTCGGAGTTCCGGCCAACAAGTCCCGTGTGGAACAAGAAAATCGCTGCTGTGGCCCTACCCTCACCAGGCGTTCCCACAGGCGCCGGACCAGGAAGTCCCATGACGACACAGAACCTGCCGTACGCGCCGCATCCGTCGCTCCCTTCCCGCCCACCACCCCTACGGGGCAAGGTCGCCGTCGTCACCGGCGGGGGGTCCGGCATCGGCCGCGCCACCGCCACCGTGCTGGCCGAACGCGGCGCCAGTGTCGTCGTGGCCGACATCGACGCGACCGCCGCCGATCGTGTCGCCGGCGGGTTGGTCGCCCGGGGTCTCGAAGCCGTTCCGGTCACGGTCGACGTGGGCGAGGAGGAGCAGATCCGGACGATGGTCGCCACGGCGGTGGCCGCGTTCGGAGGGGTGGACGTGCTCCACAACAACGCGGCGCTGCTCGCCCCCGACGTCCTCGGTCGGGACCAGCGCATCACCGACATCGACGGCGAGTTGTTCGCCCGGGTCCTGCGGGTCAACGTGCTCGGCTACACGTTGGCCGCCAAGCACGCGATACCCCACATGATCGCGCGCGGTGGTGGCGTCGTGGTCAACACCGCTTCGGCGGCCGGCCTCCTCGCCGAACTCGTCCGCCCCATGTACGGCACCTCCAAGGCGGCCATCCTCGGCCTCACCCGCAGCATCGCCACCCAGTACGGGAAACAGGGGGTCCGTGCGGTCGGCATCGCCCCGGGCCTGGTGCTGACCCCCGCACTGACCGACAACCTCACCCCCGAACAACAGAAGGCCCTCGCCCGGCACACCCTCACCCCCCGGGTCGGGGTGCCCGAGGACATCGCCTGCCTGGTGGCCTTCCTCGTGTCCGACGAGGCCGGATACATCACCGGCACCACGATCTCCGTGGACGGCGGGTTCACTTCGCACTTCCCCACCTACGGGGACGAACTCGACGCCGCCGACCCGGCGCCCCACCCGTGCCCGCCCGCCCGGGCGGCTGCCGCGCCGTTCCCACCCGTCGATCCCGGACCGGTCGAGCGTGGCGGCGGAGCGGGCGATGAGCTCCTTGCGCGGTGTGACGTCGTGGCCCATCAGCAGGTCGAACACGGCTTCCGCGGCCTCCAGGTCGGTGAGGTCGATCCGACGTAGGGTCCGGTGCCGCGGGTCCACGGTGGTCTCGGCGAGTTGGTCGGCGTCCCTCTCGCCGAGACCCTCGTACCGCCTCTCTGGCGCCCGGGCTCAGATGTCGAGGAAGCGGACGTCCTTGGCGTTGCGCTGGATGAAGTGACGGCGTGCTTCGACGTCCTCGCCCATCAGGACGGAGAAGAGGTCGTCGGCGACGGCCGCGTCATCGAGGGTGACCCGGCCCAGTACCCGGTGGTCGGGGTCCATGGTGGTGACGCGCAGTTCCTCGGCGTTCATCTCGCCCAGGCCCTTGAAGCGCTGGACGGAGTCGTCCCTGACCCGGCGGCCGTCCCGCCGGCCCCGCTCCAGGAGCACGGTGCGTTCGCGGTCGGAGTAGGCGTACTCCACGTGGTCCCGGCTCCACCTGACCTTGTACAGCGGGGGGCGGGAGAGGTGGACGTGGCCCTCCTCGATCAAGGGGCGCATGAAGCGGAACAGGAAGGTCAGCAGCAGGGTGTTGATGTGCTGCCCGTCGACGTCGGCGTCCGCCATCAGAATGATCTTGTGGTAGCGGAGCTTGGCGATGTCGAAGTCCTCGTGCACGCCCGTGCCGAAGGCCGAGATGATCGCCCGGACCTCCTGGTTGTGCAGGATCTTGTCGATCCGGGCCTTCTCGACGTTGAGGATCTTGCCGCGGATCGGGAGGATGGCCTGGTACCGCGGGTTGCGCCCGGACTTGGCCGAGCCGCCGGCGGAGTCCCCCTCGACGATGAAGATCTCCGAGACGGCCGGGTCGTTCGACTGGCAGTCGGACAGTTTGCCCGGCAGCGCAGCCGTTTCCAGCAGGCCCTTGCGGCGGGTCAGGTCGCGCGCCTTGCGGGCCGCGACCCGGGCCGTGGCCGCCTGGACGGCCTTGCGCACGATGTCGGCGGCCTCGTGGGGACTGCGGTCGAACCAGCCGGTCAGGTGCTCGTGGACGACCTTCTGCACGAAGGTGCGCGCCTCGGCGTTGCTGAGTTTGGTCTTGGTCTGGCCCTCGAACTGCGGCTCGCTGAGCTTCACCGAGACGATCGCGGTCAGGCCCTCGCGGATGTCCTCGCCGGAGAGGTTGGCGTCCTTGTCCCGCAGCAGCTTCCGTTCCCGCGCGTAACGGTTGACCACGGTGGTCAGAGCCGCGCGGAAGCCCTCCTCGTGGGTGCCGCCCTCGTGGGTGTGGATGGCATTGGCGTAGGAGTACACGCTGTCGGTGTACTGGCCGTTCCACTGGAGGGCGACCTCGACCGACAGCAGTCGTTCCGGGTCCTGAGCGGCGATGGTGATGACCGAGGGGTGGACCGGCTCGCCCTTGCGGGTGTTGAGGTGGGCGACGAACTCGGTGATGCCGCCGGCGTAGCGGTAGGAGACCGTCTTCGCTGCCGGGTCCGGGGCGGTGGTGTCGGCCGCGGCCGTCGCGCGCGCCGAGGGCCGTTCGTCGGTGAGGGTCAGGGTGAGCCCGCGGTTGAGGAAGGCCATCTCCTGGAACCGCCTGGACAGCGTCTCGAACGAGTACGTGGTGGTTTCGAGGACGTCGCCGTCCGCCCAGAACGTCAACGAGGTGCCCGTCCGGGAGACGGCCTCGTGGCGGGCGAGCGGGGCGGTGGGAGCGCCGTGCCGGTACTCCTGCGTCCACCGGTGGCCGTCGGTCCAGATCTCCGCCGACAGCCGGGTCGACAGCGCATTGACCACCGACAGGCCCACACCGTGCAGACCGCCGGAGAACGTGTACCCGCCGCCCCCGAACTTCCCGCCCGCGTGCAGCACGGTCAGCACCACCTCGACGGCCGGCCGCTTCTCCACCGGGTGCATGCCCACCGGGATGCCACGACCGTTGTCGACCACCCGCACGCCACCGTCGGCGAGGACCGTCACGTCGATCCGGTCGGCCACTCCCGCGAGTGCCTCGTCCACGGAGTTGTCCACGAGCTCCTGCACCAGGTGGTGCAGTCCCCGCTCTCCCGTGGAGGCGATGTACATCCCGGGCCGCTTGCGCACGGCGTCCAGGCCGTCCAGCACGGTGATCGCGTTGGCGTCGTACGGCGCGGCCCCGGCACGGCCGGGCTGCCGGGGTTCGGGGGTGCCGGGGCTGTTGCTGTTGCTGGTGGCCGTGCGAGTGTCGTGGGTGGTCACGGATGCTCTCTTTCGGGCATGGCGGACCGCGCTCCCGCACCACGGTGCGGAAGCGGCCGGACCGCTGGCGGAGACGGGGCAGGGCAGCCCAAACAGGGCCCCGGAAGCTCACGGGCATCGGGCCCTTGACTGCCGGAACGCCGATCAAGATACGGGAGGTGCCCCTCGTTGATGGGGCGACAGTGCCCTCACCTGCCAGCGTGTGCCTCTTTCCTTGCGGGAGGCGATCCCCCCCTGCCTCAGGGCTGTGAAAATGCGGCAGAGGGTCGCTGGGGGGCTTTCCTGATGCCTTGTTGTGTGGGGATCCAGGCGACTTTTTCCGGCGTGGCCCTCCGTGGTTCGCGTCGCGCCGCGTCAGGTGGCTCGTCGTCCCCGTGGGTGGTGTGCGGCACGACGGTGGTGGGGTTCCGACGGCAATCCCTCGAACGGGGGAGCGTCCTCTCCCGAGTGAATCGAACGCCGCATCACAGGCATCCGGCCGGGCGGCAGGGGTCCGTGGGTCGGTCATCGAACTTTCGGCCGAAGATTCGTCCGGAAGTGAGCGTGACGCGCTGTTGATCTGGTGCGTTGTGCTTGCGTCAAGACTTCACCCCTCGACGTGGGAGGTCCCGTGCATCCTGTTCCCGTTCGTCCCAGTCTTCACCTGGTGTTCGAGTGCATGACCCGTTCCGTGGCCTGGGGGCCACGCGCGGTTGACGACCAGTCAGGTGCGTACGCGCCCTCACCATGTGCATGCCCGAGGCGGTGCGCATGCGGCTACTGAACCACCTGCCCGACACCCTCGACGCCTGGGCCCGACGGGCCGTCGGCGCCTTCGATACGGTCCGGGACGTCTCCGCACCCGCCCCGGGCTCCTCCCGGGTGTGGGAACTCACCCGCCCGGACCGCACCACCCGGTTCATCATCAAGATCGCACGTGACCCCGCACGCTACCGCGCCGAAACCTTCGCCTACCGTCAGGCCGTGCCCGCCGTACCGTCCGGCGGCGCGCCCCTCCTCCTCGACTCCGGCGCCGAACACCTCGCCCTGCTGCTCACCGCCCTCCCCGGCCGCCCGCTGCGGGAACTGCGCCTGCCGACCGTCGAGGAGCGCGAGGCGTACCGGCAGGCGGGGGCACTGCTCGCCCGGTTCCACACCGCGGCGGAACCCACCCCCGGGCGCCACGCCGAGGCACGCGACGAACTCGACGGCGCCCCGCACCGACTCGAACGCCACCTCCACATGTGTGGGGACCGGGTGACGGCCCGGGAACGCGCCCTGGTCCGAGGACTCGTGGCCGACCTCCCGCACATCGGGCCGCTGCCGCTCGCCTTCGTCCACGGTGACGTCCAGCCCGGGAACCTGATGTGGTCGGCGGCGGGACACGCCGCCTGGATCGACTTCGAGCGGGCCCGGTTCGCCCCCGCGGTCCAGGACTTCGTCCGGCTGGCCGCCGGTCCCTGGGCCGACCGCCCGGCCCTGCGCGCGGCCTTCCTCGCGGGCTACGGACGCCGGCCCGGCCCGACCGAACGGCACGCGCTGCGCTGCCTCGCCGCGCTCGACGCCATCGGCTCCCTGATGTGGGGACCGCAGTACGGCGACGACGAGGTCACCGCGCGGGGCCGCCGCACCCTCGACCGGCTCGTCGAGGGGGAGTTCGCATGAGCACCCTCACCCTGCCCGGCGACGGATCGGGCGACCGGACACCGGACGTCGAACCCGACGCCCCCCACGCCCCTCCACCACCCCCCGCGGACATCCGCTACCAGGGCCAGTACGGGAAGAACCCCCTCGGTGAGGTCGGCTTCCGGGCCCTGTGCGCCCGACTGCCCTCGGTGCTCGCCCACACCGGGCGCCTCGCCTGGGCGGTGGACCGGCGGGCCGTGCTGCTCCTCCTGGTCTGCCAGGCGTTGACCGGGGTGGCCGCGGTCGTGCTGCTCGCCGCCACCGCGCGGGCGATGCAGGCCCTCGTGGCGAGCGGCTCGGTCACCGACCGGCTCCAGTCGATGCTTCCCGTACTGCTGGTCGTCGCGGCCGCGGCGGCCGTCGGCCGGATCGCCGCCGCACTCTCCTGGTACGCCGACGACCGGGTCAGCCCGCTGCTCAGCACGGCGGCCGACACCGCGCTCGTCGAGGCGGTGTGCCGGGTCGAGGCGTCGGCGTACGGGACGGAGAGCTTCGCGGAACGCCAGGAGGCGGCCGAGATCGGCGTGGTGCGGACCGCGGCCATGGTCCGCGACGGCCAGACCTTCCTCGCCGCGGCCGTCCGGATGGTCGCCGCCAGCGGAGTCCTGACCGTGCTGCACCCGCTCCTGCTGCCCCTGCTCCTGCTCGCGGTGCTGCCGGCCGGGGTGGGCGCGGTGCTGTCCGCGCGCGTCGACTACGAGACCCACTACGCCAACCTGGGCGACCGCAACGTCCGCGGCATGATGCGCTGGTGGTCGACCGCCCCGAAGTACGGCGACGAGGTCCGGGCCAACGGCATGACGGGCTACCTGCTCTTCTGGTACCGCAGCCTGTCGGAGCGGATCGACCGGCGGACCCTCGGCATCGCCCCCCGGGTGCTGCGGATCTCCCTCGCGGCGTCGGCACTCGGTGGTGTGTTCCTCCTGGTGACCTGGGCGGCGCTCGCCTGGCTCGCGGCGACCGACAGGGTGGAGCTCGCGATCGCCGCGACGGCGGTGGTCGCCGTCCAGAGTTCACTGGGCGCGCTCACCCAACTCGTCCGCGGCGGCGCCGAGATGTTCCACACCAGCCTCTACCTCGCCGACATGCGCGCCTTCCTGGACCTCGCGGACCGTCACGCGCCCGCCCGGGGCCCGGCCGTGATCACCGCACCCGTCCACGAGATCCGGTTGGACGACGTGGTCCACCGCTACCCCGGCAAGGACCGTCCCGCCGTCGACGGGCTCAGCCTCACCCTGCGGCGCGGCGAGATCGTGGCGATCGTCGGCGAGAACGGCTCCGGAAAGTCGACGCTGACCCGACTGGTCACCGGCGTCCTGCTCCCCGACCGGGGCACGGTGCGGTGGAACGGAACCGACCTGGCCGCCGCCGACCCGGACACCGTGTGGACGCACACCGGGCTGGTTCCGCAGATCTTCGCCCAATGGCCGCTGCGGGTCCGGGAGAACGTCACCCTGGGCCAGCCCCGCAGCCCTGACGACGCCCCGGTCTGGCAGGCGGTGGACGCCGTCGGGATGCGCACCGCCGTCGAGGAACTGCCCCGGGGACTCGACACCCTGCTGGCCCGGGAGGTCTTCGGCGGTCATGAACTCTCCGGCGGCCAGTGGCAGCGCCTGGCCTGCTCCCGGGCGCTGTACCGGCGGCCCGCGCTGCTGATCCTCGACGAGCCCACGTCGCAGATGGACGCACGCGGTGAGCACCAGATCTTCGAGGAGATCAAGAAGATCGCTGCGGACCGGATCACCCTGGTGGTGACCCACCAACTGGAGAACACCCGGATCGCCGACCGGATCGTGGTCATGCGGGACGGCAGGATCGTCCAGGAGGGCCGGTACGAGGAGCTGCGCGCGTCGGACGGGCTCTTCGCGGAACTGCTCGCCCTGTCCAAGGACCGGTGACGGACCGTGTGCGGCACGGCCCCCGGAAGGGCGGACGGCATCGGGCGAGCGGCGGGGTCGTGGTCCCGCCGCGGTGCGCACCGTCCCGAGGTGGCGCGGTCGGTCAGGCCGCGCCCATTCGGTCCCGCCAGTAGGTGAAGGCCGTCACGGGGTCCTCCAACGCGTCCCACGGGAACATCGTCATATGGCGCCCGACGCGCTGGAAGACCTCGGTGGCCTCCGGCAGCCAACGCGCCCGCACCAGGGCGAACGCCAACAGGTTCAGATCGGACACGGCCTCGGCGTGCGGGGGCGCCGAGGTGTGGAACCAGCCCTTCAACGCGAGTTCCAGTTCGCTGGCCGCGGCCTTCTCGTGCCAGATGCGGTGGGCCGCCAACGCCCGGGTGCCGCCCGCGTCGACGGCGTGCGCGAAGTGCTCGGCCCGGGCCGCCAGCGGCAGCAGGGCCAACGGCGAGCCCGGCGGCGCCTGTGCCGCCGAGTGCCAGGCGAAGGTCGTCATGTCGCTCACCGAGCCGTGACTGCGGGGCGAGAGGTACCGCAGCACCACGTGGTGGGCGGTCCGGTTGCCCGGGTCACGGTCGATGATCTCCCGCCAGATGGGAGCGGCCCGCCGCGACGGAACCCGGCACCCCCGCATCAGATCGAGCAGGGCGATCAAGGGCGTGGGGTCCTTCGGGTGGGCGTGGGCCGCCCGGACACAACGGGTCTGGGCCCCGTCCAGCGCCGCCGCCGTTCCGGAGACCGCTCGGTGGGCCTGGACGCACGCCTGCATCACCACCGCGTCCGGGTTGTCCGGAGCGTAGTCGACCCAGTGGTCCGCCGCGGCCGGGGACAGCACTCGGGACAGCACCGACACCCGGTGGGTCCTGCGGTCCCAGTCCGCCCCCGTGGCGTCCAGCAGATCGGCCACCGGCTGCCAGGCGGGGCGGGTGCGGTCGGCGCCGAACCCTTGCAGTTGGTGGATGGGCCGGATGTCGGTGAGCGCTTGGCGCAGCTCACGGTCGTCCAGCTCCGGACGGATGCGAACCGTTCTGCTTCTTCGCAGCATCACTGGTCCTCTGTGGGGGAGGGCGGGCCCCGCGCGGTCGACGCGGCGCCCGGATGTGGATGGGTCGGTGAGGGTGAGCCGGTCAGCAGCACCTCGATCGCGGGGCCGCTTCCTGACGGGCTGCCTTGATCCGTTGGTACTCCCGAGGGGTGGGCACGGGAGTACCGGGATCTTCGTGGCGGTGCCGCGCACAGTACCGCTCGTACTCGGTCTCGCCGGTGAGCTCCCGCAGGTACCAGTGGACCCAGCGCACGGCCCGCCGCACCGGCCCGCCGCCACCCCGCCCGCGGCCCGGCGCGGCAGCGCCCCGGGTCCGGGCGGGCGTCATGGTGCCTCCCCGGGTCCGGACGCCGCACCGGCCCGGCGCCGCGGGCGCGGTGCCGGGGCGTCGATCGCGGACGGGACGTGCGGGGTCTGGGTGGACCTCGTGCTCCCGGGGGAGCGGACTGCCCGGACGCACACCACCAGGGCGTTCACGAGGACCGTGAGCACCAGCAGCACGAAGAGCACGATGAGGACGCCGTTCACCGTGGAGTTGGTCACCACCGTGTGCATCTCGTCCATGGAGGTGGCCGGTCGCAGCTGGGTCCCGGCGTCGATGGCGTCGGCGTAGCGCTCGCGCTGGGCGAAGAAGCCGACACGAGGGTCGTCGGAGAAGACCTTCTGCCAACTCGCGGTGAAGGTGACGGCCACGATCCAGGCGAGCGGCACGCCCGTCACCCACGCCCAGCGCAGTCGGCCCGAGGTGATGAGGAGGGTCGTGGCGACGGTGAGCGCGATCGCCGCGAGGAGTTGGTTGGCGATGCCGAACAGCGGGAAGAGCTGGTTGATCCCGCCCAGGGGGTCCGTGGCGCCGACGTAGAGGAAGTACCCCCAGCCGGCGACCACCACGCCACTGGCCAACCAGACACCGGGCTTCCAACCGACGCGCCCCATCGGCTTCCACACGTTGCCCAGCATGTCCTGGAGCATGAACCGGCCGACCCGAGTGCCCGCGTCGACGGTCGTCAGGATGAACAGCGCCTCGAACATGATGGCGAAGTGGTACCAGAACGCCTTCATCCCCTCACCGCCGACCACCTCCGAGAAGATCTGCGCCATGCCCACCGCCAGGGTCGGGGCGCCACCGGTGCGGGCGACCAACGAACCCTCGTCCACCGCCTTGGCCGCCGCGGCCAGTTCCTCCGGCGAGATGGTGAAGCCCAGCCCGGCGACCGCCTGGGAAGCGGACTCCACGGTCGAACCGAGCAGTCCCGCGGGCGCGTTCATCGCGTAGTACAGCCCGGGGTCCAGCACCGCCGCGGCGATCAACGCCATGACGGCGACGAACGCCTCCATCAGCATGGCCCCGTACCCGATCATCCGGACCTGCGACTCCTTCTGGACCAGCTTCGGGGTCGTCCCCGAGGCCACCAGGGCGTGGAAGCCGGACAGCGCACCGCAGGCGATGGTGATGAACAGGAACGGGAACAGCGAACCCGCGAACACCGGCCCCTCGCCGGAGGAGGCGAAGGAGGTCACCGCCTCGGCGTTGAGCCGCGGGGCGGCGATGACCACCCCGACCGCGAGCAACACGATCGTGCCGATCTTCATGAACGTCGACAGGTAGTCCCGCGGCGCCAGCAGCATCCACACCGGCAGCACCGACGCCACGAACCCGTAGACCACCAGGCAGAACACCAGGGTCGTCGGGCTCAGGGTGAAGGTGTCCGCCAGCGACGAGTGTTCGATCCAGCCGCCGCCCACGATCGCCAGGAGCAGCAGGCCCACCCCGATCGCGCTGGTCTCCAGGACCCGCCCCGGACGCAGGACGTGCAGGTAACAGCCCATGAACAGGGCGATCGGAATCGTCATCGCGACGGAGAAGGTCCCCCACGGCGAGTCCGCGAGGGCATTGACCACGACCAGCGCCAGCACCGCCAGCAGGATGATCATGATGGCGAACACGGCGAGCAGCGCCGCCGCCCCACCGATCCGCCCCAACTGCTCCCGGGCCATCTGTCCGAGGCTCTTGCCGTCGCGCCGCATCGACAGGAAGAGCACCACCATGTCCTGCACGGCACCCGCGAAGATGACGCCCGCGACGATCCACATCGTGCCCGGCAGATACCCCATCTGCACCGCGAGCACCGGGCCCACCAGCGGGCCGGCGCCGGCGATCGCCGCGAAGTGGTGCCCGAGCAGCACCCGACGGTCCGTGGGTTGGAAGTCCACCCCGTCGTTGATCCGCTCCGCCGGGGTGGCCCGGGTGTCGTCGAGGCGCAACACCCGCCGCGCGATGAACTTCGCATAGAAGCGGTACGCGATCGCGAACGAACCGAGGGCCGCCGCCAACAGCCAGACGGCTGAGATCTCCTCACCCCTGGAGAGCGCGAGCACCCCCCAGGAGACGCCTCCCACCAGAGCGACCAGGGACCATATCAAGACCGATTTCCAGCGGAGCCGCGATGGTGGCACAAGGGTTCCGGACACGGTGAATCCTTCTGTTCGCAGGGGAGAACACAATGCGTCGTAGGGGTACCGGTCAACCGGCCCCACGGGTCACGGACTTCACGGAACGCGCATCAAGCACACACAACGCCACACGCACCGGACGCGGGACCGCGACCGCCCCGGCGCGCAGTCCGGGCAGCTCACGAGCCCGGCGAGCCCCGGCTCCCCCGGGTGAGCAGGTACGCGGCCAGTAACCACACCGTGCAGCCGGGCACCCACGCCAACTGGTACCAGTAGAAGAACGGAATCCCTGCCAACTCCGGCTGTGCACCGGCGTACCAGGGCACCCAGACGAGGGCCACCACGGGAACGAGTAGGCAGAAAGCCGCCACGACACGCCGTGCCGTGATACGGCCGGAATGCTGTGTGTGTCCGTCGTCTGCCACGGGTTCCTCCTTGTTTCCCCGCTCCCGTACCGCGCTGGTCTGTGGAAGAGTTGCCGACACCCTCGGTTCGGTTGACAACCCGGGTGGTGGATTTTCGGACGGATCATCCGGAGTTCCAGGCCACTCGCCGTTCATCGGTCGCACCGCACCCGGGCGACGACGACGCCGCCCGCAGTCGCGGTGGGTCACGGCAGGGAGAGCAGGACGTACGGGAAGCAGGACTCAGAGGGCCGACCCGGGCGCGCACCGCGCCCCCGGGTCGCCGGTACGGACGGTGGACGATGATCCGAGGCGGCACGCTCGTCGCGTACCTCGCCGTCATCGCCGCGACGTCGTTGCTCGCCGTGGCCGCCCGCCGGTTCCGTCCCACCGGACGGCTCCCCTCCCTGGACGGCTGGGCCCTGGCCGACCGCGGGCTCGGCACCGGATGGTCCTGGCTCCTCATCGGCGGCACCTTCTTCACCGCCTACTCCTTCACCGCCGTGCCCGGACTCGCCTACGGCAACGGTGCGACGGCCTTCTTCGCCGTCCCGTACACGATCATCGCCTGCCCCCTGGCCTTCGTCCTGCTGCCCCGCCTCTGGGAGGTCTGCGCCCGCAACGGGTACGTCACGGTCGCCGACTTCGTCCGCGGCCGCTACGGCTCCCCGCCCCTCGCCCTGGTCGTCGCCCTCACCGGCATCCTCGCGACCATGCCGTACCTGGCCCTGCAACTCCTGGGCATCCGCGCCGTGCTGGCCGCCGGAGGGGTCGACCCCGATGCGATCGCCGCGCACCTCGCGATGGTCGCCCTGTTCGCCGGGCTCGCCATCGCCACCTTCCGCTACGGACTGCGCGCGCCCACCGTCATCGCGGCCTTCAAGGGGGTCGCCGTCTTCACGGCCGTCATCGCCGCGGTCTGGGTCGTCCTCGACGACCTCGGCGGACCCGGCGCCGCCTTCGAGCAGGCCGCCCGCCGCATGGACCTCGGCGGCGCCGGCGACGCGGCACTGCTGCTCGCCCCGCACCAACAGGCCGCCTTCGCCTCGCTCGCCCTGGGGTCGGCCTTCGCCGTGCTGATGTACCCGCACATGCTCACCGCCGCGCTCGCCGCCCGCAGCCCCGGGACCCTGCGCCGCGTGACCGTCGCCCTCCCCGCCTGGACCGCGGTCCTCGCCCTGTTCGGCCTGCTCGGCATCGCCGCCGTCGCCGAACGGATCAGGACCACCGCGGGGGGCGCCGAGACCGCGGTGCCCCTGCTCGTGGACCGACTGATGTCACCGCCGGTCGCGGGGCTGGTCCTCGGCGCCATCACCGTCG
Source organism: Streptomyces sp. NPDC059816 (assembly GCF_042732055.1). Taxonomy (NCBI): domain Bacteria; kingdom Bacillati; phylum Actinomycetota; class Actinomycetes; order Kitasatosporales; family Streptomycetaceae; genus Streptomyces; species Streptomyces sp. NPDC059816. Next base: position 19,477 of record NZ_JBHWIQ010000034.1, read on the forward strand.
GGGCGCTCGTCCCCGCCGCCGTGATGTCGGTCGCCGCGGCCACCTCGTTCGTCCGCAACGTGTACGTGGAGTACGTCCACCCCACCGCCACGCCCAAACGTCAGGTCCGCATCGCCCGGGTGATCTCCCTGATCGCCAAGCTCGGCGCCGTCGCCTTCGTGTTCGGGCTGCGCGACCAGGCCGCGGTCAACCTGCAACTCCTGGGCGGGGTCTGGATCATCCAGATCTTCCCCGCGGTCGCCATCGGTCTCTACACCAACTGGCTGCATCCGCGCGCCCTGCTCGCGGGCTGGGCGGTCGGCATGGCCGTCGGCACCCTCATGGTCGTGCGGGAGGGCTTCTCACCCGTCATGCCGCTGGGCCCCACCGGGCACACCTTGGAGGTCTACGCCGGTCTCGCGGCACTGCTGCTGAACCTCGCGGTCGCCGTGGCCGCCACCCCCGTCCTGCGGAGGTCCGGCGTCGCTCGCGGCGTCGACACCACCGCCCTACCACCAGGGCCGGCCTCCAGGCGCCGCCCGGGAACAGGAGCGAGCACATGAGACGGATGAGACGAGCCGGCCGCGCCCTCACCCTCGCCGACCGCGCACCCGTGACCGAGGCACCCACGGCCCCCGGCGGCCCGAACCCGGCGTCGCCCGCCACCACGGACCCCGGCTCCGCGGGCCCACCGGGCACGCCGCCGGTCGGCGAGGTCCCCGACCGGGAACGGGACGTCGCCCTCGCCGGACTGTTCGGCGAGCACTACACGTCGATGCTGCGGCTGGCCACCCTCCTCGGCGCCGACGACCCGGAGAACATCGTCGCGGAGGCCTACTACCAGCTCTACCGCAAGTGGCGCCGACTCCGACAGACCGACCGGGCGGAGGCCTACCTCCGCTCGGTGGTCTGCAATCTGACCAGGATGCGCATCCGACACCTCCAGACCATCCGCAAACACGTCGAGGCCCCCGCCCCCGTCAGGGAACAGGTCGCCTCGGCCGAGCACGACGCCCTGATCCAGGACGACCAGCGGGTGCTCATCGCCGCGGTGCGGGAACTGCCCACCCGTCAGCGCGAGGCACTGGTGCTGCGCCACTGGATGGGGTTGAAGGAGTCGGAGATAGCCGACGCCATGGGCATCTCGGCGGGATCGGTCAAGACCCACACGGCACGGGGGATCGCCGCCCTCACCAAGGCGATGGAGGCGCGCAGATGAGTGGCACAGACACCGAGCGCCGGCTGCGCGAGGCGTTGGAGGCCGTGGCGCGGGAGGTCCGTCCGGCCCCGGACGCCTACCGCACGGTGCGCGGCGAGTGGTTGCGCCGCGAGCGCCGGCGCCGGCTCGTGCTGGCCCTGCTGATCGCCGTGGTGTTCACCCTCGCCACCCTGGCGGGGCTCTGGGTGCTCAACCAGGCGCCCGCCACACCCGGTGTCATCTTCAACGACCATCGCACTCCCTCGTCGCACGCCCCGCCGGTGGCCCCGGGGAGCTGACCCGTCGGCGGCTGGTCAGCTCGCGCCGGCGCCGGCGCCGGCACCGTCGATCAGGGTGGCGAGCGCTCCGGCGAGTGCGTCGAGGCCCGGCCCCGGGGCCCCGCCCGGCTCCGCCATGTACTGGTCGCGACGGATCTCCACCATCAGCGCGCCCACCCGCGGGTCACGCCCGTAGAAGGCCAGCGGCACGTAGGTGCCCGCGAAGGGGCTGTCGAGACCGGTTCCGCCGAATCCGCCGAACGCCTCCCGGGCGAGCGAGGTGAGCCGCTTCGGGGTGTGGAAGGGGTCGGTGCCCAGACAGATCGGGGGCCGCTCGCCGGCGCCGTGCAGTTCGTAGGGCAGGGGCGCGGTCGGGTACGAGTGCACATCGATCACCACGGCCCGACCGGTGGCGGCGAGCCGGTCCGCCACCGCCTCCTGCACGGCCCGGGCGTACGGCAGGAAGTACCGTTCGACCAGCGGGCGGGGGTCGAACCCGGCGGCGCGCAGCGGCTCGCGGTGGGTGGTCCGGGTGTAGACGGCTCCCATCCCCACCGCCGCCATCTCCTCGCGTTCGTCGGGGAACCGTTCGGGGTCCACCACCAGCCGGGACAGACCGTTGACGAACCGCCAGGGGGTGACGGCGGCCGAGTCGGCGGCCCGGGCGGCGATCCGGGCCGTGTGCGCGTCCGTGATGTGGTCCAGCTCGCGCTCCAGCGCCGCGTCGTCCAGGACGATGCCCGCACGTGCGCGGTCCGGGACCACTCGGGAGGAGTGGGGGACGTGCAGGATCACGGGGGACTCGGGTGCGCCCGGATGCAAGCGGAAGGAGTCGACGCCGGAACTCGTGGGTGTACGGGGCATGCGACCAGCTTGGCACGGCCCGTGCCGGAGTCCGCGGGCGGCGGCACGGGCCCGGGCCGCCGCCGTCGCCATGGCGCGTTCCGAGCCTCGGCCGCGTGGCGCGGACGTGTCCTCCGGGCGGCGGACCCACCGCACGCGGTGCGCCGGTCGGACGGTGGGGCGACCGCTCCGACCCGCGAAGAGCTCCTCCGACAGGGGACCGGCGGAGACCGGGTGGCCGTGCCATACTGGCCAAATCGCAAGCCCGTACGCCCACTTCCGTTGGCTGGAACGCGTGTCCAGGCCGGCGCGGCGGCGCGGGGACCGGCGAGCCGTCCGGCCCATGTTCCTTGAGGAGGCACCCTCGTGTCCGACCGTGACTCGATGCGCGCGGCAGCGGAGATACGCGCGCGGATCGACACCACCAAGCCGCACTCGGCGCGCTTTTGGAACTACTTCGTGGGCGGCAAGGACAACTACGAGGTCGATCGCGAAATCGGCGACCACATCAAGGACATCTTCCCCGGTCTCGTCGACGTGGCGCGCAGCAGCCGCCAGTTCCTCGGACGCACCGTGCACCACCTCGCCGGAGAACGGGGCGTACGCCAGTTCCTCGACGTCGGCACGGGCCTGCCGACCGCCGACAACACCCACGAGGTGGCCCAACGCGTCGCTCCCGACGCCCGGATCGTCTACGTCGACAACGACCCCCTGGTGCTCACCCACGCCCGTGCGCTCCTCACCAGCACCGAAGAGGGCCGCACCGACTACCTCGACGCCGACCTCTACAAGCCGGCCGCCGTGCTGAAGGCCGCCGAGGAGACGCTGGACCTCAGCAAGCCCGTCGCGCTGATGATCCTCAACACCCTCGGTCACGTGGCCGACCACGCTCAGGCCCGCTCCCTGGTCGCCACCCTGATGGAGGGTCTGCCGTCGGGCAGCTACCTCGTCATCAGCGACAGCACCGCCACCAGCGAGGGCATGATCGCCGCCTCCGACGCGTACAACTCCAGCGGCGCCGTGCCCTACCACGTGCGCGCCGTGGACGAGATCACGGGCTTCTTCGACGGGCTGGAACTGCTGGAGCCCGGCATCGTCCCCGTGACCGAATGGCGGCCGGAGACCGTGGGCGCCGCGGTGCAGCGGGTCGACGCCTACGGCGGTGTCGGCCGCAAGCCCTGACGGTTCCCCCGCAGGTCCGAGCACGGGCCGTGCTCGGACCACGGAACGGAGGTCGGTCAGGCCGGGCGGCACGCGTTGCGCTGCCGCCCGATCCCCGAGACCTCCAACTCCACCACGTCGCCCGCACCGAGGTAGGGGAAGCGCCCGGACAGGGCGACCCCCTCCGGAGTGCCGGTGTTGACCAGGTCACCGGGCTCCAGCACCAGGTACTGCGACAGGTGGTGGACGATCTCGGCGACCGAGAAGATCATGTCGGCGGTCTTCGAGTCCTGGCGGGGCTCCCCGTTCACCCAGGACCGCAGCCGCAGGTCCTGCGGATCGCCCATCTCGTCGGGCGTCACCAGGACCGGGCCGAGCGGGTTGAAGGTGGCGCACGACTTGCCCTTGGACCACTGCCCGCCCGAGGCCTCCAACTGGAACGCCCGCTCGGACACGTCATTGCTCACGGTGAACCCGGCGAGGTGCGCGAGGGCCGCCTCGGGGGATTCCAGGTACGCGGCCCGACGGCCGATGACCACCGCGAGTTCCACCTCCCAGTCGGTCCGCTCCGAGCCCCGTGGGATCAGGACGTCGTCGTGGGGACCGACGACCGTGTTCGGCGACTTGTAGAAGAGGATCGGTTGCTCGGGCGGGGCGGACCCCGATTCGGCGGCGTGCGCCGCATAGTTCTGCCCGATGCACAGCACCGCCGACGGCCGGGCGATCGGCGCTCCGATGCGCAGGCCCGTGACGTCGACGGCGGGCAGCCGGTGCACGGCCGCGGACACCAGTGACGGGTCGTCCGTGAGCCGGGCGAGGAACGCCCCGTCGATGTCGTCGGTGAGCGGGGACAGGTCGTAGTGGTGGCCGTCGGCCCCGGCGAGTACCGGGCGCTCCTGGCCGGGTTCGCCGACGCGCATCAGACGCATGGGATTCTCCCGAGTGGGTGGGTGGGTGACGGATGACGAGCGGATGGTCAGTCGAGTCGGGCCAGGGCTTCGGGGCCCACCGCGTGCACCGGTGGCGCACCGTCCAACAGGCGCACGACCTCCTCGACGGCGCTCGACCCGAGGCGGAGCCGGCACTCGACGGTGCCCGCCGCCTGGTGCGGGGTCAACAGGACGTTCGGCAGGGTGCGCAGCGGATGGTGCACGGGCAGCGGCTCCGCGTCGAAGACGTCCACGGCCGCATCGAGGCGACCCGTGCGCACCTCCGCCAGGAGCGCGTCCTCGTCCACCAGCCAGGAGCGCGCCGTGTTCACCAACCCCGCCCCGTCCGGCATCCGCGCCAGTTCCCGGGCACCCAGCAGGTGCCGGGTCTCCTCGGTCGCGGGGGCGTGCACCGCCACGATCCTGCTGCGCTCCAACAAGGCGTCCAGGGGCAGCAGTTGCACGCCCAGCTCCTCCGCGGCGGCCGGCGACAGGTACGGGTCGGCGACCGCCACCCGGGCACCCAGGGCACGGGCCAGCGCGAGGTACGCGCGGCCGGTCCGCGAGGCGCCGATCACCCCGACCGCACTGCCGTGGATCTCGTGCCGGTCGGGTGCGCGCCCCGCGCTCTCCCAGTCCGCGCCGATGCGCAGGGCGTGGTCGAAACGGTGCACCCGGTGCAACAGGGCCAGGGTGAACGCGAGGGCCACCTCGGCCACGGGCCGGGCCATCGCGTCGCCCGCCTGGGTGACCCGCACCCCGCGCCGGAACACCTCCTCGGTGACGTACGGCGCGACCGCCGACCCGGTGTGCGCGACCAGCGCCAGCCGGTCCGCCACGTCCAGGAGTTCCGCGTCGACGCGGGGCGCGCCCCAGGCCGTGACCAGGGCGCGGGCCCCGGGCAGCGCGGCGGCCAACGCCTCCCGGTCGGTGTGCTCGTCGAGGACGGTCACCTCGGCGCGCTCGGTGAGCCGGGCCCAGGTCCCGGCCGCGAAGAACTGGACGCGCAGCCGCTGCGGCACGGCCACCACGACCCGGGGGCGGCCCGGGCGCGGATCAGCGGAGCCAGTCATCGAGGTGCTCCGCGACGAACGCGTCGTCGGTCAGCCAGGGGTACGCCGCCGCGACCCGGGTCAGCTCCTCGGCCTGCCCGGGCGACAGGACGGCCGAGGGGTCCAGGCACCAGGTGCCCGCCAGCAGTCCCTGGCGCCGCAGCACCTCGTGCACGCCCGCGAGGCACCCCCGGAAGCCGCCCCGCACGTCGAACACCGCCTGGTTGGCGTCGGTCAGCTCGGGCCGGCGGGTCAGGCACCGCACCACGGCCGCGTGGTCGCCCGTGCGGGCCAGCCGCACGTCCTCCAGCAGGGCCACGGCGGACCGGGTCCACACCGACCACTGGCCGAGCAGCCCGCCCGCGAACCAGCGGCGCCCGCCCGACGTGGCGTACGGGGTCAGGAGGTCGCCGATGATGTCGTCGTCGTTCCCGGTGTACAGGGCCACCTCGTCGGCCCGGTCGGCGGTGGCCACCGCGCGGATGACGTCCGCGGTGCGGTAGCGGTCGAAGGGCGCGATCTTCACGGCGGCCGTCGACGGCAGGTCGGTGAAGGCCGACCAGAACGCGGGGGAGAGGTACCGGCCGCCGACCGCCTCCTGGAGGTAGAAGCCGATCACGGGCAACACCTCGCCCACCGCACGCGCCCGGTGGATGAGGCCCTTCTCGTCGGCCCCGGGCACGGCCGGGCTCAGCAGCACCGCGTCGTAGCCGAGCGAGGCGGCGAGTTCCGCCTCGGCGACGGCCTGCGCGGTGTAGCCGCAGGCCCCGGCGACCTTCACGAACGGCCGTCCCGCCTCGGCGTCGACGGTTTCCGCGGCGAGCTCCAGCACGGGTCGCAGCAGTCCGACGCCGGGCTCACGGATCTCGAACTGGGTGGTGTGCACGGCCACGGCGACGCCACCGGCGCCGGCCGCGAGGTAGTAGCGGGTCAGCGCGCGCTGGCGCCGTTCGTCGAGGTCCGACCCGGCGGTGAGGGCGAGTGGATGGGCCGGGATCACCGTGCCGTGGGCGAGGACTTCCAGGGGGGTCATCAGGGCTGCTTCCGTGGGGGACGGGGCCCGGTCGGGCGGGGCCGGCCGGACGGCGTGGGTGTGCGGGGCGGTGGGGGTGTGCGGGGCGGTGGTGCGCGGGGTCGCGGCGGGGGACGTCAACGCCTCAGAACCTTCCGTCGCGGACCTGGAACTTGGTGGGCTTGCCCGACAACGGCAGTCCGCGGCGCAGCCAGTCGGCCTGCCATCCGACCAGGGTGCGCAACGGCACGTCGGGATATCCGAAGAGGGCGTGGCAGCGGCTCGCGTCCGACAACAGGGCCGTCCCGGACTCCTCCCCCTCGTACACCGCCGCGGTGTCGAACTCGGCGCCGAACCAGTCCGCGATCCGCCGGACCGGGGCCGTTTCGGGTCCGGTGAGGTTGAGGGTGAACGCCTCGCCGGCGGTGGCGTTCAGCAGGGAGCGCAGGGTCACCTCGTTGGCGTATCCCTGCCACACCACGTTCACCGCCGAGGTCCGCACGTCGACGGCCCCGCCCGTGCGGACCCGGACGGCGAGGTCGGCGAGGACTCCGTAGCGCAGGTCGACCGCGTAGTTGAGGCGGATCAGGGCCACCCGGGTGCCGCGGGTCAGGGCTGCGTGCCCGAAGATCCGCTCCCGCCCCAGACAGGACATCGCGTACTCGCCGACCGGCCCCACCGGATGCTCCTCGGTGCAGCCGCCGGAGGTCACCGGTACCAGCGGGTAGACGTTGCCGGTGGAGAAGGCGGCGATCCGGGCGGCCGGCCAGCGCCGCACCACCCGGTCGGGCAGCGCCGCGTTGACGGCCCAGGCGTGCGAGGGAGCCCCGGCCGAACCGAACTTGGCGCCGACCATGAACACGATGTTCGCCGCGTCCGGGAGGTCCGTGAGGTCGGCCGTCGGGTCCATCAGGTCGAAGGCCACGGTCCGTACCCCGTCGGCTGCCAGCTCCCGGGCGGCGGCCGGGTCGGACCAGCGCGACACCGCGTGGACCAGCGTGTCGGTGCGTCCGGCCGCGTCCAGTGCGCGGCGCGCCAGCCGGCAGAGGCTGGGGCCCATCTTGCCGCCCGCGCCGAGCACCAGCAGATCGCCGTCCAGTCGGGCGAGATCCGCGACGAGGGCGGGAGAAGGAGTGGCGAGGCGCTCTTCGAGCGCCGCCTCGTCGGTGAACATGGAGTGCTATCCCTTGATTCCGGACGCCGTGACGCCCTCGGTGAAGTAGCGCTGGCCCACCAGATAGGCGGCGAAGATGGGCACGAACGCGATGACGGAGCCCGACAGGACCACGTTGAGCGGCACGTTCTGCTGCTGGAGCGAGGCGATGCCGACGGTGAGGGTCCGCATGTCGGTGGACTGGCCGATGACCAGGGGCCACAGGAAGTCGTTCCAGTGCCACAGGAAGACGAAGACGCCGAGCGTGGCGAGGATCGGTTTGAGCAGCGGCAACACGATCCGTCGGAAGATCTGCCACTCGTTGCAGCCGTCCAGGCGCGCCGCCTCGAACAGCTCGTCGGGCAGCCCCTTGATGAACTGCCGCATCAGGAAGACCGCCTGTGCGTTGGCGAGGGTCGGCACGATCAGACCCCAGTACGTGTCGACCCCGCCCAGCTTCGCGATCATCGCGAAGGTGGGGATCATCGTCACGTGGTACGGGACCATCACCATCGACAGGAACGACCAGAACATGGCCTCCCGCCCGGGGAACCGCTTCTTCGCGAAGGCGTATCCCGCGAGCGAGGCCAGCAGCAGGGTGCCGACGACCGACACCAGCGAGTAGACGAGGGTGTTGAAGACCCAACGCGGCACGTCCTGCGCACGGAACACGCTGTCGTACGCCTCGCCGGTCAACGGCCAGGGCAGCAGACTGCCGGGGAACTCGACGGCGGCGGACGGCTTCAGGGACAGCACGACCATCGCGTAGAACGGGAAGACGGTGACGATCGCCGCGAGTCCCAGCAGGAGCGCACGGCCGATCCGACCGCCCCGCGTTCCGCGCATCGCGTGCGGAACGGAGTCGCGCTCGGCCTCCCGGCGCAACCGGCGTTGGCTGCGGCGGTCGGGTTTCGCCCCGCTGCGCCCGGTCGGCTCTCCGGCCCCGGTGGAGGGGGACTCGACCGGTGTGGTGGTCGTGGTCATGGTCACTGGTCCTTCCCGATCACGAGCCGCTGCACGAAGGCGACCACCAGGGTCAGCACGAACAGCGCGACACCGATGGTGGCCGCGTAGCCCAGGTCGAAGTACTTGAAGCCCGCGTCGTAGAGCTGGAAGACGAGCGTGTAGCTGGCGTTCGCCGGGCCGCCGCCCGTCATGGTGTAGACGGCGTCGAACACTTGGAACGACGCGGTCGTCTCGATCACCGCGAGGAAGAACAGGGTCGGCTTCAGCTGGGGCAGCACGATGTACCGGAACCGCTGCCAGGGCCCCGCTCCGTCGGTGAGCGCGGCCTCCTCCAACTCCCGGGGGATGTCCTGCATCCGGGCCAGCAGGATGAGCATGCCGTAGCCGAAGCGGGACCAGACGCCGACGAGCGCCAGGGCCGGGATGACGAGGACGTCGTCCGACAGCCAGGAGCCCTCGGAGAAGCCCAGCCATCCCATGAGCGTCGACCACGGGCCACCGGTGGAGAAGATCCACACGAACACGGTCGCGGCGAGCACCAGTGAGGTGACCACCGGGAGGAAGAACACCGACCGGAAGACCTTGGACCCGCAAAAGGCCCGCCGGGTCAGCAGCGACAGCGCCACCGAGATCAGCAACGTGCCGGGCACCGCGATGGCCGTGTACATGACGGTCACCTGGAGGGCCTGCCAGAACAGCGGGTCGTCCCACAGTCGGGAGAAGTTGTCGAGGCCGATGAACTGACCGCCGCCGGTCAGGGAGTAGTCGGTGAAGCTCATCAGCACGCCGGCGACACCCGGACCGAACCGGAAGGCCAGGAAGAGCAGGAAGCAGGGGAGGACGAACAGCAGGCCGATCCGGGCCTCGCGGCGCGCCAGCGGCCCGCTGAGACGGCCCCGACGGGCGCGTTCCGCGACGACTGCCACGGTGATTCTCCTTGCGGTGCGGGGGAGGGAGGTCTGAGGGCGGGGCCGGGCGGCCCGCGGTACGGGTCCCGGCCGGTGGAGACTCAAGAGAGGCGGGGCGGGGCCGGGGGCGGCGGCTCGCGCCCCCGGCCGCCCCGCTCGGGCGGATCAGCGGGCGAGCATCGCGTCCGCCGCCTTGGCCGCCGCGTCCAGCGCTTCCCGGGGGCTCTTCTTGCCGAGCAGGGCCGCCTGGATCTCCGGCGCCAACACGCCCATCACCTCACGGGACTTGTCGTGCAGCGGTCCCGCCGTCATGGTCGGCAGGGTGTCGCCCACCGCCTTCTGGAGCGCATCGCCCGGGTACAGGTCGCCGCCCGACTTCCGGGCCGGGAAGTACCCGGACTCCTTCTCCAGACCGGCCGCGTTCTTCGCCTCGGCCACGAAGGAGATCCAGTCGCCGGCGACCTCCTTGTTGGCGCCCTTCAGCATCGACAGGGCACCGACGGTGCCGTAGCCGACGGACTCGGCGTCCTTGAGCGGCGGTTGGACGACGATGTTCTCCTTGCCCCAGAAGGGCTCCACATCGGCCGCCACGTTCTGCCAGGTACAGGCCACCTTGCCCTTCGCGACGGGTGTCTGCTCCAACTTCGGCGTGGTCGTCACCAGGTCCTTGTCGGTGTGGCCGCCGTCCACCAGGTCCTTGAGGTACGTCAGCGCCTTGACCCCGGCGTCCTCGTTGAACGCGGTCTTCTTGCCGTCGTCGGCGAACACGTCGCCGCCGGCCTGCCACAGCAGCGGGTAGAACGTCATGTTGAGGGTCTGCTGGGTGTCGCCGCTGTAACTGGTGGCGTAGTAGCCCTTCTCCTTCAGCTTCGGTGCCAGGCCCTCCAGATCGGCCCAGGTCTGCGGGTACGCGCTCTCCCCGATCGCTTCGAACACCCGCTTGTCGCAGATCAGGGGGTTGGCGCTGGTCAGCACCGGGGTGCCGAGCGGCTTGCCGTCCACGGTCACGGAGGTGAGGGCGAAGTCCGTGTAGTCGGACTTGGCGTCGGCCGGCATGTACTCGTCGGCCGGGACGATGCTCTTGGCGTACTTCGGCAGCTGGTCGGGGACCAGGTACACCACGTCCGGGCCCTTGCCGGAGGCGATGGCGGTGGCGAGCGCGGTGTCCCGGTTGGCCCACGGGAAGGTCTCCACCTTCACCGAGACGCCGGAGTGCGCCTTCTCGAACTCCTTGACCAGACCGTCCCAGTACGCCTTGTTCTTCGCCTCGTCGAAGATCACCGGGTACGTCCACATCGTGACGGACTTGTCGCCGCTGCCGCCGCTCCCCCCGCCGCAGGCGGTGAGCAGGGCCGTGGCCAGGGCGGTGGACACCACCGGCACGGCGGCGGCCCGGAGTCTGCCGCGACGGGCGGAGGTGCGGACGGTAGAGGAGCGTGACATGAGGGTGCCTCCGAAGGCTGCGAGTCGTGGGTGTGGAGCGGGGAGGGATCAGGGAAGGAGCGCCGGGGGTGTCGGGGGGTGTCGGACGAAGCGGGGGAGCGAGGGGGAGCGGTGGTCCCGGTCAGCCCGCGGGCACGGTCTGCACGGTCCGCGAGTGCCGGGCCCGTTCCGCGGCGAAGGCCGCGAGGTGACTGCCGAGCGAGGCCGTCGTACCCGAACGGACGGCCCCCGGATCGCCGGTGGCCACGGCCCGGACGAACGCCTCGACCAGCGCCGGATCACCGCCCCCGTGCCCGTCCGCCGCGTTCGAGCCGCTCCCGCCCAGCTCGTGCGTCACCGTGTCGCCGGTCCTGAAGTCCTGGACGGTCACCCGCTCGCCGTCCCCCCGCAACCAGCCGTGCGAACCGAAGATCCTGGTCTGCCGGTGCGTCTGTTCGGTGAACGCCACCATCTGGAAGGTGGCCGTCACCCCGCCCGACAGCCGCATGGCCAGCACCTGGTGGTCGACCACGTCGTTGTCCGACCGGTACGCGCACACCCCGTACGGGCCCTCGCGCAGGGCCCGGAGCAGCCCCGCCTCGTCGGTCGCCTCCGTCACATGGGTGACCGGCCACACCGCGCCCTTCTCGCGCAGCGTCGGCAGGTACAGCTTCAACGCGCTGTACGGGCAACCGGCTTCCACCGCGCAGTCGAGGCACCGTTCGGCCGACCCGGCCGGTGCGTTCTGCGGCCGGAAGTGCGCGAGCCCCCCGAAACTCGCCACCTCCTCGATCCGGCCGTCCAGGACGTAACTGATCCAGTCGAGGTCGTGGCAGGACTTGGCGAGCAGCATCGGCGAGGAGCGCTTCTCGCTGCGCCAGGGGCCGCGTACGTAGCTGTGCGCGTAGTGCCACCAGCCGACCGGCTCCAGGTGGTCCAGGGACACCAACTGGCCGAGCACCCCGGAGTCCACGACCCGCTTCACCAGGTCCGTGTACGGCTGGTAGCGCATCACATGACAGACGGCGAACAACACCCCCGCCTCCCGCACCCCCTCGACCAGGGTCCGGGTCTCCTCCTCGGTCGGCGCCAGGGGCTTCTCGGCGAGGATCGCGTACCCGGCCCGGGCCAGCGCGAGCACCGGCTCGACGTGTTCGCGGTCCTGGGTGGCGACGATCACGGCGTCCGCGATCCGCTGTTCCGCCAGCGGACGCCAGTCGTCGAACTCGACCGGCGCACCGGCCGCGGCGCGCGCCGCCGGACGGGGGTCGGCGACCGCGACGAGCTGCGCCCGCTCGGGGTTCGCCTTGATCCACTCGGTGTAGGTGAGGCCGCGGTTTCCGGCGCCCACGAGGGCGACGCGCACCGGTCGGCCGGTGATCGGGGTATGCGTGGACACGGGGGTTCCCTGGTTCGCTGGGACGGTGGGGCGGGCGCCGGGCGGGCCGCGCGGTTCAGGGGCGCAGATTGCCCGTGCCGTGGGACACCGCGGGGCCCTCGTCGGGCAGCGCGGTGCGTTCCGTGCCGTCCTCGACGCACCCGGTGTGCAGCAGGTGGCCGCCGTCGCCGAAGGCGCCCGGGCGCAGTTCGAGCCGTCCACCGGTGAAGGCGCAGCCGTGCGCGCGGTACCGGTTGACCCCGTCGGTGAGCTGGACGTGGGCGGTGCCGTCCGGGGCGGTGGACTCGACGCCGCTGAGCCGCCAGGTGACGGTGCGGTCGGCACCCGCGCGGGACAACAACGCGCCGTCCTTGGTGGTGCCGGTCAGCCGGGCGCCGTCGATCCGTAGCGTCTGGTCCCCGGCTCCGGTCAACCGGATCCCGGTGTCGGTGAGGCGTCCGCCCTCGACGTGCACCTCGGAGTGCGCGTACGTGGCGGGCGCGGCGTCCGGTGCGCCGGTCAGCTCGCAGTGGTCCAGGGTGAGCCGTCCGGTGCCCTTGAACGCGGCGCCGCCGATCCCGGTGAGGGTCACCCGCTCCAGGGTCAGGGGCGTCGTCACCTCGGCCCGGGTGACCTCGGCGCCCGGGCCGAGGGCGAAGGACGAGTCCGCGATGACGTTCGGCCGCGCGGACCGCCGGGACGCCTGGGAGACGATCAGCGGACCGCTGGCGGTGCACCCGCGCAGCTGCACGCCGTCCGCGTTCACCCACAGCATTCCCGAACCGGCGAGGGACTTCTTGCCGATGACGGTCACGTCCTCCAGGGTCAGGTCGGTGACCTTGACCCGGGCCACGAACCAGGAACAGGAGTGGCGCCGTACGGTGATCCGCTTGGCCGCTCCGCCCCAGGCCGACCCGGAGTTGGCGAAGGTCATCAGCCCCGAGTTGCCGGTGTAGACGAGGTCGTGCTCGTACTGGCCGTGGGTGACGAACGGCCCCTGGTCGTCGCCGTCGCCGTGACAGTTGGTGACGTAGCAGTAGGCCGAGGCCGTGAAGTCGTTGAGGTGGCGGGCGTTGGACACATGACAGTCCGTCACATGTCCGTACAGGCAGTAGATCTGCTGGGTGAGGTACCCGGCACCGCCGTACGTGACGGACTTCGGGTTGGTGAGCGAGCAGCGTTCGGTGCGGAAGTGGGTGCACCAGCGGCGCATCACGACCGGCCAGAAGGTGCCCGTCGCCTCGATCCCGGAGACGTCGCAGCGCACCGCGTACTCGTAGGAGACGGGATGGGTACCGGTGTACTGGTCGTCGCCCGCGCCTTCGAAGACCAGGTTGCGGACGTGGGCGCGGTCCACCGGTTCGACGCGGGTCCAACTGAGGGTGCGCCCCGCCGCGAGGTCCCAGCCGATCTGGTAGTTCACCCGGATGCGGGAGCCGTCGACGACCTGCGTCACCTGCACCAGCCGTTGGACTTCGCGCTCCCACCGTCCGGCGAGGGCGTTGACCTCGACGGCCCACCACTGTCCGACGGCGAAGCGGCCGGAGTCGCCGACCTCGAAGACGTCGGAGAGGTCGGGCATCGCGGCGGTCAGCTGGTGGCTGTGCGTGTCGTCGGTGGTCCGGCCGCGGAAGGCGAGGGTGGCGCCGAAGGGGTTGTCGTGGGTGTTCTTCTCGGTGCCCCGGGTGTGCAGGCGGTTGCCGTGGAAGTCCAGTTCGATGTGGGAGCGGGTGAAGGTGTGGCGCCGCTGGAGCAGCAGGGGGGTGTGGGCTTCGACGCGGTGGACGGCGGGGTCCTCGACCATGGCGTCGAGCGCGTCGTCGGCCGGCTTGTCGGCGTCGAAGTGGCCGAAGGTGCGGAAGTCGAGGACGCCGGTGTGGAGTTGCAGCCAGCGGCCCGCGCCGGGGCGCCTGGTGGCGGGGGCGATGACGGTGCCGCCGTTGTGGGGAGCGGTCGACCCGTCGTCCCAGCGGGCCGCGAAGGTCCCTCCGTCACCCGCCCGGTGGTACCCCGCGACGACGACCACGGCGTCGGCGCGCAGGGACCTGGGGGACAGGGCGCGGAGTTCCGCGACGGTGGGGACGTGCAGGGTGGCGTCCTTGGCGGACTTGGCCTGGGCGGGGGCGGTGGCGGTTGCCGTGCCCGCGACGGCCAGGCCGGCTATGCCGGAGGCGCGCAGCAGGTTGCGGCGTGCGGTGCTCGGGTGGTGCGGAACGCTCATCGCGGACTTCGCCTTCCGGGGAATGCCGGGGAACCGGACGGAAAGGGAGCGTTCCTGCGGGTGGACTGCCGATACGGCGGATGGCTCGAAGAGAGCGCCCTCTGGAGGGTGAACAGAGGGGTTCCCGGGCGGGAGGGCAGGGCCCGGGAGGGGATTCGTGCGGAGATGCGGGGCCGGTGACGGGGAACGTCCCGGCGGATGGCAGGAACGTACGTGCCGGTTCGACGGGAGGTCAAGGGGTCGTTCACGACGAATTTCCGCCCGGGCGAAATCGGTGGGAGCGCAGCGGTACCGGGGCGGAACGGTCAGGGAGGGCACGGCACGGTCCGGGTGCGGCGCGGTGCGGCGCGGCGCGGACGCCCCCGCTTTCCCGGTGTCACCGATCGCGCGGCCGGGGCACCGTGCACTGGGGGCGTGGGGGCGTGGGGGCGTGAGGGGGAGCGGGGTGTGCGCGGGCCGGCCGGTTGTGCGGCCGGTCGGTCAGGTCAGGGGTGCGCGGGCGGGTCGGCCGGCCGATCCGCCCGGCCCGTGTCGTCGTCCTGGTCCGGCGCGGCCCACCCCAGTGCCGTACTGATCTGCTCGGCGGCGTCCCGCACCTGTCCGCCCAGCTCCTGGTAGCGCCAGGCGGGAAGTCCGAGCTTCAGTCCCGTGATGCTGATCGCCCCCACGCACGTGCCGTGGTCGTCGCGGACGGGTGCGCCGATGCAGAGGATGCCCTCGGCGTCCTCCTCGTCGTCGAGCGCGTAGCCGACCCGTGCGATGTCCCGTAGGTGCGCGAGGAACGTCGCGGGGTCCGTGATGGTGCGGGGGGTGCGGCGGGGCAGTCCATGTCGTTCGATCACGGCGGCGGCCTCGGCCGGCGGCACCGCGGACAGCAGGGCCTTGCCGAGGCCGGTGCAGTGGGGGAGCTCGCGCTGCCCCATCCGCAGGTCGAGCCGGACCCGGTGGTCCAGCTCGACCTGGTCGACCACCACCGCGTGTCCGTCCTCCGGCACGGCGAGTCGGGAGGCCATGCCGGTCAGCCGGGTCAACTCCCGCAGTACGGGGTGGGCGACCCCCCGGAGGGAGACCTGGGCGCGGGCCCGGTCGCCGAGGCGGGCGAGTCCCATGCCGAGCCGGTACCGCCGGTTCATGCCCTCGCCGTCGTCGGAGACGAGGCCGTACGCGCGCAGGGTCTGGAGGGTGCCGAAGGCCGCGCTCTTGGAGATGCCGCAGAGCTGCGCCACCTCCGTGACGCTCAGCCCGTTGCCCGGCGCGGGGGTGGCGAGGACTTCCAGGAGATCGGCGGCCCTGGCGACGCTCTTCACCCAGTACTTCGGCTCGTCCGGACCAGCTCTGTTCGTCATGACCGAACAGCTTAGCCGTAGTGCAGGGGTTCATGGGGGCGAAAGGTCTTGACCGAGGGGAGTGGCGGCCGTAACCTTCAGGAACTGTTCTGCATCACAGAACGGTGTTCTGAAAATTCACCGCACCATCTCATCCGATCTGCACGGCAAGTCGTACAGATCGCATAGATCGCACAGATCCACCGAACGAACCGACCCACTTCCTGCGGCGACTGCCGGGCGGATGGCGCCGGGGTGCGGAGGCCGGGCAGGGCCTGCGCACCCGACGACTCTCGACGCAAGGAGCAAGCACCATGAGTTCAGGCCCGGACACCACCTCCGGAGCCCGGATCGCCGAGCGCGCCCGCAAGGTCGTGCCCGGCGGCGTGAACAGCGGCCAGCGCAGCGTTCCCGGACTGGCCGACCTCGTCGTCACCGCGACCTCGGGCGCCCGGTTCCGGGACGCCGACGGCCGCGAGTACACGGACTTCCACGCCGCTTTCGGTCCCCCGCTGCTCGGCCACAACGACCCCGACGTGGCCCGGGCCACCGCCGAGGCCGGCGCCCGCATCGGCCATCTGGGCGTCGGGGTGACGGAGGGCGAGGTCCAACTCGCCGAACAACTCACCGAGCTGATCCCCTCCGTGGAGAAGGTCCTCCTCACCAGCACCGGCAGCGAGGCCACCTTCCACGCGCTACGGGTCTCCCGCGCCGCCACCGGACGCCGCCTGATCGTCAAGTTCCAGGGCTGCTACCACGGGTGGCACGACTCGGTCAGCCTCAACGTCATCTCCGCACCCGAGATGGTCGGCCGTCACGACCCGATCTCCACCGGCATCCTCCCCGAGGTGCTGGACGCCACCCTGGTGCTGCCGTTCAACGACAGCGAGGCCGTCCGCCGCGCCTTCGCCGAACACGGTCACGACATCGCCGCAGTCATCGTGGAACCCGTTCCGCACAACGTCGGCACCCTCCTGCCGTACCCGGAGTTCCTCACCACCCTGCGCGAGGAGACCGCCAGAGCGGGCAGCGTCCTCGTCTTCGACGAGGTGATCACCGGCTTCCGCCACGCGCTCGGCGGCTGGCAGTCGATCAGCGGGGTCACCCCCGACCTCACCACCCTCGGCAAGGCCATCGCCAACGGCGCCCCCGTCGGAGCCATCGGCGGGCGTGCCGACCTCATGGACCTGTTCTCCACCCGCCCCGGTGCCCCCGCCTTCTTCGCCGGCACCTACAACGGCCACCCCTCCGTGGTCGCCGCGGCCCTCGCCACCCTGCACAAGCTCCGTACGGAACCCGTCCACGACCACGTCCACCGCCTCGGCGAGCGGGTCCGGACCGGGCTGAGGGGCGTGTACCAGCGGCTCGACGTGCCCGCCGTCGTCACCGGCCACGGCTCCGTCTTCGTCACCTACTTCATGCCGGGCGACGCTCCGCGCACCTACGACGACCTCCTCGCCAACGACGCGACCCTCTTCGTCGGCTACCGCCGTCGCCTCCTCGACCACGGACTGTTCGAACTCCCGCTCAACCTCAAGCGCAGCCACCTCAGCTATGCGCACACCGATGCGGACGTCGACCGGTTGCTCGAAGGCACCGAGGCCGCCGTACGGGCCGTCCTCGCCGACGGGGGCGCCCGCGACCTGGAGAACGCCTCCACCATGGGCGGGGCGGTCCGCTGATGCTCACCGTCAACACCTCCCGCCCCGCCGGCCCCGCCGGACGGATCAGCCGCGTCGAGACCCTGATGCTCGGCACCGCCTGGCGCGACTTCGGTTACGTCCGCGTCCACACCGACGAGGGACTGTCGGGCATCGGCGAGATCACCCACCCGTACCGCGGCGCCGAGGTCTGCGCCCTCACCGAATCCCTCGCCCGCCGCCATCTGATCGGTGCCGACCCCTTCGACGTCGAGGAGATCTGGCTCCGGCTCTACCAGGGCGACTTCCTGCGCGGCGGAGACATGGGCGGCATCGCCCTGTCCGGCCTCGACCAGGCCATGTACGACCTCATGGGCAAGGCCCTCGGGGTGCCCGCCTACCGGCTCACCGGGGGCGCCTGCCGGGACCGGGTCCGGGTCTACGCCAACGGCTGGTACAACGGCGAACGCGACCCGGACGTCTTCGCCGCCAAGGCCCGGGCCACCGTCGCCAAGGGCTTCACCGCCCTCAAGTTCGACCCCTTCGGCCCCGGCCTGCACGAGCTGGAACGCGCCGAACTGCGCCGCTCCCTGGACCTCGTCGCCGCCGTGCGCGAGGCGATCGGCCCGGAGGTCGACCTCTTCGTCGAGGGCCACGCCCGCTTCGCTATGCCCACCGCGAGCCGACTGGTCCACGCCCTCGAACCCTTCGACATCGGCTGGTTCGAGGAACCGATGCCGTGGACCCACATCGAGCGGTACGCCGAACTGCGTCAGCGGGCCGCCTTCCCGATCTCCGGCGGCGAGCACTTCCACAACCGCTACGAGTACAAACAACTCTTCGCCACCGCGGCCGTCGACATCATCCAGCCCGACCTGTCGATGGCGGGCGGGTTCACCGAGGTCCGCAAGATCGCCGCCATCGCCGACGCCCACGGCATGCTCGTCGCCCCGCACAACTCCAACTCGCCGCTGTGCACCACCGCGTCCGTCCACGCGGCCCTCGGCATCCCCAACCTCAAGATCCTGGAGACCTTCGACGGTCTGCTGGAGGACCACGTCTTCCACGCACTCAAGGGCACCCTCCCCCTCGTGGACGGGCACATCGGTCTCCCGACCGCGCCCGGCCTCGGCGTCGAACTCGTGGACGAGGTCTTCGCGGAACACCCGCCGACCCACCGGTTCTGGAACATGTTCGAAGACGGCTGGGAGAAGAGGAACCGCACATGACGGAACCAGCAGCACCCGCCCCCATCGGGCCGCGGCCGTCGACGCGGAGGCGGCCGTCATGATCACCGACGTCCACTCCCACCTGTTCCGGCACCACCACGACATCGGCGACCCGTTCGCCTCCGACTCCGCCCGGGCGCACGCCGGCGAGGTGGACCTGACGGTCGACTGGGAGGAGTACGCCGCCACCGCCCCCGAGGACACCCGCACCGTCGTCGTCGGCGGCAAGGCCCGCCGCAGCGGCCTCTGGGTGGACGACGCGGCCGTCGCCGCCTACACCGCCGCCCACCCCGACCGACTCATCGGCTACCTCTCGATCGACCCCACCCAACCCGGATGGCAGGACGAACTCCGGTACGGGCACCAGGAACTCGGACTGCGCGGCATCAAACTCATGCCGATGTACGCCGGGTTCGACCCCGCCGACCCGGCGTACGACGAGCTCTACACCTATGCGCAGCGGCACGCACTGCCGCTGCTCGTCCACACGGGGACCACCTTCGTGTCGGCGGCGCCGCTGGAGTACGCGATGCCGCGCCACCTCGACGCGGTCGCCATCCGCCACCCCGAACTCCGCATGGTCCTCGCCCACCTCGGCCACCCCTTCGAAGGCGAGTGCATCGCGGTCATCCGCAAGCACCCGCACGTCTACGCGGACGTCAGCGCGCTGCACTACCGCCCCTTCCAGCTCTGGCACAGCCTGCGGCTCGTCCAGGACTACGGGGTCTGGGACAAGCTGCTGTTCGGCAGCGACTACCCGTTCACCACCGTGGACGACTCCGTCGCCGGGCTCCGGGCCGTGGCGGACGTCCCCGGCATCCCCGGCCTGCCGCCCCTCGACAAGGACGAGGTGGAGAAACTGATCCACCGCGATGCGCTGCCCCTGCTCGGCCTCACCGACTGACCGCGGCCCCGGCTCCCCATCGCGTACCCGTCACGCACCCGCCGGGAACCGACCGCGCGAACGCCCGGGGGGAGTGCGCACTCCGCGCCCCCCGGGCCCGCCCGGACTCCCGTCCGGGTGCCCCGCTTCCCACCGAGGAACGAACCCATGCACCGATTCAGCCTCGCGGGCCGCACCGCCCTGGTCACCGGGGCCGCCCGGGGCCTGGGCCGCGCCTTCGCCGTCGGACTCGCCGAAGCGGGCGCCGACCTCGTCCTGGTCGACCTCCCGGGCGCCCCGGGCCTCGCGGAGACCGAGGCGGCGGTCCAGGCCCTCGGCCGCCGTACCCACACCTACGCCCAGGACCTCGCCCGCACCGAGGAACTGGCCACGCTCGCCGACCGCATCCGCACCGACCTCGACCGCACCCCGGACGTCCTCGTCAACAACGCGGGAACCGCCGCCCTCGAACGCTTCAACACCATCACCCCCGCATCCTGGCAGCAGATCATGCGGGTCAACGTCGACGCCGTGTTCTTCCTGTCCCAGCGGATCGCCGAGCACATGATCGCGGACGGCGTCAGGGGCCGCATCATCACCGTCACCTCCAAGAACGCGCTGGTCGCCGAGGCCGGGCTCGCCCACTACAACGCCTCCAAGGCCGCCGCCCAACTCCTCACCGAGACCCTCGCCGTGGAACTCGCCCCGCACGGCATCACCGCCAACACGCTCGCCCCCGGCATGGTCGACACCCCCATCGACGGGGAGTTCCCGTTCGACCGGGAAGCGTTCGAGTCCGCGTACCGCGAACGCATCCCCCTCGGTCGTTACGCCGACCCCGACGAATGCGTCGGCGCGCTCCTCCTGCTCGCCTCCGACGCGGGTGCCTACCTCACCGGAAGCCGGCTCGTCGTGGACGGCGGCGTCCTCGCCGACCAGATGCCCCGCACCCGCTTCATGCCGCCCTACCGCAGCGCCCTCCCCCCGGGCGGTGCCCGCTCCGAGGACGTCCGCCCGTGATCCGCACCGCTCGCCCCGGCGACGGGGCGGCCCTGCACGCCCTGTGGGCCGTCTGCTTCCCCACCGCCCGCCACCTCCCCGCGCTGCACGCCCTCGACCCGGGCCGCCACCACCGCACCTTCGTCGCCGCACGCACCGACGGCACCCTCGACGCGGTCGTCGTGTACGTTCCCCGCACCCTGCGCGACGCGACCGGCACAGCCCAACGCGTCGGAGGCATCGGCTCCGTCGCCACCCGTCCCGAGGCCCGGGGACGGGGACTGGTCGGGGAACTGCTGGCCCGTGCGGTCGACACCATGGCGGCGGAGGGCTGCGCCTGGTCCCTGCTGTTCACCGGCACGCCGGGGGTCTACCGGGGCTCCGGCTGGCGGGAGTTCCACCGCCCCCGCACCGAGGGCGCACTCCCGGCACGGAACGGGCGAAACCGCGAGGGCACCGGGCGGTACCGGGTGCGCTCCGCGCTCCCCGCCGACGCCCCGGCGGTGATCCGACTCCAGTCGGCCCACAACGCGGCCCGGCCGTTGAGCGCCGTCCGTGACGCCGACGACTGGCGGGTACGGGTACCCGCCTGGTACGGGCCGGACTGCTGGTCGCTGCTGGCCGAGCGCCGTCGGGGCGGCCCGCCGAGCGGTTGGCTCGTCGCCCGTCCGGTGGGCCCGGATCGCGTGGACGTCCTGGAGACGGCACGCGAACCCGCAGAGCCGGACGTGCTCACCGACCTGTACGCGGAACTCGCGCTCCGGGCCCGGACCGCCGGGCGCACCAGGGTCCGGCTCTTCCCGCCCCCGTGCGCCGCGTCCCGGCGGGCCGCGCCGCTCCTGATCGCCGCCGGCACCGCCGTCGAGGCAGTGGACCCCACCGGCATGGCCCGCCCGCTGACGCAGGCCCCGGACCGCGTCGGGCGCACCCTCACCGCACCCGGTGCGGTCCACTGGTACGGCGACTCCTTCTGATCGGGCCGCTCGGCCGAACGCACCCCGCGACGCGCGCTCCGCCCACCCGTTCGGCGGGCCCGGAGGTGCGGATCGCCCCGACGGCTCCTTGACTGGCCGAGGGCGGGGAGCGATCACGGCACGGGAGGCGGCAGGTGAACGGGCACTTCGGACGGGGAGTGGTGAGCGTCGCTCTGGTGGCGGGACTCGCCGCCACCGGCACCGGTTGCTCCGACAGCGGTGGTTCGCCGTCGGGCACGGTCTCCAAGGCGGCCTCCGCCGCGGCCTCCGCGGGAGCCGGCCTCGCCTCCCAGGCCGCCGAGGCCGCTGCCTCGGCCTCCGCAGCGGCCGAACGGAAGATCGACGAGGTCACCGACGGCGTCGACGCCCGGGACGAGGTGAAGCTCTCCGGCCAGGCCACCGACGGGGACGGCCGCACCACGGTCGAGGTCACCGCCCACAACACCGCCGACAGCACCAAGTCCTTCGTCGTCCAGGTCACGTTCCAGGACTCCGCCGGGAACCTCGTCGACGCCGTCGCCGTGACCGTGTCCGACGTGCCCGCCGCAGGGACCAAGAAGGCGGTGGCGCGGAGCACCCACCAGCTGTCCGGAACCATCCGCACCAAGGTCGACCGGGCCCTGCGCTACTGACCGACCGCGGCTCACAGCGGGGTGTACGCACCTCCGTTCACCTGGAGCACCTGCCCGGTGACGTGCCGCGCGGCGGTCGAGGCGAGGAAGAGCACCGCGCCGGCGATGTCCTTGGGAGTCCCCGCCCGGCCGGTGGACGTCGCGGCGACCAGAGCGTCCTGACGTTCCCCGGTGAGGCGGTCGCGGAAGAACTCGGTGGTGGCGACGTAACCCGGTGCGACGACATTGGCGGTGACGCCCCGCCGGCCCAGCGCCTTCGCCAGGTCGAGGTTCCAGGCGATGAGTCCGGCCTTGGCCGCCCCGTAGGAGCCGGCGCCCTGACCCGCTGCGATCGACCCGATCTGGATGACGCTGCCGCCTGCGACGAGCCGCTCCTCCAGGGCCTTCGTGGTCAGCGCGGCGCTGACGAGGTTGGCGTCCAGATTGGCCCGGAAGTCACGGGCGTACGCGGCGAGCCCGCCGGCGCCGTCCGCGTCGAAGTCGGTGTTGCCGCCGGCATTGTTGACCAGTACGTCAACGGTGCCGGTGCCGGGGAGCAGGCCCACCAGGTGTTCGACCGCCGCGGGGTCGGTGTGGTCGCAGACCAGGGCCCGTGCGCCGGTCTCCTCGGCCAGTGCACGGATCGGCCCCGTACGGCGACCGGTGACGACCACGTCGTCCCCCAGGGCGGCGAACTGCCGGGCGATCGCTCGTCCGATGCCCGTGCCACCGCCGGTGACCAGGACGGTGCGTGCCATATGCTGTCCTTCCACTGTTCGTTCAGGTCTAAATTCAGGTCTAAATATAAGATGGGGGAGGGGTGCTGTGGCAAGCGAGGGCACCGGAGCCGAACGGGACGCGCAGGGGACCGCAGACCATGCGGACCGGGACGTGCCCCCGAACGGAGCCGCGGAGCGGGGCCGGGGCGCCGCCACCGTCGAGGAGATCTCCGCCGCCTGGGCCCGCGAACTGCCCGGCGTGCCGGTCGCGCCGATCGGGATCGTCACCCCGGTGTGGCAGCTCGCCAAGCTGTTCGGGGACGACCGCCGCCGGATCCTCGCCCGCGCCGAGGTGGACGCTGCCACGCTCGACCTGCTCAGCGTCCTGCGCCGGGGCGGCCTGCCCTACACCCTGAGCACCCGCGAACTGGCCCGTCGCTCCCTGGTCACCGCCGGAGCCGTCTCCCAGCGGGTGGCCCGCGCGGAACGCGAGGGACTGGTCACCCGGCGGTCCGGGGCCGGCCGACCCCGGACCGTCGACGTCACCCTGACCGAAGCCGGTCACCGGGTCGTCGAAGCGACCGTCGGCCATGTGCTGCACCGCGAGGCGGAACTCGTCGGCGGCCTCACCACGGCCCAGCAGGAACAACTGGCGCAGCTGCTCGGTGCCCTGCTCCGCACGGTGCAGCGGGACCTCGGCGACGACCGGATCAGCCAGGTCGGACTGGACTGACCCGCCGCCCGACCCGCCCGCCGGGTGGTTGCTGCGGTCCGGTCAGTCGCGGGTGCAACGGCTGCCGGGCTGCACGCCCCGCACCGTCGGATAACACTGGAAGACGAAGTCCGCGGCATCGTCGCTCACGTACCGTCCCACGCAGGCGTTCCGGGTCACCAGCCCCTTGCTCCGGCAGTACTCCACCGCCGCCCGCCCGGTCGCGAAGTCCGGCAAGTAGAACACCCAGTACCCGGGGCGCAGGGCGGCGAACCGGTCGCTGGACAGCACCCGGACACCGGACAGCCCCCGGGCCCGCAGCGCCGCCGCCTGCTGCTCGCGGGCCGTGTTGCCGAGTGACCTCTCGACGGACGCGAGCTGGGCGATCCAGGTACCGGCCGGCCCGGCGTCCGGCGGGGCGGCCGCGCTTCGCGACGGGTCGGTCCGCCCCGGGACGCCCGACGCGGAAGCCCCGGCCGAGGGCGGCCCCGAAGGAGGACGGGAGGGCGAGGCCGCGGCCCCGACTGCCGGACGTGCGCGGTCCCCCGTCGCCCGCGGTCCGTCACCGCCGCCCTCGCTGAGGGCCAGGAACAGCGCGGTGGTCGTGATCACCGCCACGACGACGGCGACCACGGCCACCACGAGCGCCGCGCGGGACCGGCCCGCTGCGGCCGGATCCGCCCCGGCGCGCGGCTCCGCAGCCCCCTGACCCGGCGCGGAGGGACCGGGCGCCGTCACGGTGGCCCCGGTCCACTGCGGTGTCCGGCCGTTCTCCACCGCGGCGAGCAGTGCGTCCAGCTGGGCGGGATCGGGCCGCTCGCGCGGCTCGCGCACCAACAGCGCGGACAGCACCGGGGCCAGCGGCCCGGAGCGTGCTGCCGGTGGCACCGAGTCCTCCAGGACGGCGGTCAACGTCCCGAAGGTCGTGGTCCGGCGCAGCGGGCTCACCCCTTGCACGGCCACGTACAGGACCAGGCCCAGGGACCACAGGTCGGAGGCGGGGTCGTCGTCGGAGCCCCGGACCCGCTCGGGGGCCATGTACTCGGGCGAGCCGATCAGCTGTCCGGTGACGGTCAGCGTTCCCGCGTCCCGCAGCGTGGCGATGCCGAAGTCGGTGAGGACCGCCGAACCGTCCTCGCGCAGCATGATGTTGGCCGGCTTGACGTCCCGGTGGTGGACCCCGGCCGCGTGCGCGGCGCACAGCGCGGACAGCACCTGGCGGCCGAGCCGGGCGGTCGCCACCGGGTCGAGCGGCGACTCGGCCGTCCGGTCGTCCAGGGTGCGGCCGGGCAGCAGCTCCATCACCAGCCAGGGCTGCGGCACCTCGCCCGTGTCGGGGTCCGGAGGCGACTGCACGACCTGGTGGATCGTCACCACATGGGGGTGGTGGATGCGCCCCAGGGCGCGGGCCTCCCGCAGGACGCGCTCGCGCAACACTTCGCGGTCCCGGTCGGAGAGTCCCGGATGGGACGCCCTCATCTCCTTGAGCGCCACCTCACGGCCGAGCACCGCGTCCCGGGCCCGCCACACGGTGCCCATGCCCCCGCTGCCCAGTCGTTCAAGCAGCTCGAACCGTCCGTCGATGATGTCGCCGGGCGCGCCCAACGTTCCCCCTCCGCGCCGCCGATGGTCCCTGGGCCAGGGTAGAGGGGCCGCGGGCGCTCCGCTAACCGGCACGGGCTGCCGTGGGC
Organism: Streptomyces sp. NPDC059816; assembly: GCF_042732055.1. Classification (NCBI taxonomy): domain Bacteria; kingdom Bacillati; phylum Actinomycetota; class Actinomycetes; order Kitasatosporales; family Streptomycetaceae; genus Streptomyces; species Streptomyces sp. NPDC059816. The sequence continues at coordinate 44,760 of NZ_JBHWIQ010000034.1, forward strand.
GATGGGACACCCGGGCTCGCCCGACCACCCCGCACCCCGGATGATCAGGCCATGTCCCCACGCGCCGCCTTCGTCGTCCGTTCGGTCCGCACCGAAGAACTGCCCCGTCTCCAGGAGGTCGAGCGGGCCGCCGGGCGCGCCTTCGCGGACATCGGGATGCCCGAGATCGCCGAGGACGATCCGCCGTCGTTGGACGAACTCGCCCGCTTCGTCGCCCTGGACGCCTGTTGGGTCGCGGTCTCCCGCGGAACGGGGACGGTCGTGGCCTACCTCCTCGCCGAGCCGGTCGACGGCGACCTCCACGTCGAGCAGGTGTCCGTGCACCCGGAGGCGGCACGCAGGGGCGTCGGCCGGACGCTGCTCGACCACGCGGCGGCCCGTGCGGGTGCCGTCGGCGCCGCGGGGTTGACCCTGACCAGCTTCACCGAGGTCCCCTGGAACGCGCCCTACTACGTCCGGATCGGCTTCCGGGTCCTCGACGAGGACGAACTGACCCCGGGCTTGCGGGAGATCCGGCAGCGGGAGGCTGCGCACGGCCTGGACCGCTGGCCGCGCGCCGTGTTGTGGCGTCCGGTCGGCGCCGGGCCGTCCGCGTGAGGCCCCGGACGCGGTCCCCGTCCCCGTCCCCGTCCCGGTCCCGGTCCGAGTGCGGGTGCGTACGAGGACCGGCCGGCGCTCGGGTTGGCTGAATCCCGCACACGGCCGGCGCAGCGCGTCAGGGCGATGGCATGCTCCCCGACATGCATCAACAGCTGGGCAGGACGACGTCCGGGACGTGGGGACGCCTCGCGTGCGCCTGGGCGCTCGTCTTCGCCGCACTCCACTTCTTCTGGGCGCTGGGCGGCGGCTGGGGCCTGAGCGTCTCGGCGGGTCCCCTCGCCGAGGAACGCCCCTGGTGGTTCGTGCTGGTGGGCCTGTGGGGAGTGGGACTGCTGTGCCTCGTCGCCGGGGCGCTGGGACTGTTGCTCGCGGGGCCGCCGCCCGGCGGCCCCGCGGGGCGCGTGGTCAAGGCCCTCGGCTGGTGCGTCTGCGTGGTGCTCCTGGTACGCGGCGTCGTGGTCGAGGTGGTGTTGCTGACCGACGCCGGGGGCCGGCAGTTGGACGTGGGCCCGGAGCAGCGGCTGTGGACGCTCCTGCTGTGGAACCCCTGGTTCCTGATCGGCGGACTGGCCTTCGGTCTGGCGGCACGGGCGTCCGGACGGGCGGGGCGGGCCCGGTAGCGGCGCCCGCCCGGTGGGACGAACGGTTGGCCGGCCCGGCTCCGGGGCGTTCCTTCGAACCGGGCCGGCGGGGCTGCTCGTCCCTAGATCCCGAAGGGCGCCGCGTACCGTACCGTCCCGCCGGGCAACGGGTGTTCCGGATCGAGGGCGAGCGCCATCAAGGCGTCGTCGGGGACGTCGAGCGGGATGCCGATCCCGTGGGCCGAGGCGCGTGCGAAGCCGAACCTCGGGTAGTACTCGGGATGCCCGAGGACCACGACGAAGTGCTCGCCCCGCTGCGCCGCGGCGGCCAGTACGGCGCGGACCACGGCGGAACCGGCCCCGGTCCGTTGGTGGGAGGGACGCACCGCCACCGGGGCCAGGCACAGGGCGGGCACCGCCGCGATGTGGCAGCGGGTCAGCAGGGCGTACCCGACCGGGTCACCGTCGGCGTCGACCGCCACCAGCGACAGTCCGTCGATCCATGCCGGGTCGAGCCGCAGCGCGTCCACGAGGTCAGCTTCCGCCGGGGTGTCGAAGGCCGCGAGGTTGATCCCCCGAACGGCGGTGACGTCCGCTTCGGTCTCGACGCGGGTGGTCCAGGTGGAGTGTGCGTTCATGGGGTGCGGTCCACTCTCACTCGGGCGTACGGGTGGGGTTCGAGCGCATGGTCTCACTCCTGCGGGGTCGGTGCCTCCTTCGCCGCGGGGAGAGCCGGGGAACCGCCGGGGGTCGCCGCTGGACGGGACCGCACCCGCCGGGGCCCGCGCAGCTCCGGCGTGGTGACGCCCACTGCGACGACCGCACCGAGACAGAGCAGACCACCGCTGACCAGGGCCGTCGCTCCCGAGGTGGCATCGGCGACGAGCCCGGCGCGTAGATTGCCGAGGTCGGGTCCGGCCTGGCCGACGATCTGCTCGGCGGCGGCGACCCGGCCGAGCAACTCCGTCGGGGTGTGCGACTGGACCACCGTCCCGCGGGCCACCACGGACACCGTGTCGGCGGCTCCGGCCAGGACGAGGAAGGCCAGCCCCACCCAGGGGTCGGACGCCGCCCCGAACAGCGCGAGCGCCACCCCCCAGACGGCGGACGAGACCAGCATGACGACACCGGGCCGGGGGAGACCGGTGAAGGCGCCGGACAGCAGGGAGGCGGCGACCCCACCGACGGCCAGGGCGGTGAGGAAGAGACCGAGGGTGCTCGGATCGCCGCCGAAGTGTTCCGCGTTGGCCAGGGGGAAGAGGCTGACGGGCATCGCCAGCAGGGTGGCGGCGAGGTCGGTGAGCAGGGCGCCGCGGATCACGGGTGTCCGGGCGAGGAAGGCCAACCCGTCCAGCACGCCGTGCACCCCGGGGCGGGCTCCCGCGCCACCCGGCTCCATCCGCGGCAGCCGGAACACGGCGTAGAGCGCGGCCGTGAAGCTCAGTGCGTCGATCGTGTAGCAGGCGCCCACTCCGAGCGTCCCCGCGACCACTCCGCCCAGCGCGGGGCCCAGCAGGAGGGCTCCCTGGAAGGCGATGCGGCTCAGCGCGAGCCCCGCGGCCAGTTGGTGCGGGGGCAGCAACAGGGGGAGGAAGGAGCGGGTCGCCGGGCCGTTGCCGGCCACGAAGCAGGACTGGACCGCGACGAGCACGAGCAGCCCGGCGGGCGGCAGGGGGGCGAGGAACCCCTGGAGGGCGAGCAGCAGCGAGCACGCCACCTGCCCCGCGGTCATGAGGAGGGAGAACCTCCGGCGGTCCACGCGGTCGACGACCGCCCCGGCGAAGAGTCCGAGGACGATGAGGGGGAGTGCTTGGGCCAGACCGACCGCTCCCGACCAGACGGGGCTCTCCGTCTCCTGCCACACCTGGAACATCACGGCGACCAGGCTCATCTGACCGCCCAGCCCGGACAGCGTGCGCCCGATCCACAGTCGCCGGAACGGCGCGTTGCTCCGCAACGGGGTCACGTCGAGCAGTGTGGTGCTGAGCTTCACGGGTCTCCCTGCACCGACGGCGGCACCGTAACGACGGGGAACGGGAGGCTTGCCCTCACCGGGCCCGAAGAGGCAACCTAGTGCGCGTCGGCCCGAGGCGCCAAAGACGCCCCGGGCTGCGGACTTGCGCGTCCTCGGGTGGCCCTGACGGTCCGGCGGCCCGGTCGTTCGGCGCCCGCCACCGGGCGGGTGCGCACGGCGATGAGACTTCTCTCAGGTGGGGCCCGGTTTCCACCCGGTCGGACTATCGTCGCGGGGGTCAAACCGTCCCGTGTCGTGACGAGAGGGGAGTGCGGTGCCGTGGGCTCGGGGCCGGTCCCTTCCGATGTCCGGCCGGTACGTGCTCTGAGCAAAACCATCGTAAAGGTCCAGACCTATTGACCCCCCTGGTCTAGTCCTCTTAAGGTCTGGCCACTGCGTCACCCCAGCTTCCACCGGCGCACTCCCTCCGTTTCTCTTCGGCTCCCTGACATCCAGTCACGGGGTCAACGCGTCAACCCCAGACGCGTCTTGCGCACGAACCGCGACTCCTGTCGTCGCGGACCCCCACCAGGAGGATCTGAACGTGCTGTCTTCCAAGCGGGCCAAACCGGCGTTGTTCGCCGCCGGTGCGGTCGCGATCGGCGCCATGCTGGCCGGAACCCTCACTTCCGGTGTCTCGCAGGCCGCCTCCCAGGAGAACTGTCGCCCCGAGGGGCTTTACTCGACGCCCGGCGTAGACGTCCCCTACTGCTCGGTGTACGACACCGAGGGCCGCGAGAAGATGGGCGCGGACCACCAGCGCCGCATCATCGGCTACTTCGCCAACTGGCGTACCGGCAAGGACGGCAGGCCCGCCTTCCTCGCCAACCAGATTCCGTGGGACAAGATCACCCACATCAACTACGCCTTCGCGAGCATCGATTCCGCCAACAAGATCAGCGTGGGCGCCGATGGGCCGGAGAACGCCAACACGGGGATGACCTGGCCGGGCGTCGCCGGTGCCGAGATGGACCCGGCGCTGCCTTACAAGGGTCACTTCAACCTGCTGAACAAGTACAAGAAGCTGCACCCCGATGTGAAGACGCTGATCTCCGTCGGTGGTTGGACCGACACGGGCGGCTTCTACAAGACGGCCACCAACGCCGACGGTTCGGTCAACGAGGCGGGGATCAACACCTTCGCCGACTCGGCCGTCGACTTCATCAAGAAGTACGGGTTCAACGGCGTCGACATCGACTACGAGTACCCGACCTCGATGAAGGACGCGGGCAACCCGAGCGACTGGCCCGAGGCCAACGCCCGGCGCGCCGGGCTCATGAAGGGCTACGCCGTCCTCATGAAGGTCCTGCGCGAGAAGCTCGACCGCGCGGGCGCGGCGGACGGCAAGCACTACCTGCTGACCGTGGCGGCCCCGTCCTCCGGTTACCTGCTGCGCGGCATGGAGACCTTCCAGGTCCAGAAGTACCTGGACTACCTGAACATCATGTCGTACGACCTGCACGGCACCTGGAACGAGCACGTCGGTCCCCAGGCCGCCCTGTACGACGACGGCAAGGACTCCGAGCTGGCCGGCGCCAACATCTACGGCACCGCCCAGTACGGCGGGATCGGCTACCTCAACACCGACTGGGCGTACCACTACTTCCGCGGCTCGATGCCGGCCGGCCGGATCAACATCGGTCTGCCCTACTACACCCGCGGCTGGAAGAACGTGCAGGGCGGCACCGACGGACTGTGGGGCAAGGCTGCTGCCACCTCCTGCCCGCCCGGTTCCGGTCTGACCAAGTGCGGTGAGGGCGCCGTCGGCGTCGACAACATCTGGCACGACAAGGACACCAACGGCAAGGAGTCCCCCGCCGGGTTCAACCCGATGTGGCACGCCAAGAACCTGGAGAAGGGCATCGTCCCGGACTACCTGCCCAAGTTCGGGCTCGCGCCGGACACCAAGCTCCAGGGCCAGTACGCCCGCAAGTACGACTCGACGCTCGTCGCGCCGTGGCTGTGGAACGCCGAGAAGAAGGTCTTCATCTCCACCGAGGACGAGCAGTCCATCGGAACGAAGGCCGACTACGTGGTCGACAAGGGCCTCGGCGGCACGATGATCTGGGAGCTGGCCGGCGACTACGACTGGAACGCCACCAAGAACCAGTACGAGCCCGGCAGCACGCTGACCACCCTGCTCTACAACAAGTTCAAGGCCGCCAAGGCCTACGGCGCCAAGAAGTCGAACATCGCGATGCCCACCGAGGCCGTCAAGGTGGACGTGGACTTCGGCGGGTTCAAGCTCGGCGACCAGAACTACCCCATCAGCCCCAAGCTGAAGATCACCAACAACACCGCGGCGACCCTCCCGGGCGGCACGGAGTTCCAGTTCGACTACGCGACCTCGGCGCCGAACAACGCCAAGGACCAGTCCGGATTCAACGCGTCGATCATCCGCAGCGACCACACGGGTCCGAACGTCGGTGGCCTCAAGGGTGACTTCCACCGGGTCTCCATGAAGATCCCGGCCTGGCAGTCCATCGCGCCGGGAGCCTCGATGGAGATGGACTTCACGTACTACCTGCCCGTCTCCACGCCGTCCAACTGGACGGTCACCATCGCCGGCAAGACCTACGGTCTCGCCGGTGAGCTGGCCCGCGGCACCACGGTCGTCGAGCCCGGTGGCGGCACGTCCGGCGGCACCAACGGCACGACGTCGGGCACGACGTCCGGCACCACCTCCGGTACGACGTCCGGCACGACGTCGGGCACCACCTCCGGTGGCACCTGCACCGCTCCCCCGTGGAGCGCCGGTGGCGAGTACGGCGGTGGCCAGACGGTGAGCCACAAGGGCAAGCAGTGGAAGTCCAAGTGGTGGACGAAGGGCGACGAGCCCGGCACCACCGGTGAGTGGGGCGTGTGGCAGGACCTCGGTCCCTGCTGATCTGACCTCCGACTGACCATTCGCTGACCGGACCCGGCGGCGCGGGCTCATCCCGCGCCGCCGGGTCTTCGCGGTGCGGCCGACCCGGCTCGTCACCTGATCGGCTTCGCCGACGACCCCGACGCCCCGGGGTGCCTAACCGGAGGCCACGGCGATCGGCTTGCGGTAACGGACGTACTCGTTCCGGGGCCGGAACCCCACACTCCGGTAGAGGTCGTAGGACCTGTGCGCATTCGCCGCGCCGGTCGACAACCGGGCCGTCCCGGCTCCGTGCCGGCGCAGACAGCGCAACCCGTCCAGCAGCAACGCCCGACCGAGTCCCCGACGTCGTGACTGTGCCCGGACGCTCAGTTCTTCGACCTCGCCCACCGTGGGGCCGTGCCGACGGGTGGAGCACAGCACGACCCCGGCCGGCTGCTCCCCGTCCCAAACGGCCCACCAACAGGTCGGATCGGCTGTGGCGAGGAAGCTCTCGAACGTCCACCGTCGGGTGAAGACGCGCTGGTAGCCGTTGGCGAGCAACAGAGCCGTCGACTCCTCCTCGGAGGTCGTGGCGTTCGCGCCGATCACGGCCGCCCGGACGGTTCCGTGCTGCTGCACGAGCCGGTGGATACGGCGCTCGGCCCAGTGGAGCAGGGCTGATCCGACGCCCCGGCCCCGGTGTTCCGGGAGGAAGACGTAGCCGGGCGCCCGCTCCCGCGCCGTGGGGCTGCTGCTGCCGGTTCCGGCCGCAGCAAGACCTCCGTTGCTCCGGATGCGCGGCGTCCTCGACCACGGAAGCGTAGGTCGTGCCGATCGGCCGGCGCTAGTCGTCCGTGCGCCGCTGCGGACGCGGGATCAGGTGCGGGGCACCGGTCTGGGGGTGGGGGATGACGTCGCACGTCAGCCCGAAGACCTCCGCCACCAGGTCCGCCGTCAGGGTCTCGACGGGGGCGCCCTGCGCCACCACCGCACCCTCCTGGAGCACGATGAGGTGCGTCGCGTAGTGCGCCGCCTGGTTGAGGTCGTGCAGCACCGCCGTGATCGCCCTGCCCCGTCGGTGCAGCTGGGCGCAGAGTTCGAGCAGGTCGTACTGGTGCGCCACGTCCAGGTACGTGGTGGGTTCGTCCAGCAGGACGTGCCGGGTGTCCTGGGCCAGGATCATCGCGATCCACGCCCGCTGCCGCTGGCCGCCGGACAACGCCGAAGCGGGCGTGTCCGCCAGCTCGGTCAGCCCCGTGTGGCGCAGCGCCCCCTCGATGTGCCGGTCGTCGTCGGGCGTCCACTGGCGCAGCAGCGTGTGGTGCGGGTGACGCCCTCGCTGGACGAGGGCCCGTACCGTGATCCCGGCCGGTGTCTGCGGGTTCTGCGGCAACAGGGCCACCTGCCGGGCGAACTGCTTGCCGCGCAGGGAGTGGATGTCCGTCCCGCCGAGGGTGAGCGTCCCGGAGGCCGGCTTGAGGACCCGGGCGAACGCCTTCAACAAGGTGGACTTCCCGGAACCGTTGGGTCCGATGATCGCGGTCAGGCCGTCCGTCGGCAGGTCCACGCTGACCCCGCGGACGACGGGCCGCCCGTCGTACGAGAGCGTGATGTCCCGGGCGGACAACCCGGCGGCGGACCGGTCCCGTTCGGCGGCGGACACATCGGGCTTCGAGGTCACAGGGTGCCCTTCTTCCATTCGCGGATGAGCAGGTAGCCGAGGTAGATGCCGCCGATGCCCATCGTGTAGATGCCGACGGGCAGGTCGTCGGTGAGCGGCATGTGCTGGGCCGCCAGATCGGCCAGGACCAGCAGCACCGCTCCGGTCACGGCGGACACCATGATCCGGGGGCCGGGAGCGGGCGCCAGCCTGCGCGCGATCTGCGGGGCGGTCAACGCGATGAACGCGATGGGGCCGGCGACGGTCACCGCGCCCGCTGCCAGCGCGGTGGACAGCACCACGGCGGCGGTGCGGGTGCGCTGCGGGTCGGTGCCGAGGGCGGTGGACAACTCGTCGCCCATCTCGCCGATCGTCAACCCGCGGGAGAGCAACAGCGTCAACGGCACGGCGACCAGCAGCAGCGTCCAGATGGTGCTGACGTCGGTCCAGCTCCGGGTGGCGAGACTGCCGTTGAGGTACGAGGTGAGCACCGTCGCCTGGTCGCGCTCCACCGCGTACACCACGTACTGGGTCACCGCCGCCGCCAGTGCGGCCACGCCGATGCCGGCCACCACGAGCCGGCCCGGGTCACGAAAGCCCGTCCCGGTCGCCGCGTACACCACGCCCATCGCGCCCACGGCACCCACCAACGCGCCCACCGACACCGGGAACCCCGGCGCGAGCAGGGCCACCAGTGCGGCTCCCGCGCCGGCACCGCCGCTCAACCCGATCACATCGGGGCTCCCCAACGGGTTGCGCGTCACGGACTGGAACAGCGCGCCCGCCACGGCGAACGCCGCGCCCGCCCCGATGCCGGTCACCAGACGCGGGCCGCGGAGCCGGTTGACGATCAGCTTGTCCATGCCCTCGGCGCCACCGGTGACCGCCGACGGCAGGTCCGCCAGCGCGATGCCCAGCCGCCCCAGGGTGAGGGTGGCCGCGGACGCCACCGCGAGCAGCACCAGCAGACCGGCCGAGACCAACAGCGCCCGGCCGTCCACGGGCAGGGCCACCACCCGCCCGAGCCTCAGCCGCGCCGGTGGGCGCGAGGGGGCCACGGGCTCCGTGGGGGAGCCCGGGTCCGGCACGGTACGGGTCTTCATCGTCCACCCCTCATCGGCTGTGTGCGGAGCCCGGCGACCTGCGCCGTGCCCCGCGGTCCCGGCACCGTGCACGCGTGCGGCACGTGCGCCCTTCCTGCGGTCCCGCTCACAGCGAGTGCTTCATCCGACGCAACGTGATCAGCAACGCGGGCGCGCCCACGAAGGCGGTGACGACGCCGACCATCAGTTCCTGCGGCCGCAACAGCACCCGGCCGATGACGTCCGCGGCCAACAGCAGCACCGGCCCCACCAGCGCGGCCAGCGCGATCTGCCAGCGGTGGTCCGGTCCGACGAGGCCGCGCACCACGTGCGGCACGGCGAGCCCCACGAAGGCGATCGGGCCGGCCGCCGCGGTCGCCGCGGCGGCGAGCAGCACGGCCGCGCCCCAGCCGAGGGCCCGGGTCACCGCCGGGTTCGCCCCCAGCGAGGTCGCCGACTCGTCGCCCAGCGCCAGGGCGTTGAGCGCGGGCGCGACCAGGACGGCGATCAGCAACCCCGTCGCGGCGAACGGCAACACGGACCACAGCACGTCGAAGTCCCGCCCGCCGAGGGCCCCGACGACCCAGTAGCGGTAGTTGTCGAACGTCTGCGGACGGCTCAGCGTGACGGCCTGGATGTAGGCCATCAGCACCGCCGTCAGCACCGCGCCGGCGAGCACCAGCCGCACCGGACTGGAGGAGGCCCCACTGAAACCGATCAGGTGGACCAGGGCGCCGGCCACCAGGGCACCGGGCAGTGCCCACCACATCGCGGACGAGGAACCCGTGGCGCCGAGGAACGCCGTGGCGGTGACCACGCCCGCCGCCGCACCGGTGTTGACGCCGAGCAGTCCCGGCTCCGCCAGCGGATTGCGGGTGATGCCCTGCATCAGCGTTCCGCACACCGCGAGGCACGCCCCGGCGAGGACGCCGAGCAGCGTGCGTGGGTAGCGGCTCTCGACGACGGTCGTCAGATGCGCGTCGGCGTCACCGGACAGCACGTCGAGGACGTCGCCCGCGCTGGTACTCATGCTGCCGAACATCACACTGGCGAGGGCCGCCGCCACCAACAGCAGCGCGGCCCCCACCAGACAGAGCACCAGCCGTGGAACGCCCGCGCGCGAAGCGGTCCTGCGCGCGGGCGGGCTCACCGGGATCGTCATCCGTCGTCGGTCCTACTTGCCGGACTTCTCGATGGCCTTGTCGATCAGCGGCAGGTACCGCTCGATGCTCCACGGCACGGTCAGCGGGTTGATCATCGAGGAGGCGGTGACGAAGGGGTTCTCGGCACCCGCGACGACCGCGCCCTTCTCGATCGCGGGGATCGCCTTGTACAGCTTCTGCGACTCGATCTCCTTGCGGTTCTTCTCGTCCGAGTAGAACGTGAAGATCAGATCGCTCTTGGCGAGCTTGTTGCCGTTCTCCAGGCCGATCAGCGAGGAGTCGGTGCCCTCGACCTCCTTGAAGGTGTCCGCGACCGGGTCGGCCTTCAGACCGAGCGAGGACACCACGGCGACGCGCTGCTCCTCGGTGCGGAACACCCCGAGCGTGCCGGGGCCGGTGTTGTAGATGTACGAGAAGGTGTGCTTCTTGTACTCGGGACGGCTCGCGGCGGCGTCCGCGAACGTCTTCTCGATCTCCTTGACGAGGACCTTGCTCTGCTCCGGCTTGCCGAGCGCCTTGGAGACGATCTCGATCTGCTGGTCCCAGTTGGTGCTCCACGCCTTGCCGGGGTAGGCGACCGTCGGTGCGATGTCCGTGAGCACGTCGTACTGCTTCTGCGTCACACCCGACCAGGGCGCCAGGATGACGTCGGGCTTCAGCTCCGCGATGGCCTCGATGTCCAGGTTCTCGCCACCGGTGAACTGCTTGGGGAGCTCGTCGCCCTTCTTCGTCACCGCCTCGTGGATCCACGGCATGTAACCGGTCTTGTCGCTGCCCCACTCGTAGCGCTCCATGCCGACCGGCGTGTGGCCCAACGCGATGGCGGTCTCCGTCGAGCCGTGCCCGAGGGTGACGACCCGCTTGGGCTGCTCCGTGATCTTGGCGGTGCCCAGCGCGTTCTTGATGCTGATCGGGAAGGCGCCCTTGCTCTCGGCCCCGCCGGAGGACTTCTTGTCCTCCTCCTCGGCGGAGCAGCCCGTGAGGACGAGGACGAGGGCGGCGGCCGGGACGACGGCGAGCGCCCGCAGGCCCGGACGGGTGGAGGTGAAGAGCATGAGGGTTCCTCTTGTCGGATGGCCCGGCGTGACGAGGGGCATGCCGCTGCGGCCACGAAGGCGTGGCGGGACGCGGGCGAGCCCGGGCGAGGCCGGTGAACTAAGGGGACCCTAAGTCTTTTGTAGGGTGAACATCAAATCTGGCCAGCCGGGACGGAATCCGGCCGTTGTCCGACCGGGCGGGCGGCAGAGCACGGTAGGGCGCGGGTGCCACGGCTGCCGGGTCCGGGGCGTCGGACCCGGACCCGGCAGCACGGTCCGATCAGACCACCGCACCCGACTTGTCGCGCTGCTGCGGACGCACCCGGGGCTCACGCCGTCGCTCCGGTCGCCGGGACTGGAGGATCACGGCGAGCGGGAGCGCGGTGAACACCGTGGACCCGATGCCCAACAGCACCCCGGCCAGCAGCGCCACGGAGAAGTCGGCCAGCGAGTCCCCACCGAGCACGGCCAGCGCCACCAGCACGAACAACGCCCCCATGCCCGTGTTCACCGTCCGGGGCAGGGTCTGTGCGACGGCCTGGTCCGCGAGGTCGGGCCACGCACCGCGGGGCGCACCCCGCCGCAACTCCCGCAGCCGGTCCAGCACGACGACGGTGTCGTTGACGGAGTACCCGACCACCGTCAGGAGCGCGGCCAGGAACACGCTGTCGACCGGCTTGCCGAGCCAGGCGAACAGACCGACCACCAACAGCACGTCCTGCACCATCGAAGCGACCGCGGCCACCGCGAACGTCCAGCGGAACCGGACGGCGAGATAGGCGAGTTGCGCCGCCACCGCGACGGCCAGCGCGATCAGCGCGTGGGTGCGCAACTCATTGCCGAGGCTCGGCCCGATCCGGTCGTCACGCACCACGCTCGCCCGGCCGCCGACCTCGGCCAGCGCCTCCTTCACGGTCTGCTGCTCGTCGTCGGTCAGTTCCGTGATCCGTACGGTGATGTCGCTGTCACCGGACGACTGCACCACGGCACGCGGGAACCCCGCGTCGGCGACCGCCTGCCGTGCCGTGTCCGCGTCGACGGTCTGCTCGGTGGTGTACTGCACGAGTCGGCCACCGGTGAACTCGACGCCGAACTCCAGACCGCGCACCCCGATCCCGGCGAGCGCCACCAACAGCAGACCGCCGCAGATCCCCAGCCAGCGCCGCCGCCGGTGCATCAGCCGCGGCGGGCGGTGCTCCAACCGGGTCCGCACCCGGCCCTTCATCGTCATGCCCGTCCACCCGGGGCGCCGCCGGACCGCTCCCCACTTCAGGGCCCACTCGGCGAACAGCCGGGTGATGAGCATCGCCGAGACCAGCGACGCCAGCACACCGATGGCGAGGGTCACCCCGAACCCCTTCACCGGCCCGCTCGCGAAGACGAACAGCAACCCGGCCGCGAGCAGCGTCGTGACGTGCGAATCGGCCACCGCGCTCCACGCCTTGCTGAACCCGACCCGCAGCGGGCGACGCAGATCGGTCGTGCGGGCCGTGGGCCGCAGGTACTCCTCCCGAGCCCGTTCGAAGACCAGCACGTTCGCGTCCACGGCGATGCCGATCGCCAGCACGAAACCGGCGAGCCCCGGCAGGGTCAGCGTCGCGCCGAGCGTGACCACCGCCGCGTAGGAGATGAGGCCGTACAGCCCGAGTGCCAGCGTCGCCAGCAACCCCAGCAGCCGGTAGACGACGGTGATGAACACACCGGTGCACACCAGACCGATCACCGCGGCCAGCGCGCTCGCCCGAATCGCGTCCGCGCCGAGCGTCGGACCGACCGTGCTCTGCTCCACCGTGGTCACCGGCACGGGCAGCGCCCCGCCCTTGACCAGAGCCGCCAGATCACGTGCCTCGTCCGCTGTGAAGCCACCGGTGATCTGCGCCGAACCGCCCGTGATCCCGGTGTTGCAGGGCACCGACTGCTCCATGCCCGGTGCCGACACGACCTTGTCGTCCAGCACGATCGCGACCCGCCGCGCCGGGTCGCCGGGCGCCTGGCACGCCGCCGCTCCGGTGATCCGGGCCCAGTTCTTGCCCGCGTCGTCGTGGAAGGACAGCGAAACCGACCAGCCCCGGGCGCCCTGGGTGTCGAAGGACGTGTCGGCGTCCTTGACGCCCGCCCCGGTGAGCGCCGGCGGACCGAGTCGCAGGAAGCTGCCCGGTGCATCCGGGTCGGGCAGCGTCCGGGAACCGTCCGCGCCGGGCGCGTCCGCTGCCCGGTCCGCCACGCCCTCCACCGAGTGGAAGGTGAGCTGCGCGGTGCGGCCGATGACCTTGGCGGCCTCCCGGGGGTCCTGGACCCCCGGCAGTTCGACGACGATGCGTCGTTCGCCGGAACGTGCCAGCGAGGGTTCGGCGACCCCCAGCGCGTCCACCCGCTGGCGCAGCACCTCCAGCGCGCGGTCGGTCGCGGCGGCGTCCGCCTTGACGGTGGGGGAGTCCCGGGTCTCCAGCACGATCCGGGTACCGCCCCGCAGATCCAGCCCGAGCCGGGGCTCGGTGGTCAGGGCGGCCAACAGGGACAGGGCGACCACGGCGAACGCGGCCAGTGCGCGCCAGAGAGGGGCACGAGATTTCATGAAGGCTCCACGGAGCGTCACACGGGCACGGTGGCGCCCGCGGACATGCAGGACGCGCGGGGTGCGAACCGCACCGCACGCGGGGACGGGAGGACGTCGTCCCCGACTCCGGGCAGGCCGGAGGGCGGGGCGGTGGACGTCTCGGGCGTCAACTGCTCCGGAAGAGGGGCGGTGCGCGGGTGCTGCGCGGACCGGACGAGGGCTCGGGCGGTCCGCGCTCCCGCCAGGAGGCGACGACCGTGCCGCGGGGTGCGGGGGCGGCGTGGACCGCGGTGACCGGACCCGCGGGCGCGGGCGGATGAAGGGCCGGCCGGCCGCTGTGCTCCCCAGACACCGTGAGCTGCACGGCGGTCACGGGCCCCGACAAGGGTTCGGCACGGAACGCGGCCGGACCGCTCGACGGCTCGGCCGGGCGGGGCGCCGGCCCGGAACGTGCCCACGGCTGTGGGTCCGCGTCCGCCCCCACCGCGACCGTGCTCCCGGGAGCACGGTCGGATCCGGTGGCGATCGCGGCGGGTCCACACGTATGGGACAGGGATACGAGGGCACTGCCGGCCGCCACCGAGGGGAACGCGGTCACGAGGAGGAGCAGCACGCCCCACACCAGGGCGGGGACGACTCCGCGTGCCGTCGGCCGGGTCCGCTGTCGCACGCTGTCCTCCCCTCGGTCACCGGACGTCCGTCCGACCGTCCCGTTGCTGCGTCGTCTCACCGCGCGCGGGAACGAACCCGGTGCCGTGCGGCACCAGCGTAGGCGAACCGGCGCCCGCCCGGGGCCCGGAGCGGACCCTCATGGCCGGTCTTGTTCCGCGCCCGTGCCGATGGCACCCTTCCGACAGGTGACCGGCACCATGCCCACAGGGGGAAGCATGACCTTCACACGAGCCGTGACCATCCTCTCCGTCGCCCTCACCGCGGCGCTCCTCGTCGCCGGTGCCGCCGCGAGCGCGCACGCGAGCGCGGGGGACAAGAAGGTCGAGGTGATCAAGGCCGCCGAGTAGGCCCGGACACCCCTGCCGTCGGGCCCGGGGCGAGCGCGACGAGGTCCGGACGGGCTGCCCGTCCGGACCTGGTGGCGTGCCGCTCAGGCCGCCACGGAACCGCCGTTCTCCTCCCCCTGGTGCGCCTCGGGGCGGCTGCGCGTGGAATAGGCGTAGGTCAGCACCAGTAGGAGCGGACCCCACAACATCCCGGGGGCGATGCAGAGGCGGGCCAGTACCTGCCAGCCGCCACTGGTGAATCCGGCGACGTCGCCGAAGCCGAACCAGCCCAGCAGCGCGTACCCCCAGAAGGCCGTCGTGGCCAGACCGCCGAGGGTGGCGGGGACGATCACCGCGAGGGGAGGAATCCGCTTCCCTCCGACGAACGGCAGCCAGGAGGGGGCGACCTCCCCCCAACCCCGTACCAGTGCGAAGGACAGCAGCGCCAGCGCCTCCGTGATCAAGCTCAGCCCGAAGACGTAGGGGACGGACACCCACCAGGACGACGGCATCGATCCTTCGCCGTCCATCCCCATCTCGAAACCGAAGGCGAACGGCAGTCGCCAGAGGCACTGGGGGAGCAGGAGCAAGGGGATCGCATGGGCGAGGGCGGAAGCCCACTGCGGGACCGGGCGTCGGGTGCCGTGGGCCGTGGTGGTCGGGTGGGATCCGGTGAGGGCTGTCATGGCTCCAGCCTCGGGGACCTGGGGCGCCCGGTCGTCATGCCGGGGTGGTAGCCACCTCCGCCGGGAGGAGGGGCCGGCATCAGACTTCGGAGCTACCGGGTCACGTCGCCTTGCCCGAGGTGTCCCGGGGGCACGACCAGCGGTCCAGATAGGCCGTCACGGCCTTCAGGTCGCCCACCCCGGTGCGCAGCCCGATATGGCCGTCGGGCCGCACCAGCAACAGCGTGCCGTCCGGCAGCGCCCGCCGCTGCTCGGCCGCCGGTCGGACCGTCAGATGCGCCACCGGCAGGGCGTACCGCCGGGTGAGCGCGCGCAGGGCCACGGCGCCCGCGGCGGCTCCGCCGTCCGCGCCGATCCGTAGCAGCGTCCACTGGCGGTACGACAACAGGTCGTGCAGTCGCCGGTCGCCCTCGTCGGTGGTCACCGGCAGATCGGGGAGCCGGTCCCCGGGACCCGGGCCGCCCCACAAGCCCCGGCGGCCCGCGGACAGCCCACTGGCGCGGTGGTCGCGGACGAAGTCGCTGAGCCGGTCGGCCCCGCGTCGCACGATCCGGTCGCTGCTCATCATCAGGGGCAGCAACAAGCGGATCGCGGCGAAGGTGGCACGGTTCGGCGGCAACTCCACGACGTTGCGGCGCATGGCACGCATCACCGAGCGGGCCGTGCGCCGCTGTTCGCTGTCATAGGTGTCGAGCAGTGCGTCCGGGGCCCAGCCGTAGTGGACGGCGGCGAGCTTCCAACCGAGGTTGTGGGCACCCAGCAGACCGGTGTTGAGGCCCCGGCCGCCGATCGGCGCCCACACATGGGCGCTGTCCCCGACCAACAGGGCCCGGCCCTCACGCAGCCGCCCGGCGATCCGGTCGTGGAACCGTGCACGATTCGCCCACCGCGGTTCCGACGGCTCCAGCCCGACCACCGGTTCCCCCGTCGCCGCCGCCACGACGGCCTCCATCTCCGGAACGCTCGGCGGCTCCCACCGGTCGGGATCGGGATCGGGGAGGAACGCGTAGAACCTGGTCGCGCCGCCGGGAACCGGCCCCGCGACCAGGGTGACCCGGTGGTTGATGAAGATCTGCGTCACGTCCGCCCGGTACGGCTGGCCCCACCGGGGACGGGCGTTGAGCTGTACGCACTGCAAGTTGGTGCGGCGCTCGCCGTCGAAGGGGATGCCGAGCGTCCTGCGGACCAGGCTCCGCGAACCCTCACAACTCACCACCCAGTGCGCACCGACCGTGCGGACCCGGCCGTCGGGACCCCGCAGGTCGACCTGCGCGCCCTCGGCGCCGACCTGGACGCCGATGCCCTCGGTGGACCACCTCACCTCCGTTCCCAACTCCTGGAGACGGTCCCGCATCAGTGCCTCGACTGCGTCCTGCTCGATGGCCAGGGGCCCCGGGAAGCCGGTGTGCTCCATCTCCATCTCCTGGACCCCGGCGACACGCCCCCGCACCCGGAACTCGCCCTGGCGCAGGCGCAGTCCACGGGCCACGATCGCGTCCGCGCAGCCGAGGTCCCGCAGGGTCTCCTGGGCCCGCTGCCAGATGACGCTGGCCCGGGGCTCGTGTTTGGTGTCGGCGCTCCTGTCCACGACGAGGACGTCCAGGCCGTACACCCGCAGCGCGATCGCCAGGGCCAGGCCGGTCGGTCCGGCCCCGATCACCACCACGTCCCGGGTGCTGCTCACACCGGGCTGCCCGCGCGGATGAACTCCACCAGACGGGCGTAGCTGTCGCCGCCGTGTCCGGCCTCGACCGCGCGGCGTGCCAGGCCCTCGAACACCTCGGGCAGACCCGATCTGACCCCGCGCAACTCGCTCGCGTGGGACAGGACTTCCATCGTGCGCAGATGGAGGTCGAGGTCGAACTCCTCCCCCGGATAGCGCCCGGCGTCGATGTGCGGGGCGTACGCGTTCATGAACGCCCGGACCGACCCCATCCAACGGTCCGCGATCTCGGTGTACGCCTGCGCGCTCACCCCGCCGCCGGGGCCGTCCGCACCGATCAGCGCCACCGCGTGCAACCAGCCCGTCAGGGTGCCCCAGAGCTGGCTCAGCAGAGCGGTGTCGTACACGGAGGGCAGTGCGGGATCGGTGCCCACGTACAGGGGGTCGCCCAGCGCGGAGAGCGTGTCGCGGTGCGCCGCGAAGGAGTCGGCGGGGCCGCCGTACAACAGCATCGAGGTGGAGATGCCCACGCCCGCCGGAGTCGTGAGGATCACCCCGTCGAGGTAGTCGGCGGCGGCCCGCTCCACCAGCGCCGCCACCTCGCGGGCCTGTACCGGGGAACCGGAACTCAGATTGACCACCGTCCTCCCGCGCAACTGCGGCACCAGCGGGGCCAGCACCTCCTCGACGGCGTCGTACGAGGCCAAGCACAGCACCACGACCGGACTCGCCATGACGGCCGCCGCCGCCGTGGGCTCCTCCCGCGCACCGTCCTCGACCAGGGCCGCGCCCCGCCCCAAAGAGCGGTTCCACACCGTCGTCGGATGACCGGCCGTCAGGAACGCGCCCGCCAGCGCCACCCCCATCGGTCCCAGCCCGAGGACCGTCACCTTCGCCCGCATCGCTTCGCCTCCTCAGTCTTCACCGCAGTCTTCACCGCGGGGCCTTCCCACCGCGTCGCACCCAGCCGGCGTCCATGGATCGCTACTGAACGTAACGGGGCCGTCGGGTCCGCCGTGCCCGGGCAACCGTCTTATAGCTCGAAAGAAGTATTTATGATGCTTGCTGACGAACCGTGGGCAGGCTCCGGACGTGACTGACGATCTTGGGCCCGGCACAGGGGCGTTGACGCCCGGACATTCCTACTCCACGGCCCCCCGGGGGAGTTCGGTGCGCGTGCCGTTCCCCCGTGCTCCGCGGCCCGCTCCGGTCCACCACGACGTGCGCCAGCTCAGCGGACCGCGTCTCGTTCCGCGCGCGTCGGAGGCCATCGGATGAGCGTCTTCGACCTCCCCCGGCTCCACTTCGCGGGCACCGCCACGACGCGCCTGCCGACCGGGTTGCGCTGCGGCCTGGTGGACCTCGCGACCCACCGCGTCCACGACGACGACGGCCCCGTCCCCCCGGACCGCCCGACCACCGAGTACCGGGACTTCCTACGCCGGCGCGGCCCCCGCCACACCGCCGCCGGACGACCGGACCCGGACGGCGGGTTCAGCGCCGCCGAAGGCTGGGACTTCGGCGGCAACGGCCACTTCTGGATGGACGCCCGGGTCGTCGGCGTCGAGACGACCCCGCTCGACCAAGGCCCCTCGGGAACCGGAGCCGCCGTCGAGCGGGACGACCCCGTCGTGGGCACCCACGTCGACGTGTGGGGCCACTACAACCCGTACCTCCAGACCACCGTCAACCGGGCGCGGATCTTCGACCTCGACCCCGCCTCCCGCTGGACGGCGGCCCTCATGGTCGGTCGCTTCGGCGTCGGCCGCCGGGGCCGGTCGCACGACGACGGCTACCTGCTGACGGGCGGGGTCGAAGGGTACGCTCCGCCGCGCTGGGTGGGTTTCCAGCACGTTCGGGACGTGGGCGATGACCCGCTCGCGCACCTCGCCCCGGAGCTCGGCTACAGCGCCGTGCACCAGTTCACCGTGGCGTACGACGCGCTCGACTGGCTTCCCGGCGCAGACGCCTCGGCGGCGGTCGCCGCGCTGCGCGGCGCGCCGGGGGAGGCCGACGGTCTCGTCGTCCAACTCGCCCTCGACTGCGCGCTCCCGCCCCGTTCACCCGGCACCTTCCCCACCTGGCGGGTGCGGGGAACGATCGCCCCGTGGCACGCCCACGAACCCCGGACGCACCCCGCAGGACGACAACTCGTCCCCGTGCCCGCCGGACCGCTACGGCAACTCGCGGCCGAGGTGGCCCTCGGCCGCGCCGCCCTCAACCTGGTCACCGCCGTGCCCCTGACCTCGCGCACCGAACACCGGGACGGTCCCCGGCGCCCCGGGCCACCGGTCGACCTCGGCGACCTCGAACTGCGCACCGCGGTCACCGGACGGTTCGTCGCCCGGTTCCCCGCCGACACCTATCTGCGGGACACCACCCACGGCATCGTCTCCGTACCGGCCGCCCCCGACTGGCGCGCGGCGCAGGACGAGGCGCTCCACCTGGTCCGCGTCACCGAGCGGGGCACCGAGGTGCTGCTCGTCGAGCGGGAGACCACCGTCCACGTCGACGACCCCTTCCTGGTGCTGCACCACCGGGACCGTGCCCGGCAGCGCGACCACCAGGTGGCCGTGCCGCTGCGCACCTACCACCGCGGACGGCCCGCCGGCGCCACCGTCCACGTTGCCCAGTACCACAACCCCCGTGCCCTGCCCGGTGATCCCGTGGCCGGCTCGCCCCGGGCGCGCTGCGGCGACGCCGTGCTTCTCGGCACCCGGGGCACCGACGACTACGGCCCCGGGTGCACCGTCACCACGGGCCCCGACGGACGCGGGCACCTCACCCTGCGCGGTGAGCGTGCCGGCACCTGCCGCGTCCTGCTCACCACCCGACCCGACGACGCACCGCCCACCGACCTCACGGCGCCCGGATCCGCCTGGACCGCCTACGACGACGAGGACGCCCTCGACTACTGGGCCGGGGCCGACCACCTCGCCGTGCGGGTGCTCCCCGACGACTGGCACCTCGACGAGATCCCCCGTGAGCAGGTCGACTTCGCGTTGCTCCACCGGGAAGTACTGGCACTCTACGAGCACGTGTCCTCCTTCATGCGCACCGAGGTGTTCTCCCTCAGCGACCGCTGCAAGGTCGAGACGTACGCCCAGCTCGCCTGGCAGATGTGCGACCCCGCCAACCGCTCCAAGACGTACTACATGCCCCCCACCCGCGACCTCTCCGACCCGAAGGCCCGACTGTTCCTCGCCTTCCTGCGCAACCAGCAGTCCCGCGTCACGCCCCCGCGCACCGCCCCCGCACGCCTGCCCACCGAACCGGCCATCACCACCCGCAGCGCCCTGCGGACCGCGCTCACCCAGGCCGCCGCGTTGGAACTCTCCGTCATGCTCCAGTACCTGTACGCCGCCTACTCGGTCCCCACCCACGGCGCGGGCCTCGCCCTCGTCCGCCGCGGCGACTGGACCGAACGGCAACTCGCCCTCGCCTGTGGCTCCGGGGGAGAAGGACTGCACGACGGAGTCCGCGGCACGCTGCTCAACGTCGCCCGCGAGGAAATGATCCACTTCCTGCTGGTGAACAACATCATCATGGCGATCGGCGAACCCTTCCAGGTGCCCGTCATCGACTTCACCACCATCGGCGCCGAGCTCCCGATCCGGCTCGACTTCGCCCTGGAGCCCCTGAACCTCGGCAGCGTGCAGCGCTTCATCGCCATCGAGCAGCCCTCGGCACTCACCCCGCGGCTCACGCCCGCCGCCGCGGCGACCCCCCCCGACCGCTTCACCTGGGGCTCGATCAGCGAACTGTACGCGGGCATCCGCGAGGGACTCACCCGCGTCCCGGACCTCTTCCTGGTCGACCAGGGACGCGGCGGCGGTGAACACCACCTGTTCCTGAGGGAGTCCGTCAACACCGTCCACCCCGACTACCAGTTGGAAGTCGACGACCTCACCAGCGCACTCTTCGCGATCGACATCATCACCGAGCAGGGCGAGGGAGCCGTCGAGGACGGCCGGGCGTCCGCCGCCGAGCGATCCGGGGAACCCTCCCACTTCGAGGCGTTCCTAAGGATCGAGGACGCCCTGACCTCGGAACGCGTCCCCGGCCCCCTCGGAAGGCCGGTTCCCTGGAACCCCGCCTACCCCGTGCTGCGCAACCCCAGCCTGCGCCCCGGCGACGGCATCCGCACCGAGATCACCGACCCCACCGCGCGGTCCGTCGCGACCCTGTTCAACCGTTCCTACCACCTCGCGCTCCAGCTGATGGCCCAGCACTTCGCCCAGAGCCCCGACGCCAGCCTGCGGCGCTCCAAGCTCATGAACGCCTCGATCGACGTCATGACCGGGATGATGCGACCCCTCGGTGAACTCCTCGTCACCCTCGACTCCGGCCGGCACGGCCGCACCGCCGGCCCCACCTTCGAGCTCGACGCCCCACCGGTCGCTCCGCCGCGCCCCGACGTCGCCCACCGGGCGCTCGCCCTCCGGTTCGCCCACCTCGCTGCCGCGGCCCGCACCTGCCCGCCCGTTCCCGACAAGGTCCCCGAACTGATGGAGTTCTACGCGGATTTCTTCCGTCGCCTCGGCACCGGCTGAGCCCTGATCGACGGGGTGCGGGGGGCTGCATCGGCGGTCCGACCCCGTAGGGTCCGACCATGAGGACCGAGCAGACGCGGCGGACGGCCACCTCAGACGACGCTGCGGAAGCCGTCCACCGCACGCTCGTCGAGGGCCCGGCCGATCTGACGGGCCCCGACGTGCCCGGCATCGTGTACGGCTGTCTCAGGCAGGACCCGCAGTGCCCGAGCCTGGACGAGACCTTCGCCGACTGGCGGCCCGTGCACGCGGACGTCATCGACCCCACCCCGTCCCCGCCCGCGGTGGTCGCGGGGACCACCCGGGCGGGGACGCGCCGCTGACGGCACCGTGGCCGTCAGCGGTGCTCACCCCGGTGGACTGCGGGGCTCAGTCGACCGACGACGCAGCCGGCGCCGTGACGTCCGGCCGGCCCGGGCCCCCGGTCGGGAAGGCCGCCCGGTCGCTCCAGTCGTCGTCGAACGGCGGCGCCGTGTCCGTCCAGCGCTGCGCGACGGACGTCGTGTACCGCACCACGGCACCCTTCGCCCAGCCGTCGTGGTCCCGGACGGCCACCGTCAGCGTGCCCAGCGGCGCACCGGTCTTCGCGTCGAACACGATCCGGAGTTCGGTCAAACCGCCGGACTCGGGCACGGCCACGCCCCGTCCCGGACGGCCCGAGCGGTCCTTCACCGCCCCGAGGGACCGGACACCGGGGCTCTCGGCCAACGCCCGGTACGCGGCGGCCCGCAGCTCCGTGCCGCTCGGCAGGTGGACCGCCAGGTTCACCAGCGTCGTCGTCACGATCCACGACACCACGTCGTCGGGCGCGCGGTACTTCTGCTTCGTCGCCGCCCGCACCCGCTCAAGCAACGCACCCGCCTGCGTGGGGAGGTCCCGCAGGTCGCCGGGGCCCAGTGCGCCGATCGGCTCCACGTCCCAGCCGCCGCCCGGGGCGTCACGCTGTAGGAGGCCGCCCGCGCGGTGGCGCAGCGAACCGCCGCCCGGGACCTTCCAGGTCCGCGGTGAGCCCGCCGCCCGCCACGCCCGCGCGTCCTGCGCCGTGGCGGGCCGGGTGCCCATGTCCGTCTGGTCCGACCAGTGGTCCTCCTTCGTGCGGGCCACCCAGCGGCGGGTGGTGGTCCGCTCGTCCACGACGTACGGGGTGCCACCCGCCCCCGTCACCCGGTGCAACTCCCCCCGCGACTCCTCCTGGAACCAGTACGCGCCCCGCCGCTCGCCCCGGACACGCTCCAAGGCGGCCGCCGCGGCCAACAGCACGTCGTTGCCGACCTCCGCGCCGTCCTCGGTCCCGGGGCCCGCCCCGGGCCGCGCCCCCGGGTCGGCGCCGGAACCGGAGCCGTCAGCCGGGAGCACCGCCACGGCGACCGCCGCCGCCACGGCCGCGGACACCAGCCCGGCCCCCCAGCCCCGCCGCCCCCGGCGCGGCGCGTTCGACGTCACCTCGACGCCCTGGTGGTCGGACGTACGCCTCAGTGCCTGGGCCAACTCCCGTCGGCGCACCGCCGGCTCGGGGGCGGCGTCGCCCGCCAACTCCGGTGGCCGGGCCGCCGTCAGCCTGGCCATCACCTTCCGCTCGCGCTGCCTCATCCTCGTGCTTCCTCTCGTACGAACCGGCCCGTCAGGGCGGGGGAGGGCGACGTGACCGTCGTGGCCTCGACCGCCCGGGTCAGGCGTCTGCGCGCCCGGTGCAGCCGCACCCGCATGGTCGCCGCGGAACAACCGACCACCCGTGCGGCCTGCGCGGGCGTCAGGCCCTGCCACGCGGCGAGCACCAGGACTTCGCGGTCCTCGTCCGCCAACGCGGCCAGCCCGGCCAGCAACGCGCTGCGGTCCGCCACGTCCTCGGCGATGTCGCCCGTGCCCTGCTGGCCGGAGCGTGCGGCCCAGTCCTGTAGTTCGGCCGCCAACGAGGCCCGCCGAACCTCCGCGCGCACGGTGTCGCGCAGGACGTTGCGCGCCACCCCCAACAGCCACGGCAGCGGATCGGGCGGTACGTCCTCCCAACGCCGCCAGGCGATCGTGAAGGTCTCGCTCACCACCTCGTCCGCGATCTGTCGGCCCGCCCTGGTCACGACATAGGCCCACACCCGCCCGCGACAGGCGTCGTACATTGCGGTGAAGCGGTCCGCATCATCGGCCACCGCCCGCACCTCCGTCCCTCCGGGTCTCTCTCACACCGGGAAGTGGTGCGGGCGGGCCGATCGTTACCGGCGATCACGGGACACCCGGGCGTGACCTGCGTCACCCCGTACCGGTTCCGTGTTCGTCGGCCGGGCGGAGGGCCTCGGTCACGGCCCGGCCGCGGGCCGACAGTCGGTAGCCGACGTCCAGGCTCTCCGTGAGGCCCAGCTCCTTCAGCGTGCGCACGTCCCGTTTGAACGCGGGCCGGTCGCGCCCCAGCCGCTCGGCGAGCACCGCGGCGGGGGTGCCCGGCTCGTCCCGGATCAACCGGAGGACGTCAGCCGTCCACGGACCCCGTCGGGCGGCGGCGTCGATGCGCGCCAACCGGTCCCGTACCGCGTCGAGCTCGCCGCCCGTGAGGTCGGCGCGTTCACGCAGGGACACCCGGGGGTCGGCACCGGCGTACCGCAGCCCGATCCGGTGCAGCGCGCCCCCGGGGTGGCGGGCGAGCTGCGCCCAGAACGCCTCCACCGAGCAGTGGCCGGCCCGCCGGACGTCGTCCGCGGTGACCTCCGCGTCCGTGATCGGCGTGACCTCCCCGATCTCGACCAGCCCGACGGCGGTGCGCAGCCGGGCGCCGGGCCGCACGGCCACCCGTTTCCACCTGCGGAAGGCGAGGGTGACGGTGCCGTCCCGGATGCCCTCCAACGTCTGCTTCGTGAACAGCATGCGGACCTCCTCCTGCTGGTGGACGCGGCCGGACGGACCGCGCTGGTCATTCTCACCACGACGAGACGTTCGTCGAAGCGGACGGGGACGAAAGTGGGCGGTGACCGTCGGATGCGCCCGCCTAGGGTGCTGTCGTGAACGTCGTACGAAGGATCCGGCCCCTGGCCCGAGCCGTCCGGGGCTGGCTGACCGCCCCCGAACCCGGACTGACCGCGCCGGGCGCCCTGCCGGTGGCCGGGCGGGGACCGGCCAGGGAACTCCTCGTCGCCCTGGCGATGGCCCTGCTCGCCGCCGGCACCGAGGAACTGCTCGACGCCAGTGCGCTCTCCATGGCCGCGACCGCGGCCGGGGCCTTCGTGCTGTGGCTGCTCAGGCGGCGGCTGCCCGCCACCGTGCTGGTCGTCATGGGCGTGCTGGGCGCGCTCTTCGGCGGTTTCGCGGTCATGGAGTCGTTCATCGCCTGGTCGGCGGGGCGGCGCATCGCCGTCGCGGGTCGCGCCCTGGCCGCGTTCGGACTCTCGTACGTGCTCTACATCGCCGTCGGGATCGCCGACCTGGGCATCTGGTCCCTACGGTCCCCCGTCGCGCTCCTGATGCTGGGCACCCTCGCCTATGTCGCGACGGTCGTCGTCCCCGGGCTCGCCGGACGTTACTGGAGCCAGCGCCGCACCTTGCTGCACGCCCTCCACGACCGCAATGCGCAGCTCCTGTGGGAACGCGAGATGATCGCCGGCCAGGCACGGCTGCTCGAACGCCAGCGCATCGCCCAGGACATGCACGACAGCCTCGGCCACCAACTGGCGCTGATCTCCGTGCACACCGGAGCCCTGGAAGTCGATCCCGGTCTCACCCCGCGCCAGCGGGAGGCGGTCGGCGTGCTGCGCAACGCGTCCGTGACCGCGATGCACGAGCTGCGCGAGGTGGTGGGCATCCTGCGGGACGGCATCGCGGGACCCCCGGTGGACGGAGCGGGTCCCGCAGCCCGCGGGATCGCCGGCCTGGACGCCCTGGTGGCGGACGCCCAGCGGGCCGGCAGCACCGTCCGGCTGAGGCGGGCCGGCGAGGAGCGACCGGTGGCCGCCGCCGTCGGGCACGCCGCGTACCGCATCGTGCAGGAGGCCCTCACCAACGCGTTCAAGCACGCGCCGGGCGCCGCGATCGACGTGGCGCTGCGCTACGAACCGGACTCCCTGGTCGTCGAGGTCGTCAGCGACCGTGCCGCCCAGCAGCCCGCCGACGAGGTCGTCAGCGGTGGACAGGGCCTGACCGGGCTGCGGGAGCGGGCCCGGCTGGTCGGCGGCATCGTGCACGCCGGCCCCGCCGACGCGGGAGGGTTCCGGGTCGCCGGGGTGTTGCCCTACGGCACCGCGGAGCCCGCCGGACCGTCCCCCGCGCCGGCCGACGTCCCCCTCGGCGGCCCCCCGCCCCCCGGTGCCCAGGGCTCGGGGCCCTTCGGCCCTCCGTCCGGTCGCCCGGCCGCGCCGTGGCCGGGTGGCGGCGGGCCCCCTGCGGGCGCCCCCGGGGGCTGGTCGCCGCAGCCGGTGCGCCGGGTCAGCGGGTTCGGGCTGGGCTGCGGCATCTCCGTCGCCGTCGTGGTCGCCGGGTTGGCCGTGGTCGTCGTGGGGGGAATCCTCCTGTTCCGGTCGGCCACCGAGGAGATGGTCGACCGGTCGACCTACGAGGCGATACGGATCGGGACGTCGGAGCACACCGTGCGCGACCGGCTTCCCAGCGGGGACGGATTCCTGCACACGGGCCTGGACGGCAAGAAGGAGGCCCCCGCCGAACCCGCGGGGGCCACCTGCCTCACCCTCGTGTCATCGGAAACGAGCAGCAGCTGGGACACAGAGGCGGTTTTCCGGTTCTGCTTCAAAGACGGCAGACTGATCGAAAAGAAGTCGTTCGAGGTCACGTTGTAGCCGAGCCCGGAACCGGGGTGTCGGCAGGGTGGAGTGAGTACATGGCGGGGCCAGGGGTCAGGGTCGTCATCGCGGACGACGAGCCGCTCATCAGGGCGGGCATCCGGCTGATCCTGACCTCCGATCCGGAGATCGAGGTCGTGGCGGAGGCGGCGAACGGCCGGGAGGCCGTGGATCTGGCCCTGTCCCACGCCCCGGACGTGGTGCTCCTCGACATCCAGATGCCGGTCATGGACGGACTCGCCGCCCTCGGTGAACTCCGCAGGGCCGCGCCGGCGGTACGGGCGATCATCCTGACCACCTTCGGGGAACGCGACAACGTACTGCGCGCCCTGGAGTCCGGCGGCGCCGGCTTCCTGCTCAAGGACACCGCCCCCGCCGAACTGATCGGCGCGGTGCGGGCGGCGGCGGCCGGCGACGCCTACCTGTCCCCGGCTGCCACCCGGCACGTGGTCGACCAACTGGCCTCCGACCGGACGGCGGCCCGTGGCGGCGCGGCCCGCGCACGGGTCGCCCAGCTCAGCGACCGGGAGCGGGACGTCCTCGCACTGCTCGGGGAGGGGCTCTCCAACGCCGACACCGGACGGCGCCTCCACATGAGCGAGGCCACCGTGAAGACCTATGTGAGTCGCATCCTCGCCAAGTTGGAGTGCGACAACCGGGTGCAGGCGGCGCTCCTCGCGCGGGACGCCGGCCTCGGCACCTGAACCCCCGACCCCTGCCCCCCCGACCCGACCCCTGGCGCCGCGCCTTCGACCTTCGGTGCGGTGCCCGTCGACTTTCGTCGGTCGGTGAGGTGCGACTGCGCGTCCGTGGCTCGGCACCACCGCCGTGCACCGGGGCGGAGCACCGGCCCGGTGCGAGCGGAACGTCGCGCCGGACGACGACGAACGGAGGACGCGCCGGCGCCCCTTTGATCGGCAGGATCGCCCCATGACCAGTGACGAAGGAACGAAGCCGCAGACGCAGCCGACGACACAGCTGGGGGCGCACTGGCGGGTCGCCGGAGTGCTGGGAGCCGCGTGGGGATCGCTGCCGGACCACGTCGAGGGTGCGAACACCATCGGGACGGAGAACCTGCTCGCCGCCCTGACCACGGGCCGGAGCACCACCAACAAGGCCCTCGCCCTCGCGGGCGTCACCGCCACCGCCACGATGGCCGTCCTGCGCGACCACCACGACGGCGCCGCCGTCTGGACGAGCACGGACGACGTCGAACACGCCGTGGGCTCGCTGGACCTGCTCGGCTCCGACGGGGACCGGCGCCGCAGACTGTCGGGTGCCGCCGCCCGCGCCTTCATCCACGCGATGGACCTGGCCCGTCGTGAGGGCGCCGACGAGTACTCCCAGGAACACCTGTTGCGCGGGGTCCTCGCCGACCGGGGCAACCGGGCCACGGAAATGCTCACGACCTGCGGCGCCACCGTCGACGACGTCGTCCGCCGGCTCGACGAACGGGACACCAGGCCGGCCGACGACGGGCTCCACCACCATCTGTGGCCCACCCGCGACACCCTTCTGGGTCGCTGCTCCCCGGACGCCAACTCCCTGTGGCGGCGCCTGCTGCTGCGCCTCGCCAGGGGTGCGAACCTCGCTGAGGCGCCCATCAGTTGGACCAGGATCGACGCCGCGCGCCTGGCCCGCTCGTCGGGCGGCGCGGCGGGCACCGAGCACCTGCTGCTGGCCGTCCTGGCCACCTACGAGGTGGCGCAGCGCTATCCGCACCTCGCGCTCGCCGGGCCCGGGCGTTCGGCCTCCGGTGCCCCGACCGCGCCGGCCGACCGGTTCGCCGGTGGCGCCCGACTGCACGCACTGGGCGCCGACTACCTCATGGTGCGACGTGGGGTCGAGCAGTACGGCCATGAACTCGGCACGGACGACCGGGACGTCGACACCTACGCCGACGCGCTCGTCCCCGGGGACGGCACCGGCCCCCTCACCGACGCCTTGCTGCGGGGGGAGAACCGGGCCCGCCGGCTCCTGCTGACCCTGGGGCTGTCCGTGTAACCACCACGTGCCGGCGGCCCCGCCCCGGTCCGGTCGGACCGGAACGGGGCGTTCGATCGGCCGGGTCGCTCGCCCACCTGGTAAAACCCTGCTGGTCCAGACCTCTTGTGCGGTGTCGGGGGTGGGGCTACGTTGCTCCCTGGCCGCCGGGGGAAGTAGGGGGTGGGGCTTCTCCCGTGGCCTCTGATGGCACATCACTTCTGTTGTGAGACAAGGGAGTTGTGTTAATGCTGAGACGTCTGAGTGTGCTCGCCGGAGCCGCTGTCGCCACTGCGGGGCTGCTGTTCGCCACGGCGCCCCCCGCCTCCGCGGACCCGTACTTCCAGCCGCGCAGCCACCACTCCTCGTACGCGGAGTGCGATGCGGCGGGGCAGGCGGGCAAGAACCTGTGGGGCCTGCTGTACCAGTGCAACCAGTTCCCGACCAGGCCCGACGTCTACGTGCTGTGGGTGCGCATCTGACCCTCGCGGGTGGCCCTTGCGCGGGGTCGTTCTCCGAAGTCGATCGGAGGGCGGCCCCGCGCAGTGCGTTCGCCCTGGTCAGGGCGGTGGAGTCGAGCATCCGCTGTTTTAGGTCAGATGACCTATAGTGGGTTCCATGAACGAGCAACCCCAGGTGAACGAGCAACCCCAGGACGAACTGACCCATGACCCCGAGGGCCCGGTCCTCCTCGTCGGCGGCTACGGCACCGTCGGCGCGGAACTGGCCCGCATGACGGCATCCCGGTGGCCCCTGCTGCTGGCCGGGCGGACCGTGACGCGCGGGGAGGAACTGGCCCGGGAGACCGGCGCCCGACTGATCCGCTGGGACCTCACCGCACCGCAGCCCGTCACCGCCCGCGTGCGGGCGGTGGTCACGGTCGTCAACGACCCCGACGACCGCGTGCTGCGGGCCGCCGTCCGCGCGGGCGTGCCCTACGTGGACCTCGCCCGTTGGACCGCTCGGGTCCAACGGGCGGCCACCGTCGCCGCGCTGCTGAGGCCCACCTCGCCGGTGCTCCTGTCCTCGGCGTGGATGGGCGGGGTCACCAGCCTCGCGGTCGCCGACCTCGCCGGGTCCCTCGGCGGCGCGGACACCGTGGAGGTGGCCATCCGCTGGGACCAGCAGGACCGGGCAGGCATCGACTCGGTCGCGTTCATGGACCGGCTCGGACTCGACTTCGAGGTGGTCGAGAACGGGCGCCGCCGCACCGTGATGCCGCTGGCCGACACCCGCACCGTCCGGGTGGGCGCCGCCGACCTCCGGGTCGCCCGGATCGACACCCCCGAACAGTTCACCCTGCCCTTGACGCTCGGCACGACCACCGCGGTCACCCGCATCGGCTTCAGCTCCGCCGCTTCCACCTCCGCGCTGCTCGTCGCGAAGCGGCTCGGCTTCTTCCGCTGGGCGCGCGGCGAACGTTTCACCGCCGTGCGCCGGTCCCTGCTCTACGCGCCCGGCGACGGCGGCACCGCAGCCCTCAGCGTCCAGGTCGCCCACGGGGGCCGCACCCTGACCGCGACCGTGACCGACCCCGCGGGCCAGGCCCACCTCACGGCAGTCGGCGGTGCCCTGGCGCTCGCCCGGGTCCTCGGCGCAGACGGCGCCCCTGCCCGGGCCGGGGTCACCTTCCCCGAACAGACCCCGCTCCCGCACGCTCTGGCCGAACGGCTCGCCGAGTACGGTGTCCGTCTGGAGACGACCGCCACGGCGGGCACGGGAGAGGAACGAGCGGCATGACGGACGGCCCGGCCCCGCGTCCCACCAACACCGGCAAGGGCGCACGCAGGCGCAACGAACTCCTCGACGCCGCCGAGCGGGTCCTGCTCGCCTCCGGTTACGCGGAACTCTCCGTGCGGGCCGTCGCCGCCGAGGCCGGGGTCAGGCTCGGACACCTCCAGTACTACTTCCCCACCCGCTCCGACCTGGTGGCCGCCGTCCTCGACCGGGTCCTTGGCCGTTCCCTGGAGCGGCTGGGTCCGCTGTTGGCCGAGTCGCCGCACCCGGCCGGGCCGGAACCGGCGAGCCTGGTACGGGCACTGCTGGCGGACCAGGACGACCCCGCCCTGGTCCGGCTGTTCACCGAACTCTGGGCCCTGGCGGCCGTCGACACCACCGTCGCCGACGCCGTCCGGGCGTTCTACGCCGCCTACCGCGGCCAGGTCGCCGCCCACCTGCGGCGTCGCCGCCCGGCCCTGGCCGAAGCGGAGTGCCGGGCCCGCGCCGAGGTCTTCGTGATGCTCATCGAGGGCGCGGCCCTGTTCCGCTCGGGGGTGGCCGCCCACCGGACCCCGCAGACGGACGACCGTCTCGTCAGCACGGCCGTCGCCCTGC
Source organism: Streptomyces sp. NPDC059816 (assembly GCF_042732055.1). Classification (NCBI taxonomy): domain Bacteria; kingdom Bacillati; phylum Actinomycetota; class Actinomycetes; order Kitasatosporales; family Streptomycetaceae; genus Streptomyces; species Streptomyces sp. NPDC059816. The sequence goes on from NZ_JBHWIQ010000034.1 coordinate 75,294, forward strand.
TCACGGCCGACGAGGGCTGACGGCCACGAGCGCAGGTGCGGGTGCGTTCTCCCGTCCCACCTGCGATGTCAGGTTCTCCGAAGGTTGTTCGCAAGGCCCGCACGGCAGGGTCTGCGGTGTCGTCACGGGGCGCTCGCTCCGGGGCGAGGCCCACCGTCACCACCCGCCGACCTAGGGAGACAGGCCGTGCAGATCGCGTCCAAGCCCACGAGAGCCGCCGTCAGCGCCGCACTGGGAGCCGTACTGATCCTGACCGGGGCCCAGAACGTGGGGGCGGCCCCCGCGTCCGCCGAGCGTCAGGTCGCCGCGGCGGCGCCCAGCTACTACCTCAAGTTCGTCAAGCTCAAGGACACCGACTCCGACCGGACGACCACCCCGTACAACAACTCCAGGCTCCACCTGATGCAGAGCGTCGCCGGAGCCGCGGACCGGACGATCGCGCACTACCGGGCGGGTTCCGGAGTCAACGGCAACGCCTGCGCACTCAACAAGGGCTGGCTGCCCAACGGCAAGTACAAGATCGAGTTCCACCGGACGAACTTCGACGGGATCATCAACGGCTACGTCATCAAGGTGTCCGACAAGAAGTGCAGGAGCGGCGCGGGGGCCGTCACCCGCACCGCGCTGTTCATCCACAGCGAGATGAAGCCCAACGGCGGTCAGGGAAGCATCGAGTCCGAGCGCTGGGACGGCTACCGGGACTACAACTCCGAGGGCTGCATCAAGGTCCAACACACCAACATCAAGAAGCTGTTCGGCAAGATCGACACCCTTGGCTGGTCCCGGGTCAAGGGCCTGGTGGTCACTGGACCGTAGCGCACGGGGGCGCTCGCCGGCCCGCTGTACAGCGGTCGTGCGAGTCGGGGGAGCCGGCCCGCCGGAGTGCGCCACGCACTCCGGCGGGCCGTGGCGTGCCACCGGCTCCGGCGCCCCGCACGACCGCGGAGGAGGGCCGCCGCCGGGACCGAACGGACGGCGCACGATAATACGAACGTGAGCGATCTTCCCCTTCTCCTGCCGCCGGACCGCGTACCGGAGGGTGCCCGCAGCTGGCGCACGGCCGACACCGCGCGCTGGTCGGCCGCCGTCCCCGCCCGCTGGTCGCATCCGCTGTGGGCCGTGGCCGCGCTCGTCGCGGGCATCGTCTGGTCGATAGCCGCCGCCCCCGACGAGGTGTGCACCGCGGACCAGCCCTGCGGCACGTCCTGGACGTCCGTGACGCTCTCCGTCCTCGGACTGCTGACGCTGTACTGGATCTGGCGTCAGCCCCGGCTCGCCCTCCCGGGCCTCCTGCTGACCGTGGCCGGAGCCGTCGCCGACAGCGGGTTCACGGCACTCGTGGAGGGCCCCGAAGACCTGTTCCTGCTCGCGGCCGGCGCCTTCGCGGTCACCGGCCTCGCCCACCGGCTCGCCGCCGCGCGTCGCCAGCGGACCCTCGCGGAGGAGGCCGCCGGAGACCTGCGGCACCCGTTGCCCCCCGAGGCACGGGACTTCCGTCGGGGCAGGTTCTCCTTCGTGCTCGCCTCCGTCCTGCTCGCCGTCGCCGTGTTCGCGTTCTGGAGCGCCGAACAGGTCGCCAGTGGGTACGAGGACCGGGCCGCGAACGCCACCCGGGTGGCCGCGGAGGTCACCGGGGTCGACGTGGCCGACGAGGACGTCTCCGAACTGACCGTGGCCCTCCCCGACGGGGCCACCCGTACCGTCGACACGGTCTTCCCCGAGGACTACCCCGTCGGCAGCACCGTCGTCCTGGCGGTCGACGGTGACTGGACCCGTTTGGTGGCCGAGCCGTACGACGTCTTCGGCTGGGAGCTGCTGCTCCTCGCCACCGCCGTCCCGGGACTCGCGTTCCTCTCCAACGGGATGGCCGGCCACCGACGCCAGCGCCGCCTCGACACGACACGGCTCCCGGTCCTCAGGGTCCTCGTGCGCGAGGGCGACGAGGACGGGCGCACCTGGGTCTACGCCGCCGACGACCTGAGCGCCGCGCAGCCGGTCCTGAGCTTCAACTCCCTGTTCACCTCCGACTCGGACGACGACCCCGACGAGCACGGGGCCCCGGACGGCGAACACCCCCACCTGACCGAGGCGGAGAAAGCCGCTGCGCGGCAGAAGCTGGAGGAACAGGAGCAGGAGTTGGTCGCGGCCTTGCGCGGTGTCTTTCCGCCGTCCGCACTGCGCGAAGCCGTGCTCTTCGGCGCCCCCTACGCGGGCGGCGAGATCGCCTTCCTGGCACCCTGTGACGGGGACGACGGCGAGGTGGAGGCGGAGCGCAGCGTGACGCCCGTCAAGCCGGCGGTTCCCGGACTCTTCCCGCCGCCGCAGGGCCGGGGGCCCGGTGCCGGCCAGGCCCGTCGCGGCAGCTCGGACCCCGCAGCCCGGGCCCGTGCCGTGGCCGCGCTCTCCCTCGCGCCCGGACCGCAGCCCCTCACCTGGTCCGCCGACCGGGTCTCGCGCGGCCTCGGGCTCTTCCTCCTCGTCTTCCAGGGCGGCGGCATGTGGGTCCTCCTCGACGGCGGCTTCTCCTGGCAGTGGATCTTCCTGCTGCTCGGTGTGCCCTGGCTCGTCCACTCGGTGTCCACCGCGCTCAACTGGCGCGTCACCGCCGACCGGAACGGCGTCTGGGTCTGTGGGCCCTGGCGGGTGCGGCACGTGCCGTGGACGGAGGTCACCGACGTGCACCAGCGCGCCGACGCCCTGACCGTCGAGTTGAAGGGGGGCTCCGAGATCGAGCTGTCCCCGGTGGGGCTCGGGACGCTCCGGGGCCGGCGCGGCGGCACCTCGGCCGCGAGGAGGGCGGCGGACTCGCTGCGGGCCCTCCTCGACCACCCGGAGTTGCGGCCCACCGAGGTCGCCGACGCCCGGGAACAGGGCATGCCGCTGGGGCCGGTCGTCGTGACGCTGGCCGTGCTGTGGGGAGCCGTCGTCCTGATGCTGTGACCCCGGGGGCGGGTGTGGGGGCGGATCTGAGTACCGCTACTCACGTGGGCCGGCCCGGCGCCCGGCGATGATGTGGCCCACGCACCAGGGGAGGGACCCGTTCATGCTCAGCCACATCGCCGCCGTCGCCGTCCCGGCCTTCGCCCGTCTGACGGTCACCGCGGACCCGGACGCCGTGTTGCGGCCGGGCAGCATCATCGTCGCCAACCACACCTCGCTGAGCGACCCGGCGGTCGTCCTCGCGGCCCTGCACCGCCTCGGTGTCCGGCCCGCGGTCCTCGCCACCGCCGGTCTGTGGCGCATACCGGTGCTGGGCGCGGCCCTGACCAGGGAAGGCTTCGTCCCCGTGCACCGGGGCGGCCCCCGGGCCGCACAGGCGCTCGACGGGGCCGCGGCGGCCCTCGCCGACGGCCGGCTGGTGCTGATCTACCCGGAGGGCGGCCTTCCGCTGCGACGGGACCCCGGGGAGGTCGGGCCCGGCCCGTTCCGCAGCGGGCTGTGGCGGCTCGCCCGCAGTACCGGGGCGCCCGTCGTCCCGCTGGGTCAGGCCGGGGCCCGCCGGCTGGTGTCGGGCGGCCCGGTGAAACAGATCGCGGGCCTGCTCACCGCGCCGGTTCGCCGCCCGGCCCTGCACGTCCACCTCGGTGCGCCGCTGAGCCTGGCGGACGACCGGGTGACGGCCACCGAGCACGCTCACCGGGCCGTCACGGCGGCCTGGCGCACCGCGGCGGCGCGCCTGGGCGAACCGTCCCCGGTCGCCGTCTGATCCCGGTCGCCGTCCGACGGGTGGCCCCTGTCGCCGGCGTGCTGCCGTCGGGGCGCGGGCGGCGGCTTCACCGTTCGGGGCGGTCGCGCCAGACCAAGGTGTAGCGCCAGAACAGCCGACGGCGCAGCCGGGCGCCGGGCAGCTCACGCCGGGCGTGCCGGGCGATCTCGTCGAACGTCATCGACGCGGGCCGCGTGCTCGCGGTCATCGCGACGGGTCGGTGCACCCGGCGGCCCCGGTTCTTGAGCAGGGCCATCACCACGTTCACCGGGGTGGCGACGGTCCCGAGCAGGTGGTCGACGGGGGAGTGCGGTCGGGCGAGCCCCACCACGACGAGCGTTCCGCCCGGCGCCAACAGCCCGCGCAAGCGCGCGAGGGCGTCGCCGAACGGCAGGTGGTGGATCACCGCGACACAGGTGATCACGTCGAACGGGCCGGCGGCCGGCTCGACCATGGCGTCCCCGGCGGTGAAGGTCACGCGGGAGTCCGGCGCGGTGTGCTGCCGGGCCTGTTCCACGATGCCCGGGTCGGCGTCGACCCCCCGCACGGACCCCGCCCGCGACGCCAACAACCGGGCCAGGTCGCCGCTGCCGGCGCCGACGTCCAGGGCGGACCCGTAGCGGGCGGGCAGTTGACGCAGGATCCACGGGTGGTAGTGGGCGTTGTGGTCCCAGGGACGGGTGGCGTGGAACCGGTCGAGGGCCGTCAGGACGTTCGCGAGCGGGCGCATCATGCCCACCAGTCCACCATTGCGCCCCGCCGTCGGGCGACCCGCCCCACCACCCCGTGCAGGGGCGGGAGTTGATGGCCGGTGCGTCGCCCGGGCCCGCACCCCCGGGCGTCGCACCCGCGCGAACGCGCGTGGGGCGGCCCCCTCGCCGTCCCCGTGATCGTGCGGCCCGGGGCGGGCGGGGGCCCCGGC
>NZ_JBHWIQ010000035.1:0-77420 GCF_042732055.1 Streptomyces sp. NPDC059816
GTGACGTCATGACCTGCGAATCTCAAGACCGTGTCACATCCGACTCTGATCCGACATCGGTCGTGAGATTCCGACATGAAATCTGAGACCCTACACTGGGCCTTGGCGAGGAGCTTGCCGCGGTACGTGATGAAGTCGCCGACGTGCCTGACGGTGTGGTGGACGCCGATGGTGCGGTGTGGGTTCTTCGCCTCGATCACCCAGAGCCGTCTGCGGGCGGGGTCGGCGACGAGGAGGTCGATCTCGCCGGTCAGGCCGGGTATGCCGGCAGCGGCGGCCGGTTTGGTGTCGAGGTTGGCGCGGTGGGCCAAGCCTGCGCCGGAGACGGCCTGCGCAAGGTCGGTCTCCAGTCGGTTGTTGTGCTGCTGGCGGTGGCGGTCCAGCAGGTTGGTGGCCTTCTTCGGAGTGTCGGGGCGGGGCAGGCGTCCGTCGGCGAGGGAGGTGGCGTAGAGCTGCCGGGCGGTGTGGATGAGCCAGGGCGCGATCAGGAGGTGGTCGCCGTGGCCTATGAGGGGGTGGGTGGTGGGCCGGGTGCGGCGTTCGACCTCTGTGTAGGGGTAGGGGTGGGTGCTGGTGGCGTTGCCGGGGTGGAGGACGAGGCGGTCGATGGCGGCGCGGATGTGGGGTTCGGGCAGTGCGGACCAGGTGGCGGCTTCGCGGGTGAGGTCGTCGTGGGAAGCCATGGCGACGCCGTCGGTGGGGGTGGGCCAGTCGGCGGCGGTGGCGAGGACGGCGGCCAGAGCGTCGAGCCCGCAGCCCCACGCCGTGTGGAGTTCGCGGTCGGCCTGGGCGAGGGTACTGCCCGTGGGCGGGTTGAGCGGGGTGAAGTCGAGGGCGACACGGCCCTGCGCGCGGGCGGTGAACAGTTCCTCCGGTTCCAGGGGCTGCGGCTCCAGGGTGCGGGCGTGGTCGAGCCACGCCCCGTCCCGGGCGCGATGGTAGGCCGCGGTGTCGAACCCGGCGGGCACCGGCCCGTTCCCGCCCGTGGGGGTGGGTGGTGGGGTGGTGTCGCGGAGAGTGAACAGGCCGATGGGCTCGACGGTGAGGGTCGCGCCGTGCAGGCGTCGGCTCGCGGGGACGGCGACCAGGGCGGTGCGCAAGACGAGTTCGGCCAGGGCGGTGAGGTCGGCGACGGCGATCTGGTCGGCGGGGCGGGTGCCGGTGGGCGTCGTGATGAGGGCTTGCTGGATCAGCAGTTGCAGCGGACCGGTGAGGTGGGCGCCGTCGTGCTCGCGGTTCAGGGCTTCGTTGGCCCAGTCGTCGGTGCCGGTGCGGGCGAGGCCGGTCGTCGTCTCCTGTCGGCCGTGGTGGCGGGTGGCGAGGGCGGCGTTCAGGTAGCGGACCAGGACGGGCAGCAGATCGGGGTGGTGGGCGCGGAGTTGGTCGGCGAGCGCCGCTTCCAGTGCGTGGAGGAGTTGCTGGGCAGGGCCGTGCCGGTGCAGGGCGTCTTGGTTGGTGAAGGTTCCGGTGGGGACGGCGGCGGTCCGTACGGCGTCGGCGGCCACGCGCAGGGCGCGGGCGCGGATGTGCGGTGTGCCGCTGAGAAAGAACGGTGCGGTGCCGACGGGGGGAGGGGTGTGGGGGTCGGTGGCGTACCAGGCCAGGACGGGGATGGCGGCGTTCCAGGCGGTGTCGAAATCCTCGGCGGTCGTACCGGGGGTGGTGCGGATGCGGTGGAGGGTGTGGTGGAGGACCAGGCCGAGGGCGCGGTGCAGCTCCTGCGGCGGCGCGGTCAGCAGGTCGGGGCCGAGGGCAAGGTCGACGCGGGCCCGCTCCTCGTCCACGGCGATCATCACCGGCAAGGCGCCGGACGGAGCGTCGGTCGGTGGCTGATGGGCGGTGATGGTCTCGGTGAGACGCAGCACGAGAGGCCGGCCGGCGGGCAGGGTCGCGTGATCGGCGGGATGCGGGTGTCCGGCGAGAGTTCCGCGGATACCGTCGGCCAAGCCGGCGAACGCCGCCTCGTCCAGCAGCGCCTTCTGGTCGGGGTTGACCTGGGCGACGATGACGAGCGAAGGCCAGGTCGCGGCGCACACGCGGATCCGCTGTCCGTCCTGGGTGCCGGCGAGGTCGGCCCACTGCCCGGAGCCGACGGGCGCCTCGGTGAGCCGGCCGTAGGGCCAGTCGATCGCCGGGGCGAGGCCGGCCGCGTCCAGCAGGTCATCCACCGGCGCCCACCATGCTGCCCGTTCCCAGGAGACGTCCCATCCACACGGCCCGACGACGACCACTCCCTCCTCTGGCGGCCCGGGCGGCAGCAGGAACGCCCGCCGGTGCCAGACGGTCCAGGCGTCCAGTACGTCCGTGTACGCGACAGCGTCGGCCCCGGGGTGGCCGGTGAGTTCCAGGGCCCACAGCGCCAGCAACGTCAGGTCGCCACCCGCGGCGCCGAGCATCTCGGCAAGCTCCTCCACGTGGACCATGAGGGTGTCGGTGACCACTTCGGGGCCGAGGAAGGCGGGCCCGCCGTAGACGACGAGCCGTGCCGTCCCGGGCGGGCTGTCCGCCAGCTCGGCGCGCGCCTTCTCCACCAAGGCGGGCAAGTCGCCGCCGAGGGTGGCGACGACCGCGATCTCCAACCGGAGCTGCGGTGAGCCGATCCGGCACACCTCCCCCACGGCATCGGGCGCGTGAGGGAGGCCAAGGAGGCGAGCGACACGGGCGATGGTGCTGCGGTGCAGCCGTTCACGGACCACGGGCGGCGGCGGGTGGGCCGCGAGGAGTCCGGCGGCCGCGACGCACGCCGCCTCCAGCGCGGTCGACCCGGGGACCGGGACACAGTGACCGTCGACGGTGACAAGCAGCACCGGCCCGAGCAGCGCGCGGCCAGGCTCGTAGACGAGGGGCAGGTCGGCGAGGTCGCGGGTGAGATGGGCGAGCGCGAGGGCCGACCGGTCCGGCTTGTGGGCCGGGCTGGTGGTGAGGTGGCCGGTCCCCAGCGAGGCGGCGGCCGTGACCTGGTCGTCGGTCACGGTGACCTCGGCCGGGTCCAGCGGAGGTGCGGGCTCTCCGTGCCAGGTGGGGGCGAGGCTCGTGACGGCGTGATCGGTGTGCCGGAGCGCCAGGTCGAGGACGTCCGCGATACCGAACCCGCGCACCGCCGTGAGGTACTCGTCGACGGCGGCCGCGGTCTCCCGCAGGCTGCGCAGGACGACGAGCGGGTGGTCGAGGTCACCAGGGTGCACCAGGAGCCGGTGCCCGTCGACAGTGAACCGCACCCGGGCAGCGGGGCTGTTCGGCTCCCGGCCCGTAGTGACCCCCCGCTCCGCGAAGCGCACGGCCGCGGACAGCACGGCGGGCAGGTCACCGGCGCCCGCGGTCCGGCCCTCCCGTCCGACGGCGGACAGGGCGCGCGTCCAGGCCAGGAGGAGGTGGTCATGGAAGCGGGCACCGACCGGGGAGTCGAGGGCGGCGCGCAGCAGGGTCAGCAGCGAGGTCCCGGAGAAGGGCTCCAAGACCCGGTCCAGCATGGTCAGGTCGTCGGGGGGCGAGGAGGGTTGGGGGGTCATGCAGGGGTGCCTCACTCTCGCGCTGCCGGTCGCGGACCAGCCTGCCAGGACCACGGTGCCAGCGCCCGGCGGTTCGGCGAACCCGAAGACGCCAGGGCGCCGCGGGCTTGGCGAGGGCGCGCTCCTGCGCCCGGCACCGGGGTTCCTTGGCCGCGCACTGTGCCGGGGTTCTTCACGTACTGGCCTCGTCGGCGACGGCCATCGAGGAGGTGTGGCCAGCCAGCCCTCCAGCAGGATTTTGCTGATACACCCAAAGCCCCACGCAACCACGCATAGGGTGGGAGGCACTTGCGAACTTCGGCCCACAGCAGGGGTGTTGACCATATGGATGAGCAATGCCCAAACCTCGATGACCAACACGACTCCGCCGGGTCACCTCCACAGCCGGCATCCACCCCTCCCCCAGTACCGCCTCGGCCCGCAGGACACCCGCCCGCCCCCACGCTCCCACCCCTCCCGGTGGGACCGCCCCTCCCGGTGGGCCACCCGCAGGCGACAGTTCTTCGTCGCAGAGCCGTCGGCCTGACCACCGGAATCCCACATGCCGTGGGCCTGACATTCATGCTGCTTGTCGAGCGCGCCGAGAACACGGACTCCGACAAGGAGATGGAAGGCATCGTGGACGTGCATCTCCGCCTCGGGGAGCACCGCTGGATGGATTTCGTCTCCGACCTCACCACCACCCTGACCTTCGGCCACCACTGGCCCTTCCTCTGGGTATCCGTCCTGATCGCCATCCTCATTCGCCTCAACCCGGCAGGCCCTCCCAAGCTTCAGCTCGCGCTGTCCGCGGCAGCCGCGTCCTACTGCGTACTGATCTCCATCGCCGGGCTGGCCTACCTGCTGCACCTGGAATGGTGGATCCTCCTCGCCGTAGGCGCGGCGGGCGCCTTCATCCGACTGGTCACCAGACACTGAGACGAAACCTCTCGGGGCCGGCTACCCGACTACGCAGACGGTAGCCGGCCTAGTACTGCAACGGTGCTTACCGTGACGGTTGTTGGGTTCGCTCGTTGGGTTGTTCATGGGTGGGGACGTATCTGAGGTCGATGTTCGTTGCTGGTCGGACGGGCTGGCTGGGCTGCATGAGCGGTTTGCTCACAGGTTCGCGCGGAGCGAGTCGCGGGAGTCGGCGCTGGCCTACATGCGTGGCCTGCTGGCGGTCTTGGAGCGCAAGAACGGCTGGACGGTGGCGGAGGAGGCCGGTCACGGTGGTCCGGACCGGATCCAGCGGCTGCTGAACCGCATCGATTGGGACGCGGACGGGGTGCTCGACGACATGCGCGAGTACGTCGTCGAGCGCTTGGGCGATCCGGGTGCGGTGCTGATCGTGGACGACACCGGGTTCCTGAAGAAGGGTGTGCGGTCGGCAGGCGTCCAGCGGCAATACTCTGGAACCGCTGGCCGGACCGAGAACTGCCAGGTCGGAGTCTTCCTCGCCTACTCCGGCGAGCGGGGTCGGACCTTGATCGACCGGGCCCTCTACCTGCCGAAGTCCTGGACGGATGATCGTGAGCGCTGTCGGGAGGCGGGGATCGGTGACGAGGTCGAGTTCGCCACCAAAGTCCAGCTCGCGAGGGCGATGGTCCGCCGCGCGATCGACGACCGGGTCCCGTTTCGCTGGGTGACCGCGGACGCGGGCTACGGCTACAGCAAGGGCTGGCGCTACGAGTTAGAGCAGGCCGACGTCTTCCACGTCGTGGCCACCACCCGACACGACACCGTCGTCAGGCAGCCACCGGCATACCGTCAACCAGCCGAACCCCCACCCCGCGTCCGTACCGGCCTCACCAACCTCGACGCCCTCCTCGGCGACGGACTGCGCCCCGGACAGCTCACGGTGATCGCCGCGCGCACCGCCATGGGGAAATCCACGCTGGCGCTCTCCATCGCCCGTGACTGCGCCCTTCGCCAGGGGCGCCCGGCCCGAGTCGTTTCTCTGGAGATGTCGAACGCGCATCTGCTGCACCGGGTGATCTCCGCAGAGACCGGGGTCCTCACCGAGAAGGTCCGGCAGCGCGAACTGGACGAGACCGAGCAGGAACTGGTCCGCAGCTTCGCAGCCCGTGATCGCGAACACGGCCGCCTGCTCTTCCTGTGCGGCGACAGTGACACGCCGACCGTCGCCGACATCGAGCGCTCCTGTGCCGCCGCGCTCCAACAGCACGGCCGCCTCGACCTCCTCGTGGTCGACTCCCTCGGGCTGATGGACGGGCCGCTGAAAGTTCCTCCCGTCCACCGGGAAGCGGAGGTGGCCAGCATCGTCGCAGACCTCCACCAGTTGGCCGACCGCCTGAAGGCGGCCGTCGTCGTCGTGGAACAGCTCAGCCACGCTCCCCTCGCGGGAGCGACGGGGCGACGCTGCGGCGCCGTGCGGATGAGCTCGAACGGTGGATGATCGGCTCCCGTTCGGCACTGGGGTACCGCATTCTCCCGTCCCCGGCCCGGGAGCTCGGTCGGCAGGTGGTCCGGGAGGCCGAGAGCACCGGCCTGACGCCCACGCCCCTGAATCAGGTCACGGCTCTCGTGCGCGCCGTCGCCCCCACCGTCCCGTAGCCCGGTGGCTTCATCGAAGGGCCGAGGCGGGCGGAGCTGTGGTTCAGTCCACGCCGCTTCGTTCGGCGAGGCCGCGTAGTTCCGTCGAGGTGGGTCCAGAAGCCAGCAGGTTGACGATCAGGGACTTGGTGGCTGGCCGGGCGTGCGTCTCCTGCGGAGCAAGGCGTTCTGCCCCGAGAAGGGCGTTCAGACAGTCAGTGCGACGGCCGAGGCTGTCGTAGGTGAGGGCGATGTCGCCGAGCGCGCGGGAGCGGCGTTCGAGGCTGGGCAGCGCGTCCAGGGGGATCGCGGAGGCTGCGGCGAGCGCGGTCAGGGGGTCTCCGGCATGAACTTCGGCGCTGACGCGGTGAAGTTGAACGGTGAGGGGGGTGAAGCCGCCGCCGTGGTCGCGCAGCAGGGCGGTGTCGCCGAGTTCGTGGGCGATGGCGGCGGCTTCGTCGGTCAGTGCTCGCATTCCGTCCCGGTCGCCCCGGCGCGCGAGCGTGTACGACGCATTCTGGATCAGGCGTCCCTTTGCGGCGGTCCCGGCGCGTCCTGCTGTGCGGAGGCCGGGGTGGTCCGCGGCCGTCAAGGCGATCGACAGGGCCTCGCGGTGCCAGCCGCTTTTCCTGGCGAGCACAGATGTCTGCCCGGCCGCCTCCGCGATAGTGAGGACGTTGCCGCCGGCCTCCGCGAACTGGCGGGCACGGTCTGCGGCCAGCCAACCCAGCTGGATCGAGTCCTGCTTCACCAGCGTACGGGTGACCAGCAGGTATGCCTCGGCGAGGAGGGTGCAGTGATCCGGGGTGGTGAGGGTGCTGAGTGCGCGGATGGTGTGGATGAGGCGGGGCAGCCGGACGGCGAGAGCGGCGTAGCGGCAGGAGTCGAAGTCGGCCCGTGCGCGGGTGAGGTCCGCGGCGAGTGCCGGTGCGGGCGGGCTCGTGGGGGCTGGGGCGGGTCCGAGGAGGGCGTCGCGGACGCGGGTGACGATCAGTTCCCCGAGCTGGGCCTCGCCGGCGTGGGCCGTTCCGGTACCGGTGAGAGGGGTACTCGTGGCTGTGGCGGCTAGGCCCGCGAGCAGCTTCCGTCGCCGCAAGGAATCTTCACCGTCCTCCCGTCCGATGCGGTCCAGCCTAGGGGTTGGTGTCCAGGTATGGGCGGGAACCGTTGTGGCCGATTGGAGCTGTGGTCTGCCCGGGGCGGATGTGGTGGGGGTGCGGGAGGCGCGGGCTCGTCGTGGGCTGAGGCCGAGGGCTGTGTCCGTGTTGGTGTCGAAGACGGCGCGCAGGGCTGCGCGGATGTCGGAGCGGGGCCAGCGGATGACGCCGCGTTCGAGGCGGGAGACGGTCTGGGCGTCGAAGCCGGGGGCGGCCGGACGGTCGTGGTCGGTGAGCCAGGTGCGGACCTTCCGGGCGGTCTGGTCCTGCGTCCAGCCTCGGATGGTCCGGGCGTGTCGTAAGGCGTCGTTGGCGTTCAACTCGTTCCTCTGATCAGTCATCGGATGGGGTTGCTCCGGCGGATCTCGGGGCGCGGGGGCGGGGGGCGGGGTGCGTAATCTGCCTACCCAATCTGCCGTTCCCACCGGGTTCGATCGGGTGGACTCTGGAAGCCGCGGCACTCGCCGCGACCAGCTCCCGAGGAGGACCACCATGTTCGCGCTCAGGCGCTCTGGGCCCTATCCGTTCGAGGACGGGCCGCTGCTCAGCGGCGTCACCTTCAACCCGGTGACGCAGCTGTCCGAGTTGGGCGGCGTGCCGCTGCTGGACACCAACGCGGAGGCCCTGGCGGCCACCGCGCACACCACGACCGCGATCAACACGGAAGACACCGACTAGATGATCCTGCTCCTCACCCGTGACCTGGACCCGACCGCCGACCTGGTGGTCCGGGCTCTGGGTGAGGCGGGAACCCCCGTGGTCCGCATGGACCCGGGGGACCTCCCGCATGGCGTCGAGATGAGCGGACGGTTCGAGCAGGGGAGATGGCGCGGCAGGTTGAGAGCCGCGCATCGGGAGGTGGATCTGGCCGAGGTGACGGCCGTCTACAACCGGCGCCCGAACCCGCCGCAGGCCGGCGCGCCGGGGATGCGGCCCGAGGATGCCGAGTGGGCGTCCAACGAATGCTACGAGGGCCTCTACGGCGTGCTGTACTCGCTGGACGCGCTGTGGCTCAACCGACCCGACCTCAATCGGACCGCGAGCCTCAAACCCCTCCAACTCTCCACCGCCCACTCCAGCGGCCTGCGCGTCCCCACCACCCTCATCACCAACTCCCCGGCCGAAGCGCGCGGGTTCGTCGCGGAGGAGAGGTCGGTGGTCAAGACCCTGCGGGGCGTGCCGCAGCGGGACGCGGACAATGCTCCGGGGCACCCCCTGATCGTCTATACCTGGGAGGTCCCACCGGACGAGGTGGACGACACCGTGGCGCAGGCCCTGTGCCAGTTCCAGCGGCTGATCGTGCCGCAGTACGAAGTGCGGCTGATCGTGGTTGGCACGCAGCTGTTCGGCGCTCGGATCGACTCCCCCTCGGGCCGCGACGGCGAGGTCGCGGACTGGCGGGCCTACCAGCGCACCAGCCGGATCGCCTACACCCCGATCGACGTGCCCGACGAAATCCGCGACGGTGTTCTCCGCTATCTCGCCGCCTTCGGCCTGCTCTATGGCGCCTTCGACTTCATGGTCGACGCGGACGGCGAGTGGCAGTTCTTGGAAGCGAATCCCAACGGTCAGTTCTCGTTCATCCAGTACGGGACTGGCTACCCGATCGCGCAGGCGGTCGCTGACCTGCTCACCAAGGGCACCGCCGAGCAGCACGTCACGACCCGTTCCCGGTGACCGGCAGCGGCCGGGGCAGCGACGCCCCGGCCGCCGCCGGCCGGTCCGTACGCAACATCAACATTTCTCGAAATACCCCCTCGGTTTCGGCGAGTTCGTCCCAGGTGCCGTGCTGGATCACCCGGCCGTGTTCCATGACGTAGATCCGGTCCGCGACCCGGGTGTTCTCCAGGTTGTGGGTCACCAGCACCACGGCGGCGCCGTCGGCGGCATCCCGCAGTCGCTGGAATGTGGTGTGTTCGCCGCGCGGGTCCATGTCGGACGTCGGCTCGTCCAGGACCAGCAGACCGCGGCCGCGGTGCAGGGCCCGCGCGAGTGCGATCCGCTGCCACTGCCCCGACGACAGAGCCTGGCCGCCCCACATCTCCTTCGCCAGCAGTGTGTCCAGACCGGACCGCAGTCGGGTGATGACCTCGTCCGCGCCGCTCGCCTTCGCTGCCCGCCACACCGCCGCGTCCCCATCCCCGTCCGGCTGGCCCAGGGTGATGTTCTCCCGGGCGGGCATCGGCCACCGCGCGAACTCCTGCGGGACCACCCCGCACAGCCGCCACAGCGCCTCCGCGTCGTACTCGTCCACCGGCACACCGTCCCAGCACACCGCGCCGCCGGTCGGCAGGTTCAGCCCGCACAGCAGCTTCATCAGCGTGGACTTCCCCGACCCGTTCTCACCGACCACCGCGACCACCTCCCCGGCGCGCACCTCGAAGTCGACCCCGCGCAAGGTGTCCTCCTCCGCCCCCGGATACCGGTACACCACCTCCTCCAGGCTGATCCTTCCGGGCCGCTGCGGCTCGCGCCGGCCCCGGGTACGATCCACCCGCTGCTCGTCCGCAGCCTTCACGAACCGGTCCCAGTCGTCCATGAAGAAGCCGGACAGCATCAGCGCGCTGCCCTGCGTCACCAGGCTCTGCACCGCAAAGCCCGCCTCCCGCAGGGCCAGGACCGCCGTCCCGGCCACCGCCGTACTGACCCGGCCGGTGACCACCAGGCCCAGCAGCGCCGCCCACAGCACCCCGGTCCCCACCCCCGACACCAGCGCCCCCACCACGCCGACCCGCAGCCGCGCCGCCACCGCCCGGTCCGTCGTCGCCCGCACCCGCAGCCCAGCCCGCCGGTACTGCTCCAGCAGCACAGGCGCCACCGTGTCCGTCCGCACCTGATCCGCCCGCTCCTGCCCCACCAGCCACCACCGCAGCACGTACAGCACCCGCCGGTCCCTCGACATGTCCGCCATCGACGTATACGTGATTCGCTCCGCACGCAGCGCCGCCCACACCCTCGGCACCGCCCCCGCCGCCAGCAGCACCAGCAACAACGGATACAGCGCCCCCACCACGACCGCCGCCGCCACCAGCCCCGCCACCGCCGACACGACATGCTGCGCCTGCCCGAGCGCGGCCTGCGCCTCTTCCACCCCCCGCTCAGCCTGCTCGTACCGGTCTGCGAAGCCCGGATCGTCGTAGACGGCCATCTCCGTCCGCGAACCGGCACGCATCAGCCTCAGTCCGGCCTCCTGGTAGACCCTCGGCTCCAGACGCTGCACAAGCCCCGCAATCACCAGGGACAGCAGCGCCCGCGCTCCGGCCGCCACGGCGAGTACCAGGACCGCCGGCACCGCGCGGGACATCCGGGAGGGGTCCGACGCCGCCGCCATCACCGCGGTGAGCGCGGATGCGGTCGCCAGCAGCCCCAGCGCCGCCAGCAGCCCGGACGTCACCTGGCACACCAGCAGCGCTAGAGTCCCGCGCCGGTCGACCTTCCATGCCAGGACGAACACCCGCACCACCAGAAGCGGCAGTCGGCGCCGCATCCGCCGCGGCGTCATCGCCCCGACTGCGTCGGCCCTGTCAGCCGTTGGATGAACGAAGTGCATCTCCTCCGAGCTATCCGCGTCCGCTCCGGCCCGCGCGCTCTGTCCTGCGTCCACAACGACTCCTCCTCCAGCACGGCCCTGAAGGCCGGTTCCGAACCTTGGAAGGCTACGACCCAGCGCACCAGTTGGTGCACGGAACGTGATGTTCGTGGTGCCCGTCCCTGGTCGGATGCCGGTCCAGCACCACGGCGCCGCCGGCGGTCCAGAACCAGCAGACCGCGGTCGCGATGCAGGGCCGGCGCGAGCGCGATCCGCTGCCACTGCCCTGACGACAGAGCCTGGCCGCCCCACGTCTCCTTCGCCAGCAGTGTGTCCAAACCTGACCGCAGCCGAGTGATCACCTCGCCCGCGCCGCTCGCCTTCGCCGCACGCCACACTGCGGCGTCTCCGCGTGCCCTTGCCGCTGGAGTCGATCTCCTCGATCGGCTCATTACGGTCTTGCTCGCCGATTCTCCGTGTCTGCGTCGCGTCTCCGCTGTCCAGATGCTTCGTCCGCCGATGGCTGTACGCGGGACGGACTCACGGGGGCGCTCGGTTGGGTCCTACAGCAGGTGGTCCGCCTTGCCGGCCTTGATGTCGGTGATGAGGGCGCGCAGGGCTTCGAGGGAGTCGGTGAGGGGGTGGTCCTCCTGTCCGGCAACGGCTAGGTAGCCGTTGCCCTCGTTGTCGGTGCCGAGGCGGAAGCAGTTGTTGCCATCTGCGCAGTAGGGGGCTTCCCACGTAATGGCGGGCATGAGGGCTCCTTAGACGTTGCTCCGGTTGATGAGTCTGCGGTGACAGGTGAGGGTTGCGGCCATGCGGCGGCGGAAGACTCTCGTGATCCACCGATCGTGCCATGAGACCTCCACGCCGGACGGCCCACCGCCGCGATGCGAAGGTGATCGCTGGAGAGCGTGATGACGGGAAGGTCGGTACGCCCCGTTCGGGAAGGGCCGTCGAAAAGGATCCCCACCACGGGCACCTCGCTGGCGGCCTTCACTCTGAGGGGGCCGGGGATCAGCAACGGTCTCCGGCTCCCCGACCACACGACGCTGGTTCGAGGTCCTGCTGGCTGACCGAGCCTGCCGTGATGGGCTCGCTCTCACCAGACAGTCACGGGCGGGTTGTCTTTGTTCGTCCGCCGGATCCGCGGACGATCGAGCCGTTAGGCTCGGCCAATGAGCCATGCCCGTCCCGTTCTCCTGCCGTCCAGCCTTGAATGGAGCGAGGAGACGCGGTCGGTGGCCAGGGCTCTACGCGCCATTCAGGCAGCCGCTTCGGCGACCGGTGACGATACGCGCTATGTCCTGCCACCTCTGCGCTGGCATATCGCGGCCGACTGGGTCGAAGACTGCCCCACGAGCGATCACGGTGTGGAGAATCTCCGGATCATGATGCTGCCGGAGTACGCCCTGGGCGCGGTGTGGGACTGCCACGGGGCCCTTGTACGGGCGCGCGATGGCGACGACGAAGCGGAGCGGCTGGCCGACCTGCTCTCCCTCTATCTCCACTACGACACCGATCTGCATGGCCTCGTAGCGCGTCTGGAGCGCGTGGTCGCTGTCCTCTGCCTCGACATCCCCGCGGTCGGTACGCTCGCCACACACCTCGCCCTCCAGCAGGGCAGCACTCCGGGAGCGGTCCAGGCGGTGACCGAGATCCTCACCGCGTGGCGCAAGGCCGGCGTCGCTCCCTGACAACGAGGCCGCGCCGCAGGCTCGCCCGGCAGGATCAAACCGCATGGTCCCTGGCAGAGCGACGAAGCGAGCCCGAGAACTGGATGACGCTCTTTCGCGGAGCGGCATGTCAGGCGGCCACAACTACTTCCCCGAGACGTGTGGCGCACGGTGACACGGACGGCGGATCTGGGCCACGCCGCCAGTCTGCGGCGGACGGCGGCCGCGGTCCGCCGCGGCGGACCCGGCGCGTTCACGGCACCGTCGGCGGTGTGGCAATGGACCCGTACCGCCCCGTTCTCCGGGTGGCTCACCCCGGCGGGACGGGACCGGGTGGCCGCCCTGCTGGAGGAAGCCGCGGACACCACGGTCGGGGAACGGGCAGATGTCGCGGCCCAGTGGAACGGGCTGCGGATGGTCGGCGCCGATTGCCGGGACACCCTGCGGCTGGCCGTGGACTGGGGCATCCGGCCGGTCCACCCCTACTTGGCAACCGCGTCGTGCGGGCGGCGTTCGCGATCGATCCCCTGGAGCGGCGCAGCGTCACCTCGTTCAAACCGCTCCTCGCGGCGGCGATCCCGGAGCTCCCGGTGTGGCTGGCCAGCCACACGTCGAAGGGGTCCTTCACCCGTCAGCTCATCGCGGGCGTCCGCCAGCAGCAGCGGGAGCTCGCCGCCGGCCTGATCACCACCGGCCCGTTCGTCACCTCCGGTCTGGTCGGGCGCAAGCCGCACCCGCGCACGCAGAGGTAGCTCGGCCCAGGCGTACGCCGCCCGGGGCATCGTGGGCGACGGCCCCGCCAGCGGGGGGGGGTGTTTCTGGCTGGTGCTTAGAGATCTTCATCGTCGATGGGTTCGGGTTCGCGGAGGTAGGCAAGGTCGAAGACGTAGCGCTCGGTGACCGGGCAGTTCTTCCACGCTTGAGTGAGGTAGCCGTCGGGGGTGTCGTCGGTGAGGTGATGGAGCGTGGTCGCGTAGTACGCGGCTGTCGCTTCCCGGTCTTCCCACCAGGCGTAGCCCTCGTAGACGCCGGGGCGGGGAAGTGAGATGTCGCCTGCCGGGCCAGCGTCGAGTTGTCCGATGACGAGGCTGCCCGTTTCTGATTCGATACTGACGCTGACGTGGCCTTCTGCGTTGGAGGGGGGCGGGGGTGGGGTGTCCCAGACGCGGATGATGACCTGGACGGCGATGTCTGGTTGGAGGCTGACGAGGTAGAGGTGGTAGCCGTTGCCGGCGACGACTTCTACCTCTGCGGCGTCCAGGGCTGCTACATCGCCTTCGTAGGCTTCAGCGTCGTACACCTCGACAACTCCGCGGCTGGGAGTGGCCGTCACTTTGTGGTCGGCAAGAAGCATCATGAGCGAGGCCACCGGGGCGGAATGGGCTGTTTCACGTGTTTTCACCGGGGTTTGCTCGGCTGTGAGAGGTGAAGGAAGTGAGGGTGAGGTACGACTCGCCGGGGCCCGGCGGACGGATCCACGAACGGGTGACGAAGCTGTGCAGTGGGCCTTCTGTCAGGGCGGTGCGTGGGAGGGTCAGCCCCAGGGCCCGTTCCAGGACTCCTAGCGCGGTCCGTGTCCCCGGCAGTCCCCGGGTCGGGGTGTTCAGGTCGTGCGTGTCCTTCCCCTGGTCCTCGTCGCCCCGCCACTGTCCGGTCGTTGCCGGGAAGCCATCGAGGGCCAGCCACGGCGGTGTCGTCCCGGTCCAGTGGGGCTCGATGTCTCCGGCCGTCACCGAGAACGTGCACACCTCCTCTCCGTCGACGCCGACGGAGAGGTGAAAACGAGACCGGGTCTGATCGAACGCGTCGATGCTGTGCCAGAGGACCACCGCTCTGGTCCCCTCCGACGCGGCAGCGGCCGGGGAGACGAAGCGCTCCTGGTCGAAGCCCGTGGGGGCGCCGTCGAAGGCGAAGCTCCATCCGGGGGCGGCCTGCCCGATCCAGGCCAGGGCGCGGTCGTCGTACGACGTACTGCCGAGCGCCAGGCCCAGCCGGTGGTCGGCGTCCCATCTGCTGAGGGGTGGATGCAACCCGTCCTGCCCGGGCGTCACGTCCCGCTGTTGCCGGCCGGCGGGGCCGGGGCCGCCCCCGCCGGGGTCCTTCAGACGGGCTGGTAGTCCCGCCGGATCGGGGTCCGCGACGAATACGACCCGATAGCCCTCGTGGAACTGGTCTGGCGCCTCGTCCTCCAGCCAGGACAGGCCCACCGGATCGTCCCCCAGCACGTCCCCGGCGGGCCCGGGGGCTGTGTCGGGCAGTTCGCGCTCCTCTCGCGCGAACTCGCCCCGGGGCAGGGCCAGCAACAGCCGTCCGCGCTCCGGGGTGATCACCGGCCCCAGTACCGGATCCGCGAGCAGTCCCAGCGGCGCCACATGGTCGGGGCCCAGCGGTCGCCAGTGAGGCAGCGCGGCCCGCAGCAGCCGCCACGCTTCGTTCCACCGGCCCCAGCGGGCCAACGCCCGCGCCTCGTCGGCCGCCTCCCCGAGCGGCCCGTCCGCCGTGAAACGGTACGTTCCCTCCCGCGCCGCCCGCAGCGCCTTCTCAGCCCTCTCCAGCGCCTCGGGCGTCGTGCACCGGGCCAGCAGCGCCCACCGCGGGCCGGTGTTGCTGTCGTGCCGCTCGGTGGTGGCGAAGCCCGCCGCGGCCACCGGCAGCAGATCAGCCGCGTACACCGGGTCCACCGCGAGGGCGTCGACAGAGAACGCCTGGACCCTTGCCGAGAGCAGACATTCCAACTGCCCCCACAGCAGCCCGGCCCTCGGCCTGCCGTACGTCTCGGCTCCCCGCAACAGGGTCAGGGCCTCCTCGTACTCCCCACTCAGTGCCGCCCGCCGGGCCCTCTCCACCACGACGTCCTGCGCCCGGGTGGTGTCGTTGGCGAACAGCGGCCCTTCGCCGTCCACGGCCTTGGACGCGGCCGAACGGTGGAAGCACCGGTAGCGGTACAGCATGTACTCCCGGAACGACGGAAAACGCTCGGGCGGCATGCCCCGCCAGGACGCCCACTCGTACACCGCCCACTCACCGTCCGCGTCCCGGTCCAGCGGGTCGATCAGGACCATCGTCGCGTCCGTCTCCGCGTCAAGGTGCAGCGCCCGGTGCCACATCCCGGCCTCCAGAAGTGCCTGCGGCGACGCGTCCTCGTCCAGGTGCTCCCCGAAGATCTCGGCGAGCCCATAGGCATCTCGGTGCGGATGGAAGCCCTGGGTCCCGGCCAGCCGGTAGACGGGGTGGTCCGCCGGCCGCCAGCCATCGCTGATCCGCAGAAAGGTTTCGAGCGACGGCGGCAGCCGATAGCCGATCCGCTCCTCCAGGGCGGCGATGCCCACGTCCGACGCACCCGAGTAGCCGAGCCACCGCGCCACGACCAGCTCCCGATCCGACTCGTCCCGCGCATCAGGCTGGGCGTCCGCCCACTCCGCGCTCCAGCGAGTCAGGAACTCCCGCCAATCGAAGGGGTCTAAGGGGATCACGGTCGTCGTCTCATCCATCGAGGTCATACGGCGATGGTGGCACCCACCGCTGACAGCCAGTCCAGTCGCCCTTCTCGCGAGCATCCGGGCGAGGATCGCCGCAGGGAGTTCGGTCGCGAGAGTGAACAGTGCGGTGGAGCGATCGGCCCCGGCGGTGGAGCGGCTGACGGACAGTGCGGACAGACACGCCATCTGCGGCCTCGACCTCTTCGTGTGGGAGGGGTGGGCATCGCTGTGCGGGCTGCTGACCCGGGAGCGGGTCGCGCACTTCAGTGTGTCCCCCAAGACCGGTGCCATGGGTGCGGCCGACCCGGCCGGGCGCCGGATCCGGCCGTCAGTGCTCGACGACTTCGCCCACCTCGCCGAACACGGGATTTGTGGAGAGCCCATTGTCGAGTCGACCGAGACCCTCCAGTCGATGCCGTCGGTCGAGTCCGCTTGGGCGGTCAGCTGCGCCAGAACCGTGTCCCAGGTGCCGTCAGCAGCCCACCTACGATGGCGCTTCCATACTGTCTGCCAGGGGCCAAACTCTTGACGGGGCAGGTCTCTCCAGGGGATGCCGGTGCGGTACCGGAAGATGATCCCTTCGATGATGCGATGGTGGTCGGCGAACGGGCGACCTGCCTTCCCAGCGTTGTGGGGAAGGCAGGTCGCCAGGTGTGCCCACTGCTCGTCGGTCAGCAGGCGGATGCGCCCGCTCATGGTCACCGGGGCTGGTAGGCAGTGGCCAGCACGGAGACGGTTACTTGATCGGGCAGGAGGCCGTCACCGTTCAGATCTGCGCGGCTCATGTGGCGTGCGCTTGGCGTCATCGCCACCAGGTCCAGGGCATCCGGCCTACTCAGGGTCGCGCAATACTCCACCTGTTCGGTGACGGCGGCCTCGAAGAAGGGGTCCAGCGCCCGGTGTAGGCGCTGTTCCTTGGCCGGGTCGATCGTGACCATTGCGGGCAGCCGACCGCGCAGCTCGGCCAGGTGTTGCCCGGTGGGACGGACCACGATCAGCTGGCCGGCGGGGCGTAGTACGCGGTGGAACTCGGCCGGGTTGCGTGGGGCGAAGACGTCTAGCACGACATCGGCCACCGCATCGGCCAGTGGGACGGGACGGAAGACGTCCCAGGCCACCGCGGCGGCTCGGTCGTGGGCACGGGCTGCCGAGCGCAGCGCGCGCACTGATGTGTCCAGGCCCAGACCACGGGCGCCGGGCAACTGGTCGAGTACGTCGGCCAGGTAGTAGCCCGTGCCGCATCCCACGTCCACCACCGCGGCCTGATCGGATACGACATCGGCGGCCAGGCAGGCCGCGGCGTTGCGGACGGGCGCGTAGGCGCCGGTGGACAGGAATCGGTGCCGGGCCTGGACCATGGCTGCATCGTCGCCGCTGGTGGCGCGGGTGCCCGTCAGTAGACCGGCGTAGCCGTGGCGCGCGATGTCGAAGGTGTGGCCCGCCGAGCAGCGCAGTACGCCGCGGCCGGGATGCAGGTGACGTGCGCGGCACGTTGGGCAGCGCAGCAGGGCGAGGGACAGTTCGAGGGCAGGGGGAAGCGACTTGAGCACGAGGCACTCCTGGCAAGGGTGAAGGGAAGAGACCGTGCCTGTACGCGCGCTCAGAGCGTCACTGCCTCAGCGAGGACAGGAGGCAGCATTGGAAACGCGGTTCACACAGAAGGCACGCCAAGGAGGGCGACGCCGTCCGGCATCGCCCTCATCGTCTTCCGGTCACAGGAAGCAGTAGTGCGGGGTGCTCATGAATGCCACGTCATGAGTCTACGAGCATCGGCGACGTGCCTCATGCCCACCGGAGTTGGGAGACACGGCCTAGCTCTTGGAGGGTTTCGCGGATGGGGGCAGGGCGATGTCGAGGAGTGCGTCGACTGTCTCCACGGCCAGCTCAGTCTGGAGACGGAGCGACCGGTGGATGACGTTGCCGACGGTCTCCGGGGAGAGGTCTAGCCTTGTCCGGGCAACCAGGCAGATCTCGCTCAGGAGGCCTGCGGTGCGGTCCGGCTTCCGCTGGATGTACCAGACGAACATCTTGACCACGTCGGGGCGCAGAGGGGAGCGCCATACTCCGCTCTTGCCCTTCTCTACGTCTTGAGCGAGGTGGGAGAGTACAGCGTCGATCAGCGTCGTGCGTAGTGCCGACATGGGGAAGAGGCTGTTGGGGCCCACCGTGAGGGCGGCTGCGGGCCACCAGGCGAGGCTTTTGGCTGCTTCCTCGCTCTGTTCTCCGTCCACGTGGATGACCTTGGTGAGGCGGTTGTGGTCGGCGACGAGTCCTTGGGGCTGCGGGGTGCCGTAGGAGGTGGTGGCGGAGAGGAGGGTGCCTGGGCCGTGGGCGCGGTGATGCTCTTCGGCCCAGTCCTGTGCCACGGGCTGTGACCACAGGGGTCCGTTGGCGCCATGTGCCTGTGGTGCGGGCAGTTTGTCGCTCGCGTACCGCGGGTCGGGGAGGTCGTCCTCGGCGATGTTCGCGGTCTTGGCTAGTCTGGCGCGGTTCACCAGTCGGCCCGGCTGTAGCTCGGGAGCGCTCAGGTCGACGACGCACTCCTCCAGCGGCCTTGCGTCCGGTGCGCCACGGCGGTGCTCCGCCCACAGCGCCAGGTGGTCTCGCCAGTTGGGCAAGGCAGTCGTGGGCGCGGTGAACCCGGCGATCGTGGTGACCTGTGCTTTGCGCGGGTCGGCGGGGTGGATCAGGAGGTCCGCAGCTGTGATGGTGAGCGCGTCCTGGACGGGGCGGGCGTCGTAGCGTTCGTAAGCGCCGTCGAAGACCAAGCTGGGACGGTGCCATGCGGTACCGTCCCACCAGTAGCCGCCGTGCCGGTAGAGGAAGCCGTTGCCCCCGTACACCCAGTCATGGTGGAGCCCGCTCCAGTGTTTGTCGCTGACCAGCAGGACGGTGCGGCCGTGGTCGGGATGGTAGTGGACGGCCCACGCGTAGGCCCGGTTCTTCGGCTCGGTGGTAAACGCCACCCAGCCTTCTCCCGATACTGGGTCGGTGCGGCCCCACAATCCCTCGCCCTGGTCGCGGCCGATGCGCTCGATCGCGTCCGGGTTGTCGAGCGGCAGCCGCTCGTCGTTGATGAACGGCAGGCCGGGAACGGGATAGTCAGTGCGGAGTCCGTTGGCCACCGGACGGAACTCACCCAAGGTCTTCTTCTCCTTCACGGCGAATGCCCCCACACAGCGGGGGGTAGATCCCCTCATCCTGCGTCAGCACCAGCTGCGCTAAACCGGACCGGGGCCGGCTGTAGCGCATGAGGCCGTCCCCTGTTGCTCCTGTTTCTGGGCCTTCCACTCGACCCACCTGGCGGTGAACTGCCAGCAGACCCGGGGCGGGTACGGGAAGGCGGACCGGCTGCGTCATGCGTCAGGCCGCCGCGTAGGACTAACGCGGGGCGGCCCTGCCCGTACCGCTCGACGACTCGACGAGCTTCACCAAGCCGCCGCCCGCTCCGTCGCCCCGGCCCGGGATCCGGCCAGGCCCTCGCGGGCCCGGCATGTTGCCTCCGGACAGTGATCCCGCTCCCGATCTGAGACCTCAGGAGGGCTTCTGCTTCTCGTCGTTCCCGCCGAGCCTGGGCTCGGCCCCACGTCTCGGTCGCGTGGTCTGACGCTGCCAGGAACGCTCGCGCACCGGAATCCGGAGGTCGCCATGTCCGATGAACCCTGGGCCACGTCCCGGGGGTCATCGATCGGCCCCGCACCTTCGGCACGGCCTGTACGCGTGGACGGCGGACGGCTCGTTAGGGGCCAGGCTCACCACCGAGGATCAGCGGTTCAAGGCGCTGACCCGGTTCACACCGAGGAGGTCGCGCCAGACGGCACCCTCGTCATGGCCCACCGGACCCAGCGCCTCATGCTGCGCATACCGGTACCCGAAGACCTGACCGAACTCGGTCAGATCGTGGCGGAGGCCCTCGAGATCCACACGAAACAGCGGACCGCGTTGCAGAAGGCGTGGGCGAAGGGGTGGGGCCCGGTCGTCAACCGGCACTGGGCGACACGTGGGATACGGACGCACCGGCTCTGAACGGGGCGTGGGAGCTTGAGAGGTGGCATGAACCCCGTACCGGGCAGAAGCATGGTTCGGTCCAGGCCGCTCCGCTTGGCGAGGCCACTCTGCCAGGGCGTGGGGCGGCAGGCCGGAGCGCAGAACCTCGGTGTTCGGGCCGAGCATCATGTTGCTGCCGACCGTGAGGACCGCGTCGCGGCCGTCCGGCCGGGCGGTGCGAAATTCGTGGCTGAGAGGCACACCCAAGTAGATGGTGGCGCAGCCGTCGGGGAGCGCCGGATCGGCGACGTTCCCGTTGTCGGTGAGGCACCAGGCGTGCTCGATCGCGGCGGTGGGCCAGGTGCCGGGGACCAGTGCGTAGCCCTCGACGTACGTCCAGCCCGTGCGGTCGGCCCAGGTGTGGGCGGCTTCGACGCAGCGGCCCAGGGTGTGCCTCCACGGGTGTGCGCTGGGCCAGGGGGCGGGCGCGTACCAGCGGCCGTGCTCAAGGACCAGGTCGGCGAAGGTGGGATACCGCCAGGTGGCGTCCAGAGCCAGCTGGCGGAACAGTACGAGGCCGTCGCGCAGTTGGCTCTGCGCCCGGTGGGCGGGGTGCCGAGGCGGGGTTCGCTGCCAGGGAGCGGGGGATGGCCCGCTTGCTGCCTACGGTGCACGCTCGTGGTGTGGGCGCGCAAGGCGGCTGCGGCGGGATCGGCGGCGTCGCGCAGCGCACGGGCGCAGGCCGGGCAGGGGGTGCCGCACAGAAGCCGCTCGAAGTCGGCCGCGCTGACGGGCAAGGCGTCACAGAGCATGCGCCACCTGTCGCGTTTCACTTGGGCGGTGTGGTCGACCCTGCCGCTGCGGATGCGGACGGGCTTCATCGTGGCTGCGGTCGTCCGGCGAGATAGCCCGGTCTCGTCTGTCATCTTCTCCCCCGGTGTTCTCGGAATCTCTCGCGAAGGTGGCTTTCGGGGCTCTTGAAGCCTGATGCCGACAACATAGCGCGTGCTCGGCTTAGCCTGACAAACCTGCTCTGACAGAGAGCCCAGACTTGCCGTGCCTCATCTCCGGATTTCCAGTGTGACTGGCAGGAGAGTTAACTGTTCGGTCCGGCTGCACTTGGGCTATGCGGTTGTTGGTGGGGAGTCGGCGCTCCATACGGCTGAATATCGGACGGCTGCCAACATGGGCGCCCACTAAGGCTTGGACAAGCCCGGCAAGAACCTAAATTCACGCTGGAAGAAGTGGAATAATGAGGCAGAAAGCGAACGTCGCACCAAAGCGCAGTCGCAGATTTCGCAGCGAAGTAAAACGCGCCGTACGCTGCGTGCCTGGGGGGACGGGGCGCGTGCTCGTCTGACCGGTTGGTATCGGCGCTCCAGAACCCTGCTCCTCACCCACGTCGTGTTCCGCCCTTCCCTGTTTCCTTTCGGCCCCGGTCCCGCGCTTCCGGGGAGGAAGCTCCTGCCGGGGCGAGCCATCCGCTACCCGCGGGCTTCCAGCCCCCTCTTTCGGGCGCGGCTACCGTGAACTCCTGGGCAGCCGACAATGAAAGGGAGCCCCTGGGTGGTCGAGGGAAGGAGAGGGGTGGTAGCCCGATAGGTCGTCGTCTGGGTGCGTGGCGCGTGCGCGGGGCTTCGTAGGTGCGGACCTCACCGGGCCTTCGGAGATGGGCGTGGGAGAGCTGGCGGTGACGGAGGAGGGGTCCGGCTGGTGGCACCGGCGTGGTCTTCTCCATGTGGCGGCGCGGCTGTTGCGGGTGGGGTGTTCGATCCGGTCGGCCAGGTGCTGGGGTGTGCGGACCTGGTGCGTGTGCGTCAGCCGCCCGGCGGGGTCGGCAGCGGCCCCGGGGGCGGGGGAGGCGGCGGGCGCGTCCTCCTTATTGGCGGTGTGGTCGGGCAGGAGGTCGGCGACGGCCGTGCGGATGGCGCCGCGGCTGACCCGGTGGTCGCGGGCGAGGGCGGCGATGGAGCGCCCTTCCAGGTACGCGGTGCGTACGTCGTCGGTCTTCGTGGCCGCAACCGCGGGGCGGCGCCCGCCCTTGCTGCCCTTGGCCTCGGCGGCGCGCAGCCCGCCATACGTCAGCTCGCGCTGGAGGTCGCGCTGAAGCTCGCCGGCGGCCGCGAGGGTCTGCACCATGAACTTCACGGTGGACAGCAGCTCGCCGGTGCGCGGGTGGCGGGCGGTGAGGTCCATCGCGGAGAATGCGCCGTCGTGGATGCGCAGCGCCACCTGGTCGCGGTGGAGAACATCGAGCACGTCGAGGATGTGGCCGGTGCCGCGCACGAGGCGGAACATCTCGGAGATGTGCAGGGTGTCGCCCGGCCGCGCGTACGTCAGCAGCTCGCGGAACTTCGGGCGCTGGAGGGGGTGGAGGCGGCTGGAGGTGCCCGGGTCCTCCTCGAAGACGACTGGGTCCTCGATGCCGGCCTCGTCCAGGACGAGGTTCTGCCGGGCGGTGGACTGCTGGTCGGTCGAGACCCGCTTGTAGACCAGGTTCGCCACCGAGGTCCCTTTCCGTACGGAGGATCGGACCCTATCTGTCGTCAAACCCTGTCAGCAATCACCATCGGATCTGATTGGATTCGGGCCGCCGCGAACCCCCGGATTTCCCGGGTTCATTGGACGCGTCGGTCACCTGTCGGCAAACGATGGCGACCTCAAGCGGTCAACGCATCACCGCTGGTCAGGAGCTGAGCATAGACCTCTGACGGGCTCTGGTAGTTGTGGGTCTTGCGGGGGCGGTTGTTCAGTTCCTCGGCGATGACGTCCAGGTCGGCCTGGCTGAGCTTGCGGAGGTCCGAGCCCTTGGGGAGGTACTGGCGGAGGAGCCGGTTCGTGTTCTCGTTGGTGCCGCGCTGCCAGGGGCTGCGGGGCTTGCAGAGGTAGACCGGCATACCGGTCGCGGCCGTGATCGCCCGGTGCTCCGCCATCTCCCGCCCGCGGTCCCAGGTCAGAGTGCGTCGCATCAGAGGAGGAATGCCGAGCAGGCTGCTGGTCAGGTACGGGGTGACCTGCTCGGCCTTGATGCCCTCCGGCAGCGCCACCAGGGCCGTGTACCGGCTCGTGCGCTCGACGAGCGTGGCAATCGCCGACGGGCGTGTTCCCATCACGAGATCCCCCTCCCAGTGTCCCGGAACGGCGCGGTTCTCCACCTCGGCTGGCCGCTCGCTGATGGACACCATGTCCCGGATGATCCCTCAGCCGGAGGGTCGCCGGGCCTTCTTCGGCTGGCGCATCGGGCGCGCGGTCCGCAGCCGCTGGGTGAGCTTGCGGTTGATGGTCTGGCGGCGGCGCGGATCGTAGAGCGAGAGGTAGATCGCTTCGTGCGAGATCCGCATGGCGGGCACGTCGGGGAAGCATCGTCGCAGCCAGCCGGAGATCTGCTCCGGCGACCAGCTCAGCGCGAGCTTCTCCTCGACGAGGGCCCGCAGCACGGGCAGATGGGCCAGCTTGGCGGCCTTCGGCCGACGGGCACGCCGGTACGCGTCCTGGTCCGCAGCGGTGGCCCGGTACAGCTGCCGGCCGCCGTTGCGCGCGATCTCCCGGGAGACGGTCGACGGCGGCCTCCCCAGGCGGGCAGCGATGTGCCGGGCGGACTCGCCCGCCGCTATGCCGCGTGAGATCTCCTCGCGGTCGCCCGGGGTCAGGTGCCGGGCCGAGCGCCTCGGCGGCGCCTGGCGCACGCCGCCCGTCTGGGCGAGGAAGCTGCGGACGTGGTGCATCGGGACACCGAGGACTCGCCCCATGGAGTTGAATGACTCGCCCTCCCGCCACCGCCGCCATACCTCGTCCTGCTGGATCGCCGAAAGCCCGTAGTCACGCACCTGTACCTCCACGATCACATGATCATCTAGAGGGTGGTGCATTGATCATTTGAGGTCGCCATCGTTTGACGACAGGCAGGCAAGGTTCGATCCTCGGTCGCAGGGTTGAACCCTGGTGAGGGTGCCCAGCCTGCCCTTTTCCCGCCGCCCCGTTCGGCCTTACGCCCTCACGGCCGCCAGAGGCCGGCGACGGCGCCCGTTCTTCGCCCCGAGGCAGTGCTGTCCGTGAGTGTGAACAACGGCGGCCATGGCTGGGCCTCGGCTCTGCCAGTCGTTGGGGACCATGTAGGGGTGAGAACCGAATACGCCAGGAAGGGGCCGCATCGCCGGTGCTGGCGTGCTTGCCGACGGCACCGGCGTCTGGATCGCACGCCACCTCAGCGCGGTAGTTGGCATCCATCTGGCTGCGGCTCCGGAACCAGCTACGCGTTCTGGGTCAGGAGACCGGCGTCGATGACCTCAGCGATCAGGGTGGCGCCGCGGCTGTTCTGGTGGATGTGGTCGGTCGTGAGCACGAGGTTTCGGCGCCGCGAGATCGTGTCGAGGTTGCGGCGAAGCACGGCGTGTTGGACGAGGACGCCGAGGCCCGCTGCGGGGGTCACCTCCTGGTAGGGAATCGGCGGTGGGTCCGCTTGGCACAGTTCCTCGATCTGGCGTTCGTGGAGTGGAAGGTAAGTCACCTCGTTGGTGGTGGCGACTTCGGCAATCATCCGGCTGTACCGCTGCGATGCCTGCGCCGCTGCTCCGTCGAGTTGTTGGCCGAGAACCGGGAGCGACAGCAGACCGATCGTCGCGTCGGTTTCCGCTCGCAGTCGTTCGACGACGGCTCCCAGGCACTGCTGGAACCAGCCGGCTGACGGGCGTTCGGGGAGCTGTTTGCGCTTCATGGCCTTATCTACGCGGTAGCCGGCAAGGCTCGCTCGGGCGTCGTTGGTCCCGATCAACACGGTGATGACGTCGGGCGGGTTCGCGATGACGGCGTCGAGGCTCCGCAAGAGGTTGTAGGCGAAGTCACCGTTGGCGCCGAAGCGGGCAAGCTGCAGATCACCGGGGGGGGGTGGCGTCGTCCGAGGAGGTCCAGGTAGTCGACGCTGATCAGCGCGCGGGTGAGGCTGTCGCCGAGGCAGGCGATGCGTGTCGTCATGGTGCTTCCGGCCCCGGCACGCCGACGCGTTCGGTCGGGTGGGTGTCGGTGCGAGGACGGTGGTCGGTGCCGAGGCCGGCGGTGATGGTCAGGATGGACGTCGGCCCGGTCATGTCGACCGCGTGCCATACCCCGGCCGGGTTGATGGTGGCCTCGCCGGGCCCGAGCAGAACGCGGTCGGGCACTCCGTCCAGGTCGCGGGTGACCGTCACCGACCCGCTGAGGCAGACGACCAGTTCGTCTCCGGCGGGGTGGCTCTCACAATGGTCGCCGGGGCCGTCGCCGTCGAAGATCATCACCATCCGGCCCTCGGCGCCGTCTGCCGCAACCGCGGCGCTGTAGGCCTGGAGCGCCTCCGGGTCCCAGGCGAAGCCCTCGACGGGTTTCGCTGTCGATCCCAGTCCGAGGTGCACGGGGACGGTCCGCAGGTCGATGGCGTTGTGTTCGTTGACGAGTCTCATACCGACGATCGTCACACCGCAGCGATCGGGTGGTCTTGAAAGAATGGGAACACAAGCCGACGCGACGGGCGGTCGGTCGGCGACTACCCGGTCTCGAGGAGGACCTCGCTGCGACGCCAGGCCGTCGGCGTTCGGCACGTGAACTCGCTCCAGTCCCGCACGAGGTGGGCCTGGTCGGCGTAGCCGGAAATGGTCGCCACATCGGCCCACGGGAGCGGGTCCCGCGCCGTCGCCAGGTCGTGCGCGTGCTCGAAGCGGAGAACGCGGGCGAAGGTTTTCGGCGACAGGCCCAGCTCGCCGCGGAACCGTTCGGTGAGGTGCCGGCGGCTCCAGCCCAGTTCCGCGGCGACTGCACCGACCTGGACGCAGCCCCGCGCGGCGACGAGGCGGCGCCAGGCCTCGGCCACCTCGGGGCGCATCCCGCGCACACGGTCGCTGCAGGCGCCACGACCGACAGCTCGCAGGAGCAACTCGTCCAGTACGGTGAACCGCGCCGCCCATGTCGATGCCGCTCGGAGCCGGTCGGCCAGTTCGACGCCAAGCGCTCCGAGAAGCTCGCCCAGTGGGACCAGTCGGTGGGCGAGCACAGCGGCGGGCATGCCGTAGATGGCCCGAGCCCCGAGCGGTGTCAGCGCCACCTTCACACCTTGCTGGCGTCCGTCGTGGTGGATCGCGACGGACCGGCACATCAGACCGCCGGCCACACTGCCGAATCGGGTGACCGGTGACCCGTCGCCAACGCCCGCCGCCACCTCCAAAGGGTCTGACAGGCTGATCACCGCAGTGAGAACGCGACTCGGCGGGCCGCAGTGCACCCCCGCCGCGAGCCCGCGGAGGTCGAAACCGACATAGGAGTCGACGTACCGCCGCAAGGCGGGCGCCGGACGTGCACCGATCCCGGTGGCCATGCGACCCTCCACCCTCCTCGGAGTACGAGCCAGCGAGCCCGGCAAGATCATCACCCGGACCGCCGTGCCGCTTACCAGTCCAGGGCAGGCCAGCGACATCTACCGTACGGCCATGACGGAGTTGAACGGGACGACGGCCGCTTTCGGCGCCGCGAGCCGGCGCGGCGAGAAGAACCACTACTGCGACGCCCCCAGCGTGTTCCAGAGCGCGACCGGGTCGGTGGGCGCGGTCGTGGTCGACGGGGTGGGCGACGCGGAGGAGATCGGCCAGGACATGGGCCGTCTCGCCTGGGCGATGTCCCGGACGGCCGCGCAGCGGGGTGCGAGTGCGAGGATCCTCGCCGGCCATCATTTGCTTGTGGACCGGGGTGCCGACGGGGGCGGGCCCAGCGCTGTGGCGGTTGCCGCGGACATCCGCCCGGGAATGCCCACCGGGTGTCCTGGGTCGGGGACTGTGCCGCCTTCGGGTGGGACGGAGATGGTTGACCCGGGACACCGACGAGCAGACCGTCGGTGAGCAGCTGGCCCGCAGCAGCGGAGTGCCGGTGGAGGTGTCCGACTCCCACAGGAACTGGATTGCCCAGGGGCTGCCCGAGGCATCCGTGCGGACGGTCTACCAGGTAGAGATCCCCATGAAGGACACGGTGATCCTCGTCACCGGGGCGCCGCGCGCCTATCGGGCCCGGCTGCTTCCGCGATGGCCTGTTCGGGATCGGAAATCCGGCGCCGACGCAGGAGCACCCATCGCCTGGCGTCCCCAGCAGATGGGGAACTCGGCGTCGACGCCGCCGAGTGATCGCACCCACCCGGCACGAGGTTGGGCGTTGAGCGTCCTCAAAGACCGCGTGTGGCCTGCCGCGGCGCCCGCCCCGGTGCGACCCACCGCGAAGGAGGTCGCCGCGGCAATCCAGGCGCACCCGCACATGGCCAGCGCGGCAGCCGCCGTCCTGTCAGAGACCGCCTGATCAGAGCTGTCGGGGGTGGGGTGTTGAGGAGGGTGACGTCCCCGGCGGGGACGCGCCAGCCGCGTTCGGCGAGGGTGAGTGCGGTCAGGGACTTGCCCGCGCCGTGCCCGCCGAGCAGCAGCACCTCCGCCTTGGTCCGTTCGATGGTCACGGTGTGCAGGGCCAGGCACCCGGCGGACAGGTGGAGGAGGTGGAGATGGGCGTTTCACCAGCCGCCGTACGTCGCCGATGCCAGCTCCTTCGGGCAGACGTGCCACCGGGCCCGTACCCCGTCCGGTGTGCACGGCCAGCGGGCGGACCGCGCTTACCAGCCCCGATCGCTCGGTCTCGGTGCCGGGCGGCCCGGCGGCCAGCGGGTACCGGATCATCGCCGGCCCTCCGATCGCCGGGAGGAACGGGGCCAGCACGTCCCAGACCTCGGCTGTTGCCAGCGCCTGGGCGGGGACCACCAGCCGGACCACCGGTCGGCCATAGGTCAGATGCTCCGGCGGCGGCGAGGCGCGGACCGCCCATCAGCCTGGCGGATCGTTCACGTACATCTGCTGGCGGGTCACCGACTCCGGGAATGGCGGGACCTGACACAGGGGTGACGTCAGTTCTCCCGGCCTTCCTGCAGCCGGTGGAGCTCCTGGTACAGGCCGCCGTCCTCATTGAGGAGCTGGGTGTATGTGCCGGACTGGACGACGCGGCCGTGGTCGAGGACGAGGATGCGGTCGGCCGTGCGGGTGCTGGCGAGGCGGTGGGTGATGAAGATCGCGGTCCGGCCTGCCGCGAGTTCGCGGAGGCGGGTGAGGATCTGGTGTTCGGCGCGGGCGTCGAGAGCCGCGGTCGGCTCGTCGAGGATGATGAGGGGTGCGTCGCGGTGGAAGCCGCGGGCGAGAGCGAGGCGTTGCCATTGTCCTCCGGAGAGGTCGTGGCCGCCCCAGAAGGAACGGGCGAGACTGGTGTCGAGGCCGTGGGGGAGGTCAGTGATGACGGTGTCGGCTCCGGCTTGGCGGGCGGCTTCGTGGACGGCGTGGTCGCCGGTGGGGTGGGGCTGGCCGAGGGTGATGTTCTCGCGGGCGGCGAGTTGCCAGCGGGTGTAGTCCTGGGGCACGACGCTGGTCGTGCGCCACAGGTGGTGGGGGTCGAGGTCGGTGAGGGGGGTGTTGTCCCAGGTGATGGTGCCGGTGGTGGGGAGGTAGAGGCCGGTGAGGAGGCGGGCGAGGGTGGTCTTGCCGGAGCCGTTCTCGCCGACGAGGGCGATGACTTCGCCGCGCTCGATGTTGAGGTCGACGTCGTTGACGGCGGGGGTGGTGGCGCCGGGGTAGGTGTAGGTGAGCCGGCGGGCGGTGAGCTGGCGGGGGCCGTTCGTGGGGGCGGGGGTGGTGCCGCGGCGCATGGCCCACTGGCCGGCTTGGTCGAGGAAGGCGGCCCAGTCGGTGATGTAGAGGCTGGTGGTGAACAGGTGCGCGGCGGCGCGGACGCTGCCGGTGAGGGCGGCGGAGGCGGTGCGGACGACCAGGGCCGTGCTTGCGGCGGTGGCCGCGGTCATCCGGCCGGTGAGAACGAGGTGGGCGATGCCGCCCCAGAGCGCGGCCATCGCGAGGGTGGCCAGGAGGTCGCCGGTTCCCTGGGTGAGAGCGGCTCGGCGGGCCGCTCGGTGTTGCTCGGTTTCCAGGCGGCGGGAGACGAGGCGGTACTGGCCGGTGAGGAAGTCGGCCATGGTGCCCGCGCGGATCTCGGCGGCGGTGGCGCTGTCGGTCGCGTACTGGGCGAGGGAGCGGCGCAGGCGGCCGTCGGCGAGGGTGCGGTGTGCGGCGGTGTGGTCGATGCGGGCGGCGCGGACGGCTCCCCAGATCCGGGGTGCGGCGGCGAGGAGGAGCAGGGGTAGGAGGAGGGGGTTGAGGGTGGTGGTGATGGCGGTGGCGGCGGTGAACTGGGCGCAGGTGAGGGTGAGGTGTTGGGTTTGGGTGATGAGTTCGGGGGTTTTCTCTGCGCCGGTGGTGGCGGCGAAGCGTGTGTCTTCGAAGGCGGGGTCGTGGTAGGCGCTGAGTTCGGCGTGGGTAGCGGCGGTGATGACGGCGAGGTCGGCTTCGCGGTGGACTTGGGGGGCGAGGCGGGTGGCGGTGAGGCGGGCGGCGGCGTCGGTGAGATAGGCCAGGCTGGCGGTGGTGGTGACGAGGAGGAGGGCGGGCAGGGCGTCGGTGAGGCGGTCGCCGGCCTTGCCGGGGGTGAGGAGGGCGGTGAGGATGGTGTTGGTGCTGTGGAGGGCGGTGGCGGTGAGGAGGGCGTAGGCGAGGGTGCAGGCGGTGAGGGTGAGGACGGCGCGGCGGTCGGCGTGCCAGCCCAGGTGCCAGGCGCGGCGCAGGGTGGCGGGGAGGCGGGCGGCGATGGCGCGGGTGGTGACCGTGGTGGTCTGGGTGGTGTGGGCGTCGGTCTGGAAGCGGTAGGCGGGCGGCGGCCCGGGAGCGGGAGTGCGGGTTTCGGGGGTGGTCGTGTCTGTGGGGTCGGCTTCGGTGCCGGGGGTGGTGAGGGTCACGGTTCCCATTGGCGGGGGCGGTGGTGGGGTGACTCAACCGGCTTTCGGAGGGTTCGTTGGGTGGTTGTGCTGGTCAGGGTTGGTGTCGACTGCGGGTGTGGAGCGGCGGGTTCGCGCGTTCGGGTGAATGACGGAGAAGTTCACCCTGAGTCCGGTCCTGCCGTGCATGGAGGCTTGTGGGGGTTCAGGGGGTGGTGTGGACGGGAGTCCAGGGATGGTCGGTGCCTCCGGCTTCGTCGGCGCCGGCTGGTGTGCCGTCGGCGGCGACCGCCCAGGCGTGGAACGCGGTCGGGATGGTGCGGGCGCCGAGGACCAGATGGCAGTGGTGGCCGGTGAACGCGGTCGCTAGGACGGTGGCGAGGGCGCGTTCCTTGCAGTCGATCTGTCCGGGCCACCAGCGGGGCTGGGAGGCTGTGACCGCTGCGTGGACGCGGACGACTCGGTCACCGGGCGCGGGCGGGAGGAATCGGGTCGCGCGGGCGAGCGCGGTCCGGGTCTGCATCCGGTGGTGGGCGGGCAGGGCCCGGACGGTGAGCGCGATACCCAGGGCGAGGACGGCGGGGATCCTCAAGACCTTGGTGGGGGCTGCGGGAGGAGCGGTCATCTGGGTCATCGCCGTCTCCTCCACCAACGACGTCGGGAGCGGGTGTTGGGGGTGAGCAGGCCGAGGGTGCGTAAATGGTCCAGATAGTCGGTGACCGCCGCCTGGGCCCGTTCCGGGGTGGCCCCGGTCCGGTCGGCGATGTCCTGGACGAGTGTGTTCAGGTCCTCGTGGGTGGTGAGAGTGTGCCAGATGTGGTGGCCGTCGCCGTCGAGGACGGTCCAGTCGCCGCGCAGGTTGAGGACCGCCGTGGTGGTGGGGCCGCATACGGCCCAGTGGACGTGCGCGGGTGGGGTCAGCACGCTTTCTCCATCAGCCGGTCGTTGCTGTGGGCGGTGAGCCACTGGCAGGTCATCGCGAGGCGGTGGAGGTCGTACAGGTCCTCGGCTCGGGTGCCGGCCCGGGCGAGTGCCGCGAGGGCCGGTCCGGGATCGAGGAGGCCGGCCGTCACGAGAGGGCCGGTGGCGATCAACTCGGCTACCTGACGCTGGTGGTGGAGCAGGCCGGTCAGGAGCTGGCGGGTGAAGCTGCCCTTCGTCGTCCGCCCGGTCAGCCAGTGCGGGAGCCGGGGCAGCGCGGCGCCCAGCAGCGGTTTGAAGACGGTGGTGCCGTGCCGTTCGGCAGGGGTGATGGCGAACGCGGCGCGGACGACGGCGTTGTCGAGGTAGGGGTGGACGAGGCGTACGTTCCAGGACGCTTCCAGCGGGATCGTGTCGCGGGCGTCGGCGGCGATCAGACGGAGTGAGGACCGCTGCTCGACGAGGTCCGCCCGGGCGGTGGGCTCGGCTGCGCGGGCGGATTCGCGCAGCAGTGCCGCGACCTGGTGGCGCGCTCCTGGTGTGAGCCACTGGGCTGTGTGCCCGAGATGGCACCAGGTCCATACCCCCGGCCGCCTTGGGTCAGTGACACCCGTCTCCAGTCGGTCGGCGGCCTCCAGGAGCGCCCCGGGGTATCCGGTCGCGGCGGCGCGGGTGACGGCGGACCACAGTTCGCGCGGGGACCGGTTGCGGGTCCGGGCCCACCCGGTCACCTCCCGCCGCGCGACGCGGCGCCGGCCGTCCTGGACCATGGCGGTCCACACCGCGCTGGACCCGTCAAGGACGACGTCTCCGCCGTGCCCGGTGAAGTGAAGCGGCAGTCCGGCAGCAGGCCGCAGGTGGAGGGCGTGCTGGGCGGTGTCCAGACTCGCGGCGGCAGGCTGCTCGGTCACCGGCTGCCCGGCCGACCAGGCGAACGGCAGCTCACCCGGGCCGCCCGTTCCCTCGTGGAGGGGGGTGCGGATGTGGCCGGCAACGCGGCGCGCGTGGCGGAGATCTTCAGCACTCGTGTGGGGGTCGGTGTACGTGACGGCGCGGACGGTGCCCTTCTCGGCGGCGAGGATGGCCAGCGTGGAGGAGTCCAGCCCTCCCGAGACATCGGCCCCCGCCGTCCCGGCCGCTTCCATCCGGCTGTGCACGGCGCGCTCCAAGGCGGTAGCGAACGCGGGCGCGCCGGCGGTGAGGGTGCGGTGCGGGTGGATGCCGCTCACGTCGATCAGCCGTTGTGAGCCGTCTGCTGTCAGCAGGAGCCCGAAGCCGCCCGGCACGGCCTGGATGTTCTGGTAGGCAGTGTGGTGGGGCCAGTGTTCCGCACCGGCGGCCAGCCTCGCGGCCAGTGTCATCAGGTCGGGCTGCGCCCCGTAGCGGGCGGCGAGGCGGCGGGCGCTGGTGGACCACACAAACGCCCCCACCCCGTCGCCGCCTGGGCGGTAGAAGACGCTGCGGAATCCGGACACGTCCCCGCACACGAACCGCGCCCGCGGGTTCTGTGCGACAACCCAGTACGAGCCGTCCAGGTCGGTCAGCTCCGCCCAGCGTCCGCGCCAGGCCGCGTCCAGCAGAGCCCGGGCCCTGTTCCCGGGACTACGGAAGTCGCCCGCCATGACGACCTGGGCCTCCTCGTCGGCCAGTATCTGCACGCGGCAGCCGGGGCCGACCGTGATGCCCCGCAGCGCGTCCACCGCACCGCCCGGATC
Organism: Streptomyces sp. NPDC059816; assembly: GCF_042732055.1. Classification (NCBI taxonomy): domain Bacteria; kingdom Bacillati; phylum Actinomycetota; class Actinomycetes; order Kitasatosporales; family Streptomycetaceae; genus Streptomyces; species Streptomyces sp. NPDC059816. Next base: position 32,314 of record NZ_JBHWIQ010000035.1, read on the forward strand.
CCGGGTGGCCGGGCCGCAGCCGCTGATCCACTCCTCGCTCACGAACCGCTCCCTCTTCAGCGCCGTGACGGACCACGGGGGCCGACGCTGCCGGCCCCCGTGGAGGATTCATCTGCTGGTGGGGCTCACGTGAAGTACATGGCTCCCGACTTGTCCGAGTCGTCGTTCGGCTGCCGTCCGAGGGTCGCTCCCTCGACGGGGAAGGACTCGGGCAGTGCGATGAGCGGAGTGGGACCGCCGGTGCCAGGCACCGAGGTCTGCGTGTCCGCGCCGTCGGGCGTGAGAGTGCGGGTGAACTGCTCGGCCATGACCGGTCTCCCCTTTGTCTTGGGTGGATGCTTCCGGTGGTGCTGTCTCCATGTCACCGCGGACGGCGCCCGGCCGCCAGAGACGCAAGTGGGCCGTTACTGGGAGTGGATCTGGGGCAAATCTGGGACGCGTATGGGACATCAGCTGCCCAGGAGGCCGAGGACGGCCCGGTGGTAGACGGCGTACACCGTGGGGAGTTCAGCAAGGTGGGCCCGCTCGTCGATGCCGTGCAGCCCTTCGTAGGGCACCCCGAACCCGGAGATCGCGGGGATGCCTTCGCCGGCGAGGAGGTTGCCGATGTTCGACGGACCCGCAGTCTTCGCTCTCACCGTGAGACCCGTTTCGGCGGCCGCGGTCAGGAGGGCGGCGGCGGGCTGCTCGTCCTCGCCGAGGCGGAACGGGGGCCAGGCCACGACCGGGGTGACTTCGGTGGGCCGCGGGCCGGGCAAGGCGGCGTCCAGGTCGGCGGCGATCTTGCGGACCAGTGTCTCGGCGTCGTGCGCGCCGAAACCGGGGGTGGTGCGGACGTCGATGTTGAGATCACACCGGTCGGAGACGACAGAGAAGCCCTCGCCGCCGTGGAGGGCGGTGACCGACAGTTTCGGCGGAAGCGGAAAACCCGACGCGGCGTCGACGCCCGGAAGTTCGGCGGCGTCGAGAAGCCGCACCAGGTGCGCAGCGCGGGAGATGGCACCGACGACGGTCCGGCTCGACCCGGAGTGCCCGGACGGGGCGTGGACGGTGAGGGTGGCGCGCCACAGGCCCCGGCCGCCGACCACGACCTCGTCCATACCGGGGTAGCCGATCATCACCCCCGCCGGCCGGGCCGCGGCCGGGTCGGCGAGGTAGGCGCGGGCGCCACCGAAGCCCCCGGTGTGCTCATCCACGTCCAGCAGCACCGCGAGACCGCCGCGCAGCGACGCGGCATGGGGGGCGAGGTCGGCGGCGATGTGGCAGAACATCGCCGCGGCCAGTTTGGAATCGGCCGACCCCCGCCCCCGCAGCCAGCCGTCCACCACGTCCCCGCAGTCCGGGGGAAACGACCACGCGGACTCATCGCCGTAGGAGGCGGTGTCCACGCAGGCGTCCAGTGTCCACCACGGCCCGGGCCGGCCGCCCGGGATCTCCACCAGCAGCCCGACAAGCTGCCCGGTGTCATCGTGCAGACGGCGGTGCGGGAGTTCGCGGGCGGACAACCATTCCTCCAGCACGCCGAGCACCGGCCCGTACGCGTCGATCCCTCCCCGGCTCGGACGCCGGATCAGCTCGGACGCCAGCCCGACCACGGACGCCGCCCGGACCCGGGCCGCCAGTTGAAGGTCCTCGATCATGTTTCTCCCCACCACAATTCAGGTGTGCCGTACCGGCAGTGCGCGGACGGCCTCGATCGTCTCCACCGGCCGCGCGGACGCGCACGCCTCCCGACCATGGTGGACCAGCCCCATCGCTCCTTCCCTGCTGAGCAGGACCCCGGAGTCGAAGGCGTCCTGCCCGTGCAGGCTCGGCAAGGGAACCACCGCGGCGCTCTCAGAGGCGACGAAGAACCTTTCCAGTGCCTCGGCCGGCTCCACCAACCCGATGTGCAGCGTCTTCACCCCGTTGCGGCGCGCGAACGGATCCCGCAGCTCCAGCAGCCGCACCAGATGATCCGTGAGCGCCCGGTGCCGCGGCGGCCCGTACAGCACCCGGTAGTGCACCAAGTCCGGACGCCCGGCCACCGCCGACTCGATCGACCCCAGATACGCCCGCTCCCGCGACCGGGAACCGGTCACGACCAGTTGTTCCCGTGCGCCCTCCACCACCGAGATCATCGCCTCGACCAGATCCGCCCATCGGGTCAGGACCCTGGCCGCGGCCGCCGAACCGGTGTCCAGCACACCGGAGGCCGCGCCGTCCTGATGCGCGAACAGCACCTCCGGCCGCCCCCGGTACAGCTCACACAACCCCGCTCGATTCCGCATCCCCGTACGGCGGCGGCCGGACTCCCACGCACTCAACAGGCTCGCGTCCGTCGCCCCGCCCGTGATCGCGTTCAGCGCCTCAGCCGCCTCGTCCAGCGTCATGTTCCGCGCCAGGCGCGCCCGCCTCAACGCCGAATCCGTCCTACTGGTCACCGACCACCGCCCCCTCCTCCATCAGCCGAACTCTCACCCACTCCCGCTGAGTGCTCTTGAGCGCTCAGCGGCGACACTCCGGGCCCCGCCCGGAATCGTGCGACGCGAGCCTCGTCCTCCCAGCGAACACTGCAATCTACGGTGGGTAGTTGACAAGTCGCACAACGTGGTACCGCCAGAAGCGACGGCCGACCGCTGTATGGGGGAGGGTCATCCTGCGCCGATGGTTGCCGACCAGCCGCTGCGGGCGATGTGGCAGGTGCCGTCCGGGGTGATGGTGACCGCGGCTCCGGCGACGGGCAGGTCACCGTCGATGACGAGCCAGGTGCGGATCTTGTCCAGCAGGTCCCACAGGCGGCGCTGACCGCTCTGGTGGACGGTGGGCAGTTCCCGGGGACCGGTTGCCGTGGCGCGTGCCCAGGAACCGTCCGGGTGCAGCATGTAGGCGGTGCGGGCGCCGTCTTCGCCTTCGTCGAAGTGGTGCTCGATACCCGGCACGGTCAGTTCGAGGGTGGAGCGCACGTCCCACGTGCGGTCCACCTGCATCACCGGGTAGCGGCCGGTGGTGATGCTCTCGCCCTTGACCGTCTTCGCGGTGTTCCACTGGGCGGTGGTGTCGGGGGCGGCGGGGTAGTCGTCGCCGTGGCGTACGGACATGAAGGAGGCGCCTTGGTGGGCGATGTATCCGGCTGCTCCTCCGTCCTCGGTCTTGTCGGCGACCAGGAGCAGGCCGGTGTTGGTGATGGTGGTGACCAGGCGTCCGCCGGGCCGCAGGGCAGTGAGCCAGGAAGCGGGGATCGCGCGTACCGACACGGTCGAGACGATGCGGTCGAACTCGTCCGGCAGGGGTCCGGTGATGTCGTGGACGGCTGTGCGCGGGTGGAGCCCGGTGGCGTTGAGCCGGTCGGTGGCGGTGGCCACCAGGTGGGGGTCGATGTCGATGCTCGTGACCCTGCCGTCTCCCAGGCAGTGGCAGGCGAGGGCCGTGCCGTATCCGGAGCCGGTGGTGACCAGGGTGCGGGAGGCGTCGCCGAAACAGGCATGCCGGTACATGGTGATGACGAGGGTGGGCAAGGTAGATGAGGACGTGGGCCACTGGCCATAGGGGGCGATGGTGCCCGGTTCAGCCTTATCGGCGTGCAGGTTTCCGATCTGGGTGACCAGTGTGGTGTCGGAGTACGCGGCGTCCAGCCACGCCTGGGTGTCGTGGGCGCCGTGGCGGACGATCCGGCCGTTGTCGGTCCGCTCGAACCAGGCGGGGACGAAGAGGTGGCGGGGGGTGCTGGCGAGCGGGGTCCACCAGCGTGATTCCGGCCGCAGGTGGGTGTCAGCCAGGCGGCGGGCGTGAGTGCGCCAGTCCACGTCGTACGTCCTCGCTTCTGTTGCTTGTGGTTCGGGTCAGTCCTGTGCCGGGCCGCAGGGTCCGGGTTTGTCCGGCGCGCACTTGCTGTCGTCGTTGGGGGCACAGTCCGGCGTGCAGATGGCGCCGGTGCGGCGCGAAATCCCCGCGGTCGCCCTGGCCCACTGGTCGCTGCTCAGTACGGATGCCAGGCTCGTACCGTCGGCGACGGTGCCGCCCTTGAGGAAGCGGCCGAGCTCGCACGGGGCGACGGTCCCGTCCGGCAGGACCGCCGCCTTCTCGTCCCCGCACCGCCCGCACAGGGCGGAGACCGACGGCAGCACCCCGCCGGCGGCGTTGCCGACGGGACGGACTCGATCGACTCGGACCCGGTGGACGCCGATCGCCTCCATCTCGGCCTGTGCCTGGGCAACTCGCTGGCCGCCGCCCAGGTCGATGATGCCCACGGACACGCGAATGCCCCGACGGACCGCTTGGAGAACGTTTGCGCGTGTCGCTGTGTGTGATCCGGGCCGGCCGGTCGCGGAATCGTGCTGGACGGGGTCGTCGCTGTAGTACGAGGTCGCCAGTTCGAGGCGCGGATGTCCGAGCAGCTCCCAATGCTCGGCCCGCACCCGGTACAGATTCGAGTAGATGCGGACTCGTATCCCCAAGTCGAGTGCGTGGCGGGCGAGTTCGGTGATGTGCGGGTGGAGCAGCGTTTCCCCGCCGATGAGCTGCACTGTCGTTGTGCCGAGGGTGGCGGCTTCGGAGATGACCCGGCGCCAGTCGGTGAGGGACATGCTGCCGTGGCTGCCAGTGGGGCCGGCCTGGGCGTAGCAGTGGCTCGGGCAGCTGAGCTGGCAGCGGGTGGTCAGCTCCAGCGACAGGAAGCGTAACGGTACCGGGGCCTCCGGTGCGGTCGTCATGGGAACCAGCGTAGAGGCCGTGGGGCGCGGACGAGTTGGCTTTGAGGGACTGCGCGGGCCGCTGCTGGGGGCAGGTCGGCCGTCCGTTTCAGCGGCGGACGATCTTCACAGCAGTGACCGCCCGCGGGCCTTGGGCCACGTAGTAGCAGACGAAGCTGTCGTACACGGTCGCCAGCCGACGGTCGGGCTCGTCCTTGGTGCCGGCTGGGCTGGAACCCTGGCCGTAGGGGTCCTTGCCGATCGTGGAGGCCATGGCCCGGTCGAAGGCGGCCCGGACGCTTGAACTCATCGCCCGGCGCGCCCGTTCGGCCTGGTCGACGTACGCGATGTGGTAGGTCACGATCCCGCCTCCGTCCTGGAGGATCGGCACGCGGCGTGTTCCTGGTCCGCGAGACGGTCGAAGGCGGCAGTATCCAGGGCCTTCTGCTCCGCCGGATAGGACCAGCGAAACAGGGCAGTCGCGAGATCCTGCCCGGCGACGCGGCCGGTCTCCTGCTCGAACTCGGCGAGCTTCTCTCCGGCCAGGGTCCGCCGGATGCCGGCGATGGTCGCCGGGAACTCCGTGGGGGGCTCGCCGTTGTACTCGTCGACCGTCCACACCGCCGGAACGGCCTCGCCGGTGGCCGGGGGCGGGTCGAGCACCGTGACCGGGGTGTTGTCCTGGTCGAGGACTCCGGTGAAGTCCCCGGCCCGCAGCCGTGCCACAGAGGCAGGATCACTGTTTTCGGCCCCGGTGGGTAGCACGTGTTCGAGTAGGACGTAGACGAGGTGCTTGGCGGGGGTCTGGTCCACTACGGCGTCGAAGGCGGCAAGGCGTTTCCCGTCGAGGCGAGCTCGCACGCCGTCGATGGATGCCGGGATCTCCGCCCGCTTCCCGGCGAGGGGGATGCTCCACACCGGGCCTGCTGGCAGCATCGCCCCGGCGGCTTCTCGTACGCTGTCGGCCATCCGCCTACCGTACGGCCGGGCACGGTCCCCCGGGGGATCCTTGAGCCGGTATCCCACGATTGAGTGACCCCGGGCGCGAAGCGCGAATCAGCCCAAGGCCGCGCCGCGATTTCGGTACGCGGTGCTGGGCAGCGGCGGGCTTCATCCCTATTCCTGAGCCGCCAGGGCTGGTGAGCGCGATGTGGCGCCGCACGGGAGAGGTAGGTGACGCCAGCGAGCCACATCCGCGGCAGCGGGACCGAGCGTGCGGCTGCCAACGCGGGGCGAAGGCCGGCCCTGGGCTCCGGTGGGTCAGTGGATTCCCCAGCGGACGGTGCGGCGCCCGGTCTGCAGGGTGTGGAGACGGTGGTCGAGTTCAAGGGCGGCCTGGGTGTCACCGCGGTCGGCTCGGCGGATGAAGGAACCGAGGGTGTGCAGGTCCCTCATCCCGATCAGGATTTGGAGGCCGGGCCAGGTGCGGGGGTCATGGCTGTAGGCGCGGGTGAAGGCGTTGATCTCCTGTTCGCTTCGGCCGAAACGATGAGCGCCTTGGATGGTGTTGGCGAGATCGAGTTCCCGGGGGCCGGTCGCGGCTTCGTCCCAGTCGCCCAGCCGGACGAGGCCGTCGTCCCAGAGGGTGTTGCCGGGGTAGGCGTCGCCGTGAATCAACCCGTGGCCGAGAGGGGAAGGACCGAGGGAGCGGTAGGCGTGGACGGTCTCCTCGGCAGCGGCAGCGAGCCACCTCCGCCGGCTCTCAGTAAGAGTGGTGCTCCGGGCGAGCGTGTCGGTCAGGTTGACGAGGGGCTGGTAATCGGGGAGTTTCACCGGAGGGTCGGGCAGGGCGTGGAGTTCGCGGAGGAGTGCTCCGAGGGCACTCGCCGGAGGCGGGGCCGGGGGTTGGGGGTAGTGGACCCAGAAGGTGACGATGTAGCCGGATTCGGGTTCCTGGACGGGCTCGCCGACAGGCTGAGCGGCGGGGAACCCGTGGTCGTGGAGCCAGCGCAGGAGGGCCCAGGTCTGTATGGTCTCGTCGGCCCGGGCCAGGGGGCGTACCCGGGCGACGATGTGCTGGTCGGGGAGCAGGTACACGTCGGTGGCGTGGTTGCGGAGGGGGATCACCTCGCCTGTGGGCAGACCGAGTTGGCGTCGGGCGTCGTGGACGGCGGTGTGGGGGGAGGTGCGCATCGTAGTCATCGGGGTGACGGTAGCGCGGGGGTGGCGCCGTCGAGGACCTGGAACGAGGTGATCGCCTTGGTGAGCTCCCGGGCGGTGGGGTGGGACTGCAGCGGAGCGTGGCGAAGGGCGTGGGTGATGCGTTGCATGCCGTCGCCGAGCTGCTGGATGCGCTGTGCGGGAGGGAGTGCGAGGAGGGGTTGGAGGGCGGTGGCGGCTGCGTCGACGTCGCCCTGGGCGAGGCGTGCGGTGATGATGTCGACGGTGGCGAGGGCTTCGTCGCCGTAGGAGCGCTCCTCGCGGGGGCCGCGGATGTATTGCTCGATCGCGTGGGTGGCGTGGTGTTCGGCCTGGGTGTGGTTGCCGAGCAGGGAGTGGGTCGCACCGGTGTAGTAGTCCTGCTTGGGAGCGGGGAAAGTGAGTATGCCGCCGAAGTCGGCGAGGCTGTCCGGTGCGGGGGTCTCGTCGCGGGCGGTGTTCATCCGTCGCAGCGCGCCGACGGCGCGGTGGTGATCGCCGATGCGGGCGGCGGTGCGGGCTTCGATGGCGGCAAGCCGGATGCGAGATTCGCCGGCGGGGGCGAGCGTGGTGGCCTGGTCGATGTGCTGGAGGGCGCGGCGGGGCCTCGGGGACCATTCGGCGATCAGGGCGGCGGTCCCCGCGGTCCAGGCCAGCAGCCCGTGATGGTCGGCCTGGCGGGCGCAGGTGTCGGCAGTGTGCACCTGGGCGAGGGCCGCTCGGTGGTCGCCCAGGTTCTGCGAGGCGTGGGCCAGCAGAAGGCAGGTGGTTCCGGCCAAATAGAAAAGGTCGCGGGTGTGGCGGGGCTTCTGCCGGCCGTTCAGGAACTGGAAGAGGTCGTCGCGGACCTCGATGAGCTCGTCGAAGAGCGGCCGAATCGGAGCGTGGACGTAGGCGGTGGCGATGCGGGCAAGGTCGTCCGACAAGTAGGTGAGCGTCTCGTCGGTGACGTTGGTGGTGATCGAGTTCGCGAACCCGAGCGATTCCCGGGCGGCTCGTCCTACGTGCCCGGACGCGGTGTCGTCCGCCGGCGCTTCGGAATCGGGAGCCGGGGGGTTCTTCCCGCAGGAGGACGCCTCCTGGGCGAATCCGAGGTCGGTGAGGGTGACCGGGCGACGGAGGAGGGAGCTCATGATCTCGCAGAGCAGGACGGCGGTGTCCGGGCGGATCCCTCCGCCGTCCCGCCAGCGCTGGACGGAGACATGGGTCGTGCCCAGCAGGGCGCCCCGCTGGGTGCCGAGGTCCCGAAGCCGTCTGGCGAGGCCCTTGCTCGACGCGCCCGCCTCGTCCATGAGGGTGATCAGCTTGTGGTTCGGTTCCCGGTCCATGTTTCCCCGCCGTTCCGCCGTGAACGACCTCATCGTGACACACGCCACATCCTGCGGGGTGTTCACTTCTGAGCCCCAGGGCAGCCGCTTCGCGGTCGCGCGAACCCCCTGGTGAACCTTCCGGCACCGCACAGGTGTGCTGTTGGCTGATCACACCGGGCACGGTCGCACCAGCGGGCTCCGAGCGGAGCCGTCGAGCCATGCCCACGAGCGCTCGGGCCTGAGTTCCCTGTACCGGCGTGGGTACCGTCGGTGTGGTGGAGGCGAGTCCGCCCTGGATCGTCCATGCGAGAGGAGTTGACCGGGATGACGAGCGATGTCGACGGGGCGCGCCGGGGGCTCACGCCCACGACCGCTTCACGACTGATGGAGCGGGCGTGCGGGATCGCGGGTCTGGACAGCCGGGGCGCGGCCTTGATCCGTCTCGGTGAGAACGCCCTGTTCCGGCTGGCCCGCGCTCCGGTGGTCGTACGGATCGCCCGCTCGCCGGAGTACCTGCCCCAGGTCGTCAACGAGGTCGCGGTCTCCCGCTGGCTGACCGGCGTGGGCTTCCCGGTGGCCCGGGTGTTCGAGGAGGTCGAGCAGCCGGTCGTGGTCGCGGGCCATCCGGTGACCTTCTGGCACCTGATCACCGAGGGCGTCCGGAAGGCGTCGTACGGGGAGCTGGGAAGAACGCTGAAGGCCCTGCACGCGCTGACGCCGCCGGACACCATCCGACTGCCCCGGTTCGACGTGTTCGGGCGAACGGACCTGCGGATCGAGCGCGCACCGATCCCGTGCGGTGACCGGGCGTTTCTGCGCCGCCAACTCCGGCAGCTGGCGGACGGGGTAGAGGCGCTGAGCTTCAACTCGGTGCGGACGCCGGTTCATGGGGACGCCCATGTCCAGAACCTCATGGTCGATGCCGACGGGCGGGTGATCCTGATCGACTTCGAGAACTTCTGCTTCGATCACCCGGAGTGGGACCTGATGGTCACGGCCGTGGAGCACCACAGCCTCGGATGGCAGACCCCGGCGCAGTACGCGGACTTCGTGGCCGCATACGGACGCGATCTTCACGACTGGCCCGGCTACAGGGTGCTGCGGGGGATCCAGGAGCTGCGGATGACGACGTGGCTCATGCAGAACGTGAGCGAGAGCGAAGGAGCGGCAGCGGAGTACCGGCGTCGGATCGCCGCGCTGCGGGACGACAGCGCGCGCCGGAACTGGCAGCCTGCCTAGTCCTCGTCGTTCGTCCGCACCAGGGCGCTGCGGACCCGGTCGTGGAAGTCCGCCGTGCGGGCGTGGCCGGCATGGGCGCTGACCTCGTGCTGGAAGTCGGTGACGTAGCCCAGGAACCGGGCGGACTGGAGCGAGTCCCCTTCCTCGACGGCCTGGGTCGCCGTGCTGAGGGCCTCGTCCAGTTCGCCGTGCAGGAGCAGGCTCTGGGCGAGGACCATCCGGCAGAAGCCGAGCGTGCGGGCGTACTTGGGGGCGGTCTGGGCGACGGCGCGCTGGGCGTGGTGCACGGCGCTGCGGTGCTGTCTGAGATCCCGGAAGCAGTGCGCCAGCTCGCCCTGCAGCTCGGCGGCGTTGAAGTAGGTGAGCCAGCCGGGATCGTCGCCGGTGTCCGCCTTCTCGAAGTGCCGCTCGGCTTCGTTCATCGCCCTCGCCGCGCCGACGGCGTCCTGGGCGCAGCCCAGTGCCCGGGCTTCCATCGCGTTGTAGAGGGCCATGGCCCGGGGCGTGGCGTGGTGGCGGGCGCCTTCGGTCGCGGCCCGGGCTAGCCGGACGGCCTGGTCGTGGTGGCCCAGGTAGTTGGCCTGGTGGCTCAGGTTGGACAGGATCCGGGAGCCCGCCATCCGGTCGCCGGTCACCTGGGTCAGCCGGAGGGTCGAGACCAGGTAGTGGTGGGCCAGTTCGTGCTTTCCGGTGTCGTAGGCGGTCCAGGCCAAGAGCTGCGCGAGCTCGGTGGCCGCGCTGAACAGGGAAGTGCCGACCTTCTCGCTGTGGCTCCCGGACAGGAGGGGCAGGACCTCGTGCCGGAAGTAGTGCCGCAGGGCCCGGTGCCCGTGACCGCCTCCGTAGAGGAAATCGAGCCTCATGAACATCTCGCCGGCCGTCCGGATCGCGTGGACGTCCCTCATGCCGATGCGGCGGTCCGAAGCCGCCCCGGCGGGGATCCCGTCCGGCCGGGCGAGGAGCCACGTCAGCACAACGGAGTCAAGCCCGATGGCGTTCACGTTCAGCGGGCCGGTGACCATCGTGCCGGGGTCGGTCGCCGCCAGGCCGTCCAGGGCGGCGAGCGCTTCCCGGGGTGACGGCGGATATCCCCGGACCGGCGGGGCGGTCGGCTCCGGCTCGTGGGCGAAACCCAGTTCGATTAGGGTGAGCCGGCGGTTCAGCAGTCCGCTGAGCACGTCGCGGAGCAGCGCCGCAGCGCGCGGCTGGATCCCCGAGCCGCCCCGCCACCGCTGCACGGAGACATGGGTCGTGCCCAGAGATGTTCCCCGCTGATGGCCTAAATCCCGCATCCGCTTGGCCAGGCCCTTGTTCGACGTTCCGGCCTCCGCCATCAGGGAGATCAGCAACTCGTTCGGCATGCATACCCCCAGGGACCAACCGGAACGCGACGATGCAGGCACACATGGTGACACACGCCCAACAGAGGGGGGTTCATGAGTGAACCCCCTTCCAGGGAGACCGTGTTCATGTGAACCCCCCGGTGAACACTCCCGAACAGAACACCACCGTCGTTGACTCTGCGGAACAGGAACGGCGGCCACCGACCGCCGCTCGCAGTCGCTGCGCGAATGGGGTGAACGATGGCCGACCTCCCGACCAGCCCTCCCTCAACGGCGAGCCGCGCCCTCGTACTGGACCTCCAACACACCCCCGACCCCCACCAGGGTGGATCAGGCCAGCAGACGGCTGGTGAACCCGGACGCGACCAGCTCGGCGTACGCCGCCCCGACGTCGCCGGGCATGTCCTGCTCGACCGCGAACCCGAGCCGCGGGTATTCGACGACCCGCTGGAGGTCGCCAACCAGCATGTCCACCACCAGCGTCTCGTCGCCGATGCTCGCGACGTAGTCCTCGAAGGCCAAGTCCTCCGAAGCGCACACCACCTCCACCTCCGGCCACACCTTCCGGACGGTCGCGTACGACCGCCGCTGCATGTAGGGCTTCGTCACGAGGAGCACGGTGTCGGGTTGGATGCCGGCCTGGTCCAGGAGGGCGCGGCTGAAGAGGATGTTCTCCCCCGTGTTGGCCGCCTTCGGTTCGACGAGGATGGCGTGGTCGGGGACGCCGAGGGCGATGGCGTGCTCGGCGTAGTGGACTGCCTCGCCGCGGGGGAAGACCTTCGCGGTGGTGGGGCTGTTGCCGCCGGTGAAGACCACGACCTTGGCCAGACCCTGGTGGTAGAGGCCAGCGGCGGTGGTGGCGACGCCGAGGTCGTGGCTGCCCAGACCGATGGCCACGTCCGCAGGGCGGAGCCGGTGGCCCATCTGGTGGTAGTCCCAGATCTGGCGGGCCTGCTCGCGCTGGGCGTCGGTGATCGCCGGTGGGGTGCTGGTCACGGGTGTCCTTCTTCTCGGGGGTCAGGCCCGGCCGGGTTCGGCGTGGGCCCGGGTGCGGATGCTGTCGATCGCGGCGAGCTGGTGGCGCAGCCCGACGCGGGCGGCGGTGTGCGCGGCGGTGTCGAGGACGCGCAGGCCCTCGTCGCGGGTGGCCGGATCGCTGATGAGGATGTGGCCGTAGGCGGTGTCGAGCCGGACCTGCGGCAGGGGGGCGCCGGGTCGGGTGGTGGTGCGGGCGATGCCGATGCAGGCGAGGGCGGCGGTCAGGTCGCCGGCGCCACGGTGGGCGAGGGCGATCTTCTGGTGGGCGACCGACCAGTCCTCCGGCTCCTCCAGGGCTTCGAAGTCGCGGGCGGCGGCGGTCATGACCTCGGCGGCGTAGGCGTGGTTGCCGTCCTTGCTGAGGGCGGTGCCCACCCACAGGCGGGCGCGGGCCCGATCCCGGGGCGAGAGCCGCGGGTCGTCGGCGAGGTTCTCGTACCGGCGCGCGGCCGTGACCAGTTGTCCGGACATCTCCACGGTGACGGCGAGCGACAGGTCGATCTGGGCGATCCGGCGGGGGATACCGAGTTGCCCGTACAGGTCTCTGGCGGTGGTGTAGTCGCTGGTCGCGGAGAGCGGTCCCAGTACCGCGCCCTGGTCCCGTTTGAGGTCGCCGAGCAGCGTGGTCGCGCGGGCCAGCAGGTACAGGCCGCGATTGTCCAGGACCGTGGCGGGGAAGCGGTGGGTCCAGCGGCGGATCAGCGAGTCGGCGAAGGTGAAGTCCTGCCGGGCCAGCGCCACGGTGGTGCGGTCGAGGTCGTCCGCCCAGGCTTCCAGGTCCGCGCCGGACGCTCGGCCGACCGTCACCCGACCGCCACCGTCCCGCCCCTGCCCGGTCCCGGGTCCGGTCTCGTCGTTGAGGAAGGTCTCGAACCGCTCGTGGACGGCGGCGTCCGCGCGGGAGAGCGCGGTGTCCAGGATCGCCTGGGTGTCCGGCCGTGGCCGGGTGCGGGCGCGCAGCTGCTCCCACTTCGACACCGTCCGGATGCCGACCCCGAGGTGCTCGGCGAAGGCCCGGACGCTCATCCGCAGCGCGAGCCGCAGCGCGCGGGCCTCCTGCCCGCTCCAGTGGTGCACGGTCGCCACAGGCCACTCCCCACGCGCTCGTTCCGTGGTCATCGAACCACGAGGCCGGGCCCGGGGGGTGCGCAAGTGCCACGGAAGTGCCACACCGGTTCCTTGGACGGCGCACCCGCGCGGGCCAGGCTGAGCCTCCCGATCCGCTTCCGACACCGTGGGGCCGCCGTCGTGGAACCGCTCACCGAACAGCGCCCGGTCGTCCGGCCGGCCGTCTACGGATTCCTCCGCCCCGGTAGGGCCTCGGCGGCCCGGCGCACCGCCCTGCGGCAGGCGCTCGCGGTGTACTGCTCCACCCGGGAGCTGGAACTCGTGGACGTCTTCACCGAACACGACAACGACCAGGGCTCGGAAGGCGCGTTCGCCAGGCTGCTCAACGCCCTGGCCGCCGGCGCGTACGGAGTCGTACTCCCCACGCCCGCACACCTGGGACCCCGCGCACACGCCACCGTCCGGCGCACCCAGGTCACTGGGACCGGTGCCCGCATACTCGCCCTCCGCGACCACGACCACCCGCGCCCCTCACGGGTAGGGCCGGTGCCCGCCCCGCGCCAGTGCGAGCTCCTTCCGGTGCTCCCCGTCTTCGGGAGCCGTTCCCAGGAGGGCTCGTGGTGACAACCGCCGACCTCTATGTCTGCGACCCGGACCCGGTAGCGGCGATGTCCGCCTTGGACTCGCTGTCCCGCGCGGCCGCCGACCGGGGCTGTACGGTCCGGGCCGCGGTGGCCGATGTCACCGGGCGGGACACGACGCCGACGGACCGTCCCGGCTGGTCCCGGCTGTCCTCCGCCGCTGGTCCCAGCGATGTCCTTCTCGTCCGCTCGCGGGCGGAGCTCGGGCACACCGCCGCGCGCCGCGCCCCGGTGGCCGCCGCCCTGAAGGGGAACGGTGTCACGGTCACCGCGGTGGAGCCGTTGCCGTGGGAGACTGCGGACTGGGTTCGCGCTTGGGGACGGCCGGACCGACCCGGGCCCGGCGCGGGCGGTACGCCGCCGGTGGGCGGGTGCTGCTGTGTGGCGTTCCCGGCGTTGGAGGCGCACACCTCGGTGATCCGGAGGCTGGCGCGCCGGGTGCTGAGCGGGTGGGGGCCCCTGCTGGCCGGACTGGATCCGGACGTGGACGCGGACTTGCTGCTGCTGGTGGTGAACGAGTTGGTCACCAACGCGGTCACCCATGGGTCCGACCCCGGTGACCCGGTTGTTCTGACGCTGGAGTGCGACCGCCGACGGCTGTGCGTGGGGGTGGAGGACTGGTCCTCCGACCCGCCGCGCCCGCGCCGCTCCGGGGACGGCGATGTGCACGGGCGGGGCCTCGGCCTGGTCGAGCACGTCGCACAGACCTGGGGACACGTCCCCTCCGTCAGCCGGCCCGGCAAGAAGGTCTGGATGAGCGTCCCCCTCGACCGGGCTCGCAGTTCGCGAGCCCCCGCGGGCGTGCCGTAACCCTCGCCTCCACCCGCTCTCTTCTGCCCAGCCTTTCCTTCTGGAGCTCCGCATGACCTCGTCCACGCTGGCACCGACCCGGGTGTTACCCCCCGCCGGGCCCGCACCCGCAGGGCCGCGCCCAGGGGGGCTGCGGAGGGCCGACCGTGTGCTCGGCTCGCTCCGGCGCCTCCCGGGGCACGGTGCCCTGCTGCCGTCGGCCGCCCGCGTACGACAGCAGAGGCGGGGTCGGATTCCCGTACCGCTGTTGTCCTGCCGGGTCCTGAGCGTTACCGGCCGCCTGCTGGACGCCGACCGGCCGTTTCCGGTCGGGGAGCCCTCGATGGCCGGTGATTCCGACGCGCATGGGCGGGTCCTCTCTCAACAGACGGGGGACGTACGGCGGCTCTTGCACGGTGGGCCGCTCTGCCCGGTCACGGATGTGCCGGGCGACGGATTGCGCTGGTCAGAGGATGTTCCACAGCAGTCCGGGATCGTCCTCGCGCAGTCCCTTGATACGGCGCTGGACCTCGCTGATGGTTCCCGGTGTGTGGGCGGCTTTGCGGGCGTTGGTTGTGATCATGCGGAGCTCGCGGATGTCGCGGAGGGTCTCGTAGCCGGGCCAGGTGGTGATGTCGAGGCCGTACGCGGCGGTGAAGTCGGACCAGTGCCGGGCTCCGTGTCCGAAGCGCCGGCAATGAACCTCCACCGTGGCCAGGTCCCATTCGGGCTGGCCGTGGGCGATCGTGTCCCAGTCGCAGAGCACGGTGCGGCCTCCGGCAGTGTCGTGGAGGGCGTTGCGGTGCTGGGGATCGCCCTGGACGACGCCGGGCGCGAGGGCGTACTTCACCTGTTGCAGCTGGTGTTCGAGGCGGTCGGCGCGGGTGGTGAGGAAGGCCAGGTCTGCGGCGTCGAGGGCGCTGATGGCGGCCAGGGAGCGGTGGATCGCGGCGAGGTTGTCGAGGGGTCGTACGGGGATCGGCGGGGCGGGCAGCCGGTGCAGGGCGGCGAGCGGGGCGGCGAGGTCGGCCGCGGTGACCGGTTCGGGGGGCTGGGGGTAGTGGATCCAGACCGTGGCGAGGGCCCCGTGGTCAAGGTCAAGGGGCTGCGGGCCGGGGTGGAGGGGCACGGTGGGGAAGTCGTGGCTTTGGAGCCAGCGGACGAGGGCGACGGTGCGCTCGACCGTTGCGGCGGGGGTCCCCTTGCGGGCGATCTTGAGGACGATGGGGCCGATGCGGACGACGGCGTTGGTGTGGCCGCGAAGGAGCTGGGGCGGTTCGTGGTCGCCGAGGTCCAGCTCGTTGCGTGCCTGGGCGACCAGGGTGGTCAGTTCGGCGCTGGTGTAGCCGCCCGGGAGAGGTTCCGTCATGGTCCCCAGGCTGGAGCAGAGGGGGCGGTGTTGTCATCCCGCTCAGGCCGGGAGCGCGAGCGCCTCTCCGAGTTCCCGGGCCGCCGGCGCGGTGCGCATCCGGGCGGGGACGGCGGCCAGGACGTCGTGGGCGCGGGCGCCGACGATGTCCGTGCGCTGGGCGGGCGGGAGTTCGAGGTAGGCGCTGGTGGCGAGGCGGCACGCCTCGGACAGATGGCGCTCCTGGGCGAGGCAGATGGCCTGTTCGATGTGGAGCAGGGCGGGGTCGATTCCCGGGTGGTCGCCGTACAGGGTGAGAGCGCGGCTCTGGACGCGGTCGGCTTCGCGGATGTCGCCGAGGTGGGTGAGGGCGCCGCTGAGGTAGAGCAGGAGTCGGCGTTCGGGAAATCCGAAGGCGTCGTCCGGGTCGCCGGATCCGGCGCGGTCGAAGGCGTCGCGGGCGCGGTGGATCGCCTCCCGGGCGTGGGCGGTGTCGCCCTGGCGGGCGAGCGCGCGGGCCTCAGCCGCGGCGGCGAACGCCGCGGTCGGGGTGGGCCGGTGACGGGCGAGTATCCGGGCCTCGCGGGAGAGCGCGACCGCGGTGGTCAGGGGCCCGTAGTAGTAGGGGAGCATCGCGGCCTGGGCGCGGACGCGGGCGCGCAGGTCGGTGTCGGTGGTGTCGTCGGCGGCCGTGCGGGCGGTGGCGTACCAGGCGCGGGACTGCCGCAGGCGGCCGAGTTTCATGAGGGCGTCGGCGATCAGTGTGGTGAGGACGGCGGTCAGTTCCGACAGGCGCATCTGCACCAGGGCGGGCTGCCGGTCGGCGGCCAGGGTCTGGAGTTCGCCGAGTTCGGGCAGGAGCTGTCCGAGCATGGGCGCCGGCGGGATGACGAGGTACTGGCGGCGCAGGTCGAGCAGGCGTTCCTCCAGCAGGTCGAGCTGGACGGGGCTGACGGTGGCGCTCGCGAGGGTGCGGTCCACCCCATACCGGGCGCGGTCCAGCACCTCGTCGAGCGCGTCCGAGGCTGCGGGCGTGGCGGGCGGGGAGTGGGGGTCCCGCGAGGCTTCCGGCAGCCGGTCCGTGTCCTTGGCAAGGGCGGCCGGGGTGTAGTCGCCGCTCAGGCCCAACCCTTCGGCGCTCGTCTCATACAGGCGGCACAGCCGGTCGATGGTCTGGGCGCGGGGGCGGCGCTGGGGGTTCGTTTCCCAGATACGCAGCTGGTCGGGGTCCATGCGGGCTGCCCCCGGGTCGCCCTGGTTCATGGCCCGGTAGGCGTCCACCGCTTCCTGGAGTGTCCAGCCGCGGGCCAGCCGGTGGGCGCGCAACAGCGTCACCGAGCAGCACCGGGCGATGGCTGCGGCCGTCCGGCCGAAGGGCCAGTTCTCCGCGCGTGCCTGCTCGCGTACGCGGGCGGAACAGGAGGGCGGGTGCCGGTCTGCCATGTCGTCGCCTCCGCGAACGGTCCGGGCACCGAGTGTAGTGAAACGGTGGCGAACGGCCCGCGCGTTTCCGTGACTTCTCACGGAAACAGCCTCCGTGACCGTGGAATGTCACGGGCACGGAGGCGGCCCGTGAAACGTCACGGTTGTCCTCTCTCGTGCCGCTTGGCGACTATGGCGTCCCTCTCCCGCCGCCTCGGCGCACTCTCCGCGCTCTGCGGCTCCCCCGCCACCCCGCCGTTGGAGGCGTCGATGCTGCCGGATCCCCGCTCAGCCGCGATCGCGGGTGTCGTTCCAGTAGTCGGGGAGCATCTCGTCGACCCAGGCCGGGGTGCGGATCGGCCCGCGGGGGCCCATGACCGGGAACCAGGGCGCGAGGTCATAGACGGGCGTGCCGTCGACGGCGTCGAAGTCGGTGACGTGGAGGTCGAGTCCGTCCACGCGCAGCAGGCGGGGGTGGGAGACGGCGAGCTGGTTGGGGCGCCGGTGGTTGCGGTGGACGAAGGTGCCCGTCGCGGGCCAGGCGGGGTTGTTCCGCGGGCTGCGGGCGTGCAGGGCGACGTCGTCCGGCGTGCCGCGGTGGAAGTGCCACAGCACCTGGAGGTGGCTGAATTCCTCCAGCCCGGCGAGGGTGTCGAGCGGGTAGCCGGCGTGGAGCCGGATGATCGCCTCGACTCCGCCCTGGTAGTCGTCGGCAACCGTGGTGTGGCCGCCGACGACGGTGGCGACGGGCACGATCTCCAGCCTGGTCACGGCAGGTCCTTCTCGATGATCCGGATCCCGGGACGGTGGTCCGGGATGTGTGGTGGCGGGGCGGGGTCAGGCTACGGAACTCAGCAGGGTGCGGGCGCGGGTGTCGAGGTCGGTGGCGGCTCGGTTGCCCCTGTTGCGGTAAGGGCTGAGCGAGCGGCGCATCTGGATGACCGTTTCCTTCGCCCGGCCGGAGTGGATGCCTGCCATGGCGTCGAGAGCACTTCCCCAGGTGCCGATGGCGGCGTCCAGGTGTCCTTGGCGGGCCTGGACGGAGCCGAGGTATCCGAGGGTGACGGAGTGGGTGCGGGCGAAGGCTTTGGTCCGGCGGGTGTTGACGCTGCGGGTGAACTGTTCGGCGGCGCCCTTGAGATCACCGAGGGCAGTGAGGGTGTGCGCGGTCTGGGAGGCGAGGGATGCCTCGCCGAAGAAGAAGACCCGGCTCGGTTCTGCCCCCGGGTCGGGGTCTGCGGCGCTGAGGTCATCCTCGGCGCGGCGCAGCGCGGCGAGCGCTTCGCGGCGTTGCCCGTCGGCGGCCAGGGCACGGGCGTGGACGACGCCGATGAGGGCGCGTTCGCGGGGTCCGGCGCTGGTGTAGCGCTTGCGTTCGATGGAGGCGGTGGCGAGGTTGACGGCCTGGTGGCCGTGGCCGAGGTCGGCGGCCTGGTGGGCCATGGCGCGGAGGATGTGTCCGGCCAGGGCCGGGTCGTCGGCTTCGGCTGCGAGCCGGACTCCGAGGGTGAACCAGTGCTGTGCGATGTGGTGTTCGCGGGTGTCGAAGGCGGTCCAGCCGCACAGGTAGGCCATCTCGCCGGCGGCGGAGTACAGGCCGCGGCGGACGGGCTCGCTGATGGCGTGGCGGTTGAGGTGGGCTGCGACCTCGTTTCGGAGGTAGGCCACGAGGGCCGTGCGGCCGTCCGCGCCGCCTCGCTTCTGCTCTCGCTGGGAGAAGAACGCGGACATCTCACGGACGCTGTCGACGTCGGCGGCTGTGACGGTCGAGTTGGTGCGGGAGCGGCGCTGTTCGGCTCGTTCGGCGGCCGTGTCCCACCAGGCGCTGATCGGGAGGCCGAGCGCGGCGACGGAGTACGCGGAGGTCGCCAGTGCCGTGCGGCGTCCTATGTCCATCTCGATGTCCCCCAGTTCGAGCAGTGTGCTCGTGGTGTCGGAGCTCCAGTCGGGCTCTGCCTGGCCAGCGTCTTCGAGGCCGATCTCCGCCAGGGTAAGGCCGCGCCGGAGCCCTCGCGAGAGCGTCTCGCGCAGGATGCTGGCGGCTTTCGGCTGGGGCTGGGAGCCGAGGATCCACTGCGAGATGTTCGAGCGCGTGACGCTCGTCAGTTCGATGGCCCCGGATTCGGTTGCCACCACGCGGAAGTGAGCGGCCGTCTGCTCCTGGGACCAGCCGATCTCCCGGATCACGGCCGCCAGCAGCTCATTGCGTGTACGTGTGCGTGCCACGGTTCACCCCCGTGCAGAAAACGATCTTCAGCCGCGTTAGCAGCGTTAGCAGGGTCCGCGGCCCCGCGGGGGTACCCGGCGACCCCCGGCCACGGTTTGCTCACCGTAGCGGCGCCACACGATTCCCGTGACGCCCATGGCGGAAATCCATCGTCCGGCAACCGCGCCTTGAGTGGCGGCACTTCACCCCTTCCCTTGAGGAACCGCATGGAAACGATGACCACCATCCTCTGGCCCCCACGCTCGTCCGACGCCTCCGGCCTCCTGGCCGCGTACACCGGCGTGCTGGGCTGGCCGCTGCTCGCCGGCCGCGTGCCGGTGGAGCCGCGGGACGTCCCGGCCGTGCACGCGAGGTCGCGGCGCACGCCGTGGAGCACGGTGTGCGGGACGCGGTTCGACGCCATGAGCGTTCCCGCGGCCGCGGGCCGCGGGGCGGTGCTGGCCCTGAAGCGGGCCGAGGAGCACGAGCGCGACGGCGTTGTGGTCCCGTGCCTGCTCGCCGGCGCGAAGAGGATCTTCCTGGTCGCACCCGGTACCGGCTCCGCGGTCCCCGGTGCCGAGGTGCTGTCCGGGGAGCATCTGATGCCGGTGCCGCCGACGGGCGGGCTCCGCTGGGAGACACCGCCCTGGGACGTCTGTGCGCGGCGTCCGGTGGACCTGCCGGACGGCCGGGTGCTCGCGGAGCACCTCGACCTCGCCGCCGGTTCGGCCATCCGTCACTAGCCCCGCCCCGGGACGCCCCCGGGCCCTTGTGACCCGCGCCGTTCGGCTTCCCGGACTTCGCCCGCTTTCCGGAGGGATCGTCATGACCACCACGTCTTCGAACGCGATCGTCTATGTCTGTGAGCCGGACGCCGCGGCGTCAATAGCGGCCGCCGATGACCTGGTCGGTGCTGCGGAGGCCCGGGGGATGTCGGTCAGGGCGGTAGTCGCCGACACGGCCGCCCGGGACAGCGCGCTCGATATCCGCCGGGGCTGGGCCGTCGTATCGCCGCTGCTGGCGGCCGGCGACAGTACGCTCGTCGTCCGTTCCCGCGCCGACCTCGGCCGCAGCGAGGGCCACCAGGCCATGGCTGGGGGGCCGCTGTGCGACGGCAGGGTGACGGCGCTGATGCCCGAGCCGTGGGAGGACCAGGACTGGATCCGGGCGTGGCGCGCTCCCGAACGGGGCGCGGCCCGGGCCGTTGCGACGGATTGCGGACAGTTCCCGGGGATGTGCTGCGCGGTGTTCCCGGCGCGGGACGTTCACGTCGCCCACGCCCGGCGGATGACCCGGCGGTTCCTCCAGCCGCTGGAGGAGGTACTGGGCGAGGAGCTGCACTATCTGCTGCTGGTCGCCGTGACGGAGCTGGTAACCAACGCCGTCGTCCACGGCAGCCAGCCCGGCGACCTGGTGACGCTGAGGCTCGAACGCGAGCCCCGTGTGCTGTGTGTGGCGGTGGAGGACGCCTCCGCGAAGCCGCCCTGTCTGCGGACTGCGGATCACCACGACAGCGGCGGCCGGGGGATGCGCCTGGTCGCCGGCCTGACCAAGTCCTGGGGCTACACCCGATTCGCCTCCCGTCCCGGAAAACAGGTCTGGATGCGGATCCCCCACCGGGGCGAGGCCCCCGCCCCCAGCACCACCCCGCCCACGCCGCTCGCGCGAGCCGCGGCGAATCACTGAATCACGGTCCTCTGCAGGGAGCCCTCCCGATGCCCACCCCCGCCCTCCTTCCCGCCCGCATACCTGACGCCCCTGCGCCGGACCTCGTGCGGACGGCCGTCCGCCCGGCCCGGCCGCTGCCCGCGACGCCCGGCGCCGCGCCGAAGGGGACGTCCCCCGCCATCAATCCGGCCGCCGAGCAGGCACTGGTCCGCACTGCGCTGATCCTCGACCCCGGCCGCCGTCTGTCCTGCACCCGGTGGGGTATCGCGCGGCGTCGCCGCGAGCTCGCGCGCCATGTGCGCCGGCTGCTCCCGATCGCGGAGCAGGGCCGGTTCGCCGGGCGGGCGCGGGAGATCGTCGGGCGGGCGGATCTCCTGCTCGCGCAGTGCCGGCGCGGCCGGGGCCTGGGGGCGCTGATCGCCGTGGTGCAGGCCGCCGAGAAGGTCCGTGAGCTCGCGGTGCTGACGCATCCGGAGCCCGACGTCCTGCGGGCGGCGTGCCGTCCGGCGGTCGCGGGGCGTGCCCGGTGACTGGGCGAAGGTGCGGGCACGAGCCCCGGTGTCCTTCGGCGGCGGCCACGGACGGGGCGACCGCGCGGACGGTCACCGCCCAGGAGTCCCAGGGCTGGGCGGTCCTGTGCAACGGGCTCATCGTTTTTGACGACGGCGGGTGCGTGCTCCCGGGTGGCCGGGCCGGAGACGCGCTGCGCGTCCTTCCCCGGGCGGGGGCTGCGGCATGAGGCGCCTGCCCTTGCCGCTCGCCCGGCCCTCCTCCGGCCATGGGGGCCGTCCGCCGTAGAAGCCATGGGCCCTGACCGGAGCGGGGCCCGGACCCCTCACGGTCCGGAGCCGTTGCCGCCGTCACCGGTAGGACCCCTTCGCAGGGATCCGCCAGCCGTTCTGTTCCGCGCCTCCTTGAGGGTGGGGGCCGGGGCGGGGCGTTTGGCGGAGGAGCGTCCGCTCCCGGTGCTTGCGCGCGAGGCCCGCACACCCCGACGTGCAAGCACCGGCCCTCCCCTCTTCCGATCTCCCGCGCGGCCGGCAGCGGCCGCGTGGCTCAACTTTCCCATTCGACGCACCTTTCGCACCAGTTTGGAGTGGTTCATGTCTGCGGACTTCGGAAGGTGTCCGGGACCGTGCGGCAAGGGATGGATCCGCCGTCTCCTGGTCCGGTCCGCCCGTACGGTCACCGGCCCGGTGTGCGGCGGCGAACCCGTCGGCCGGGGCGCCGCCCCCGCCGCGCGCGCGGTCGAGCCCCGGGGACCGGAGCCGGCCGTGGCGACGGGAGACCTGTGGGAGGTGCGCCCGGACGACTGGGCGGCAGCGCGCGCCGCGTGCCGCCGCCTGCCGGACCGGCAGCCGCTGAATCCGGCGCTCGTGACGGATCTGACCGGCCGGGCGCAGTCCGCGAGGGCCTGGCGGGTCACCGCCAAGGACGATGACGGGACGACGTCCGCGCGGGCCGCTCTGGACGCCTCCCACCTGCTGGCACTGCGGCGGATCGTCCAGGTCCATGGGTGGCCGGGATACCGACTGGTCGGGAGCGAGGGGTCGCTGGCGGCCCTGGAGCTCGCGCTGCTGTGCGGGACTGGCCCGTTCCTGCGGCGGCTGTTGCGGCTCATAGAGGTCCCGTTGCGGACCGGGGACGTGGCGCCGCTGTTCCGGACGCTGCTGCACGACCGCGCGTGCGTGCTCGATGGGCAGCGCCAGTGGTCCGGGACTCAGCAGCATGCCGGGGCCGCCCGGCGGGGCGCACTGTGGCCGGTGGAGGAACCCGACCTGGTGGATCTGCGCCGCGGAGCAGCGGGGTTGAGGCCCCTGCCCCGCCTGACGCCGACGCCGGCGGAGCTCACCCCCTTCTGAGCCCGGACCCCGGTTGCTCACGTTCGCGCCCGCCCCCCTGCCCGGTATGTCTGTTCGATTCGTGATTGCTCCCGTTCGGGGAGAGAGAGGAAGCGCCTGCTCATGTCCGTGGAGCCGACGGGTGCGCCGACGCTGCTGCATGTGCTGCTGGAGAAGTACGGCTGGCTGCCCCACAAGGTTTTCATCACCCGGTTCCGCGAGGCGGGGAACGAGGCCGCGCGGAAGTTCGGTGACGACGAACTCCGCGGTCTGGACGTCGACGAGACAACGTACCGGCGGTGGCGCCAGGGAACGCAGCTGCCGAACCGGCAGTACGCGACGGTGCTGGAGCATCTCTTCGGGACCGACGTGGCTTTGCTGTGCCGGCCGGAGAGCGGAGGCCGGCACTTCCCCGAGGCGCGGCGTCTGCACGCGCGTTCGCTGGGCGCCGCGCACCGGGTGGACCGGGCGATACCGGCCTCGTCGCTGTTCCTCGGCGCGCCGCCGCCGGGAAACGGGGGGATGTGGTTCCTCAACGCCGCGGGTGACGCGGTGTTCGACGGGACCCAGGTGGCGACGGCGCCGGCCGAGGCGGCACCCGCTGTCGACGCGGTTGTCGTCGGGGCGGAGGACTTGGTCCATGTCCGCGCCTTCGCCCGGGCGGCGCGGCGCGGGATGCTGGTCGGCTGCCTCGGGCGGCGCGGCGGGGACGACCTGTTCCTGATGGACTCGGTGGCCGCGCGCCGGGCGGCACGCCCGGCGTTCGTGCGTGAGCTGGTGATTCCGCGGGCGTTCCGGCTCGATGCGCTGACGTTCGCGCTGGTGTGGGCGGTCGTCAACCTCGACGACTGGCTGCAGGCCGACGCCGCGGCGCTGACGCACGAGCGGGAGCGGCTTCAGCAGCGGCCCGGGCAGGAGGCGGGGCTGGCTAGGTGGGCGGTTCCGGATCTGTCGTCGCCGGCTGCGGTGTGGCTGGGCTCGCACGTGTGCGCCGGGCACGCGATGCGGCACCTTGAGGACGCGGGCGGGGCGGCGCAGGTGTGGTCGCAGGTCAGCGGCGGGTCGGAGGCGGCGGGGTGGCTGCTGTTCAGGGACCGGCACCGGCTCCTGGACCGGATCCTGCCCGGCGGGCCGGGGACGGACGGGGCGCTAGGGCATCTGGCGCTGTGTCTGCCGGAGACGGCGGTGAAGGCCGCCGAGGTGTACAAGCGGATACTGCTGCTGCTGTTCGCCGCGATGCTGGAATCCCGGGGGATGGCCGTGGCGGTGTCGGACGACACCTCGTACGCGGCGGTGGACGAGGTTGTCGTGGTGCCCGGTGAGCGGGCGATCGTGGGGAACTGGTTGCCGCGCGGCGATGTCGTGTGCTCGGCCGGGACGGTCGGCGACCGCGGCCGGGTGGACCTGTACACGGGCGTGATCGCCGATACTCGGGACCGCAGCGTCATCGCGGACGCCACCGGGGCGGGGCGGCTTCGCGCGCTGGCGCGGTATCTGGATCTGGACTGGGCTTGGGTGACGGGGCGGTGCCGGGAGATGGCCGCGCAGCCGCTGTCGGACCTGGTCGGTCCGCGCAGCCATCTGCTGGATCTGGCCGGGGTGGAACAGGCCCTGCGGACGCTCGGCGCCCCGGGGCAGGGATGACCTGCCGGGTGCTCGACCGCGGCCGGTCGCCGGCGACCTCTGAGCGGGCGCGGTACCCGTCGCCGGTGCTCCGGTCCCTGAGCGCGGCCGGTCCCCACCAGCGGGGACCGGCCGGTCCAGGCCCGGGACGGGCATGCGGTCGACGGGCGGGGCGACTGGTTTCCCGGTGGCGGCGACGGCCGTTGCGCTGCTGTAGTGCTGGCCCGGCCCCGCGCCGACGGCCGGCGCGCCCGTCCGCCGCCCCTGCTGCGGGCACGCGGTTCCTTGTCCGCTTCTCTCTTCGTCGTCTGTCGAGGCATGTGATGAACCCAGTCCTTCTCGTCCGGGTGCTCCCCGGCGGCGCGGCATCCCGCCGCACTGTTCTCCGCCGCCCGGGGGGCGAAGGTGGGTGAGCGGCGTGCCCGGCACCGCCGGAAAGACGGGGAGCAAGTGCCGCACCTGATACGGGCCGTGGCGGGTCCGGGGCTGTGCGCGCTGACCGCATCGACGGCGGTCGCGGGCGTGTCGGTGGCGGCTCCCGGGATGCTCGCGCCGACGGCGGCGTGGGCGCTCGCGGTGGGGCTGAACTCGGCCGGGTTTCTGGTGTCGTGGCGGCGAGCGGTGGCGGTCCGCGCGCCGGACCCGGGCTCCGTGCTGCGCCGTGTCCTGCGGACGGCCGAGGAGGGGCGGCGCGAGCTGGCGGCCGCCGCCGACCGGATCCGCTCCGGCCACGTCGTGCCCGTTCCGCTTCCGTGGCCGATCCCCGGGGGAACGGGGGCCGAAGCCGAAGCGGTGCGGGTGCTGACGGCGTACCGGAACGAGATCGGCGCAGTGCTGACCGCCGCCGTGTCGGGGCAGCAGAGCGCGGCGGTCGCCTCCGGACAGCAGGTGGGGCTCCTCGTCCTCATCGCACGGCGTCAGCAGCAGCTCGTCCAGCGGGCCTTGGACCAAATTGACGTGATCGAACGGGATGTCGAGGACCCGGACGAGCTGCTGCGAATCCATCGACTCGACAATTTGGTCACCATGCTGCGCCGGTTCACGGAGAACCTGGGGACGCTGGGCGGGGCGAGCCCGAGGCAGATCAGGACCCCGGTGGAGGTCCAGGCCGTGCTGCGGATGGCGATCGCCGAGACCGCGCACTTTGCCCGGGCCCAGGTCCGCGCCTTCCCGGCGGGAACGGTCCCCGGCTACGCGTCCGTGGAGATCACCCACCTGCTCGCCGAACTCGTGGAGAACGCGGCCGCCTACTCCCCGCCGGAGACGAAGGTGGACATCAGCGCCGGACGGGCCGAGGACGGTGCTCTGGCCGTCCTCATCCGCGACCGGGCCCTGGCCCTGAGCGACGCGAAGCTGGACCGGATCAACCACCTGCTCAGCCACGGGGACCCCGACATCACTGCCCAGCTGGGCAGCGGCCAGATGGGACTGGTCGTCGTCGCCCGCATCGCCCACCGCCGGCGGATCACGGTACGCCTGGACCGCACCCCGCACGGCCACGAGGCAACCGTCGTCCTGCCCCCGGACCTGTTCACCCCCGCGTCACACGACGAAACCCCCACCCCCGCCCCCACGCCGGCGCCGGGGACGGGGGCGGCCCGGGCACGGGCTTACATCGCCGGGCCTTCGGGATCCGGCGCAGCGTTCGGACCGCGCCCCTCGCCCGCGGCCGCGCCCTCCGGCAGGGCGGCGACTCCGGGACGCCAGGCCCTGCCGGTCCGCAGCCCCCGTGCCCGGGCCGCCCCGGCGCCCGCCGCGGGCGGGCCCGGGCCCGCCGGGGGCCGCGGCCTTCCGGACATGGCCCGGTCCGCCGCGCTCACCAAGATCCTTCACGACCGCCCTTCCACATCCCCCGGCCCCGCCAACACCCCAGGAGCAGACCTGTGACCGAGAAGCCCGACTGGCTGCTGAAGTCCTTCGCTGAGGAGAACCCCGGCACCATCGCCGTCGTCCTCACCAGCAGCGACGGCCTCCTCATGGCCAGCCACGGCCTGGAGCGGGACAGCGCGGAACGCGTCGGCGCCATGGTCTCCGGCAGTGCCGCCCTGGGCCGGAGCCTCGGCCAAATCCCTGGCCTGGAGTCCCCCCAGGGCACGCACTTCGAGCAGATGACGGTCTGCCACGGCGGCCTGTGGATGCTGGTCGGCCACGCCGGTAAGGAAACGTATCTCGCCGTCCTCACCGTCCCGGACGCCGACATCGCCCCCATCGCCCACGCGATGACCCGCCTCAGCGACCGTCTGTACGAGCATCTCTCCACCAAGCCCCGTACCAGCACGGCGCACTGACATGGCGTCCCACCGGCGGCCCTGGGTCGAGGAGGACACGGCCTCCTTGCGGCCCTACGCCGTCACCCGGGGCCGCACCAGCGCACCGCACCATCTGGGCCGTGACTCGATCGTCGTCACCAACATCCAGGTGAGACCGGCCTCCGGTCTCCAGCCCGAGGAGGACGCCATCCTGCGCCTGGCCGCCGAGGGCCCCGTGCCGGTGGCGGAGCTGGCCGGACGCCTGCGGCTGCCGGTGCAGACCGTCAAGATCCTCGTCGGCGACCTCCTCGGCTTCCACTACCTGATCCTGGCCGTGTCCGACCTGCGGGCCGACACCGACACCGGCAACCACGCCACCTTGGAGCGCGTCCTTGCGGGCCTTCGCAGATTATGAGATGACTGCCGCCCGGCTGGTGATCGGCGGACCCTACGGTGTTGGGAAGACCACCTTTGTCGGCGCCGCCAGCGAGATCGACCCGCTGCGGACCGACGCCACCGTCACCGACGCCAGCACCACCACCGACCGGCTCCTGGACCCGCACAAGACGACCACCACCACCCTGATGGACTTCGGCCGCCTCACCTTCCCCGACCAGCGCACCATGCTGCTGCTGTACGGGGTGCCGGGGCAGGACCGCTTCCGGTTCCTGTGGGACCACCTGATGGGCCCGGCGATCGGCGCGATCGTCCTGGTCGACACCCGCGACCTGAACGCCTCCTTCGGATCGCTGGACTTCTTCGAAAGCAGCGGCCGGCCGTTCCTGGTAGCCGTGAACCACTTCGCCGGCTCCGACCGCTACACCACCGGCGAGATCCGCCACGCCCTGCAACTACCCGACCACGTGCCGCTGCTGGAGTGCGACGCCCGCTCCCGCGCCTCCGCCCGCGACGTCCTGATCGCCTTCGTCCACCACGCCCTCACCACCCAGCCCGCCACCCTCGCACCCAGCCCCGGGAGACCCTTCTGATGCCCGCCGACATCGACCCGCGCACCGGCCAGGCCCACCTGCGCGCCCTGAACGACGGCACCCCGCTGCGCGAAGCCCGCCTCACCGCACTCGGCCTCGACCCCACAGCCGTGTACCCGGCGTTCGACGCCTTCGCCGCAGAGCTCGCCGCCCGGCTCCAGATGCCGTACGCCATGTTCAACCTCATCGGCCGCCGGCAGGTGTTCGTCGGGCTGTTCGCCGCCAGCCACGACGAGGACGGCCACCCGCTGCCTCCCGTGGGCCGCACGATGGACCTGGAGCACGGCTTCTGCCCGGCCGTCGTCGACCGGCGCAAGGCACTGCCCCTGCCGGACGTGTGCGCGAGCTCCCGCTTCGCGGGCAATCCCGTCGTCGACCGGATCGGGATCCGCGCCTACGCCGGCGCGCCGCTGATCGACCCCACGTCCGGAGAGCCGATCGGGACGGTGTGCGGCGTCGACGTCCGGCCGCACTCCATGGAGCGCGGCCGATACCTCCTGGATACCGTCAACGCGGCCGCCCGGACCGCACTCGCACTGCTCCTCGAACACCCCGCCCGTCCGCTGACCGGCGACGGCCCCCAGCCTGTACCGCTATCCGATCACCGCAGGGACACGGGTGTCCTCCTGGACGGCGGACGCCCCCAGCCCGTCTCCCGCGAGTTGCCCTGACCACGGCGCCCGGCCGAGCCCCAGCGCGGACTCCGCCAGCCTGAGCACTTGAACATCCGATGTTCCCGCCGGCGCGAACATCAGCATGCTGTCGCGGAGATACCGCTCCACGGGCCTGTCCGTGAACAGGCCCACCGAGGCATGGATCTCCATCGCCTCCCGCGCCGAATCGACGGCCGCCTCCGTGTTCACCAGCTTCGCGTTCATCAACTCCGCGTCGCACTCAAGTCCCCGGTCCAAAAGAGCGGCCGCGTGGTAGGCGAGAAGGCGGGCGGTCATCAGACGCGAGGTGATCCGCCCGACCCGCGCCCGCACCACCGCCAGCTCGTGCAGCGGCTTCCCGTACCGCACCCGCTCCTTCACGAACACACCGACCTCATCGGCGATCGCCTGGTGGATACCCAGGGACACCGCCGTCAAATTCGGCCGCCCATACAGGGTGCTGGACGCGTAGGCGACTCTCAAGCCCGCTCCCTCGTTGCCGATCCGGTTCTTCACCGGCACCCGGCAGCCCTCCAGCACCAGCTCGCCGAAGCTGAACCCGTGCAGCCCGAGTGCCTCGCGCTGCGGCTCCACCCGGCAACCGGGCCGGTCGGCCTCCACCAGGAACGCGGTGAGCCCCTGCGACCCCGGCCCGGTGCGAGCCACCACCCCGTGCAACGTCCCCACATGACTGTTCCCGATGTACACCTTCCGCCCGGTGAGCACATAGGCGTCACCGTCGCGGACCGCACTCGCCTCCATCCCGGCGACGTGCCCGCCCGAGCCGTGCTCGGTGACCGCGATCGTCGGCAGACAGGAGCCTTCCGCGATCCGCGGCAGCCACCGCCGCTTCTGAGACTTCGAACCGAAGTGGATGATCTTCGCTGCACCGAGCTGGGACGCCTGCACCATCGCGCCCATCGCCCCGCTCACCCGCGCCAGTTCCTCGATCACGAGCGTCTTCGCCAGATGCCCCGCGCCCATCCCCCCGTACTCACAGCCAATCGTCACGCCCAGCCAGCCCCGGGCGGCGATCCGCCGCGACAACTCCGCGTGAACCCGACGCGAGGACTCCATCTCCGGTATCAGCGGCGCCACCTCCCGCTCGGCGAACTCCCGCACGTCCTCCCGCAGCCGCCGATGGCGGGCAGTGAGGAACCAGCCGTCCCGCTCCTCATCCTCACAAGGCGATGGTTCCGGCCCGATCAGCGCATCCACGCTGCCATCCCTCCCCCGCACGCGGCGGGACGCTCTCCAGCCGGCGTCCGTGTACCGGCCCGGCACACCGTGCCCCAGACCGGCCGGTCGCCGCACCACCCCTGACCCGTCGACCCACCCGTCGACCCACCACCCCAGACCACCCGACACCCCCAAGAGGCGCCCGACCCGCCCCCGCGCCCTGGCCAGAACCCGCCGTTCCAGCCTGAGTCGACGGGTGAGTCGACGGATCAGGGCGGTGGCGACGACGGGCGCTCCGGGGGCACAGTGTGCTTCCGGCCCGGCGGCGACCCCGTCAACCCCCGTACGGGACCGCACTTCCCCGGGGGAAGTGCGCGCCGCCGGGCCTTTCTCCGGGCGCCCCGCGCCCGCCATGCCTCCCTTCTTTCCCATTGGCTCCTGGAGCCCCCGTGCCCCTTTCCGCCTCCTGCCCCCCGACCGTCCGCGAGCTCCCGCCACTCCCCCGCCTCGACCCCGCGGCACTGCGTCTGCTGCGGCAGGTCGCCGCCGGAGTGCCCGCCCCCGAGATCGCCCAGGGCCTCGGCGTCTCCCCCGTCACGGTCGCCGGCCGGATCACCGCGCTGCGCCGCGACCTTGAGGCACGCAACCGGATCCACGCCGCGTGCCTGGGAGTCCTCCACGGTCTCGTCACCGGCGACCACGTGCCCCTGCCCGTGCGGCGGCCCCGCGTTCGCGACGGCGACCGGTGCTTCCTGGACGCAGCGCTCGGCGGCGCCTCCGCCGCCCGTATCGCCCTTCAGCTAGGCCGCACCAAGAACACCGTGGACAGCGCACTGGCCCGGCTGCGGGACGACTTCACCGCGCGGGACCGCGCCCAGCTCGCCGCGGCCGCGCTGTTGACCGACAGCGTCGACTGCGCCGCCGCCGACCGCCGGTTCCCTGCCTTGCCCCTGTCCGCCTTCACCGCCGGGCATCCGGCCGCCGACTGCGGGAGACAGCCGTGACCCCCACCCCACCGGTACTGATTCCCCCGCCGGGCCTCGCCCCGGATACCGGCCCCGGGCTCCTCGGCGCGGCCTGGAACAGCACCACCCCGGCCCAGATCCGCACCGGACAGCACGCGGACGCCGTCCACCTGCCCGCCGCGCTCGCCGACCCGCTGCTCGCGGAACTGACCCGCCGGACCGGCCCCCCGGGCGCGATCTGGGCCGAGGGCCCCGACCTCTACGTCCTCGTCCCCACTGCGGGGACGCACAACTGGCCGGAGTTCGCCCGCCGCGTCAGCGGCCCCTGGCTCACCCTCCCCGCACACCCCGACCACCCCCAGACCAGGCACCTGCGGTGGGTCCACCACCCCGCCCACGGCTCCGTCCTCACCGACTCCGCCGACCTGCGCACAGCACTCCACACCCTCGCCGAGACCGCCCCCAGAAGGACCCGATGAGCCCGACCACGGCACCGGCGACCGCAGCCGCCCCTACGTCCGGCGGACCCGGCGCCGCCCGGCGCGTTGCGGTCGCGGTGATCACCGACGGCCTCCTGGCACTGACCGTGCTCCGCCGCCGTGCCGAGAAGGACCTGGCCTGGCAGTTCCCCGCCGGAAAGATCGAGCCCGGCATCACCGTCACCGCGGTCGCCTCCCTCGGCGAGCGGGTCCACCCCACGACCGGCGTCCACCTGTCCTACATCGCCTGCACGCTCGCCCCGGACAGCGGCCCGGCCAGCCTCGCCTCCCCGCAGGAGATCAGCGGCGTGGCCTGGATCGAACACGCGAAGCTCCCAGGCCTGTTCGACAGCGACATCTACGAGCCCGTGCTGCGCCACCTCGGCCTCACCCCCAAGGCGGGCAAGCCGTGAACACCTCCCTCCTCGCCACCGCGCCGGCGCCGGAGCGCGACCTGGCGCAGCGTCATCAGGACGCGGCAGCCACGTTGTGCAAGCGGCGGGCCGAGCTGAACCTGGCGGTCGCCGAGCGCGCCGCCGAGCCTTTGCGAATCGAGCTGTACGTCCTGACCCGGCCCGGCGGCGATCCCGCCCCGCAGGCCGCCGAACTCGACCGCCTCGCCGCCCTCTCCTCATGGGAGATCACCGGACGGCACACGGACGACACCGGCGACAGCGACCCCGCCTTCCGGCACGGCTGGGCGCGCGCCGTCCGGGCATGCGGTCCCGGCCGCGCCCACGGCATCGCCGCCGTCAGCCAGGTCGCCGTCAGCCCCCACGCCGACTGGTACAGCCAGGCTCTGGACCAGCTGCACAC
This sequence comes from Streptomyces sp. NPDC059816, assembly GCF_042732055.1. Taxonomy (NCBI): domain Bacteria; kingdom Bacillati; phylum Actinomycetota; class Actinomycetes; order Kitasatosporales; family Streptomycetaceae; genus Streptomyces; species Streptomyces sp. NPDC059816. Next base: position 63,989 of record NZ_JBHWIQ010000035.1, read on the forward strand.
GGCGGGCGCCGGGCTGTACCTCCTGCGCCCGGAGACCCACCTGTGACCGCCCGCCCGCGCCGCACCCTCGGACCCCGGGGCGCGGCCGGCCCGCCTGCTGAACCCCTACGGAATCCGCACATGCATCCCAACTCCGGCAGCAATCCCATCGCCCCGCCCGGCCCCGAGGACACCCCTGCCGCACACGGCACCCCCCGGCCGGCCTCCACCTCCGCCCGCCTCTACGCCGCCTACCAGGGCGACGGCGACGGAAAGAACGCCTACCCCGGCGACCGCGACGTCGCCGCGAAGATGACTGCGCTCGGCCTCCAACCGGCCCTGATCGCCCGCGCGAACCGGAACTTCGTCGTGCGCACGGTCCGGTACCTGGCCGAGCAGGGCATCCACCAGTTCCTCGACATCGGGTGCGGACTGCCCCCGGAGAACGGGCTGACCACCCAACGGATCGCCGAATCAGTTCACCCCGACACCGCGCGCACCCTGTACGTGGACACCGACCTGGCCGTACTGGCGCACGCCGACGCGCTCATGCGCGGCAGGCGCGAGGACGCGACCGCGGCCGTCCAGGCCGACGTGGCCGACCCCGGCGCCGTCCTGGACCTGATCCCCTCCCACCTCGACCCCGCCCGCCCCATCGGGCTGCTGCTCGCCGCAGTCATGCACTTCGTCGAGGACGACCAGACCGTTCAGGGCTCCGTCCGGCGGCTCACCGGCGGCCTGGCCGCCGGGAGTGCCGTGGTCATCAGTCACATGAGCGACGCCTACGACCCCGAGGCGATGCGGCAGGCCGAGGCGGTCCTCCGGGGAGGCGGAGTCGGGGCCAGGATCCGCCCGGCGGGCATGATCCGGGAGCTCTTCGACGGCCTGGACCTCACGGATCCCGGACTGGTACCCGTCAACCGGTGGCGCCCCGACGACGACGCCGAAGCCGCGTACCCCGTCTCCGACATCCACATCCTCGGCGGCCTCGGAAGGAAGCTCCCGTGAGCGTCCGCAGCCGTCACGAGGACGGCCTGCACACCACCAGCCTCACCACCGCGGAAATCACCGCGCTCGGCCACCTCGCCGAAGGCCGCACGAGGCGCGAGACCGCGACGGCGCTGGGCGTCGCCGAGAGCACCGTCGCCAGCTACCTGACCCGCGCCGGAACCAAGCTGCTGACCACCGGAGCCCCGGCCACCCTGCACGCGGCCCTCGTCGCGAGCCACCTCCCTGCGCCCAACCTCGACGGCTCGCCGCTGGATTTCTCCGACGAGGAACGCCGCCTGTGGCAGACCTTCGCCACCGCCCCCACCAAGACCGCTGCCACCGCCGCGCTGGGCCTGTCGTCGAAGGAGGTCTCCGCACAGCTCGACGCCCTGATGGGCCGTGTCGGAGCCCGGAACCCCATGCACTTCATCGCCCTCGGCCACGCTCACCGGGTCCTCTCCAGGAACGGACCCGCGTCGTGACCCGACCGGCGGCCACCAGCCGCGTCGACCCGAACCCGGACGTCCCCGGCAGCCGCCCCAAGGCCGTGCGGTTCGCTGTTCCGCCGGAGCGACCCGCCCGACCCAGCATGGTGGCCGCAGCCTCAACGCACGGCCTGCGGCGCCGTATCGCCACCGGGGTACTGCAACAGGCGGTACGGGTGTGACCGTGCTGGGCAGCATCACGATCACCAGCGGCGCGCACTGCGGGAGCAGCGTGGTCACCGTCGCCGGGGAGCTCGACGTCTACACCGCTCCCGCCCTGCGCGACCGGCTCGCCGAGGCGTTCGCCGCAGCGGAGCGCGATCTGGTCTGCGACCTCAGCGCCGTGACCTACTTCGACTCCACCGCGATCGGTGTCCTCGTCGGCGCGTTCAAGAAGGTCCGCACCCTGGCCGGGCAGCGGGAGCTGCGGGTGGTCGCCCCCTGCGACCCGGTGCGCAAGGTGCTGCGGCTCACCGGACTCGACCAGGTCATTTTCGTGTACGCGACGACCGCCGAGGCCCTCGCCGCCGTCCCTCCCGCTGCTCCCCCCGCGAAGGACCCCACCCCGTGAACCACCCCGCACCCGCCCCGGACGGCCGGGGCCCGGCACCGCCGCCCACTGCACCGTGTGCCGCCGCCGTCATCAGCCACCAGGACCGGACCCTGCTCGTTCAGCGCCGAGCGCCCCAGGACGAGTTGGTCTGGCAGTTCCCCTCCGTTCGTGTCGCGGACGGGGAGCAGCCGGACCAGGCCGCTGTGCGCGCGGCACGGACGGTGGCCGGCGTGGACGCGGTCGCCCACGGGGTCCTCGGTGACCGGAACCTGCCCAAGGCGGGGCAGAAGCGTGTCTATGTGGGGTGCTTCCTGGCGGAGGACAGCCGCCCGGCGTACCGGGTCGACCCGCAGGAGGTCGCCGGGACGGCCTGGATCACGAACGCAGACGTCGCCGGCTATCTCGCGGGCGCCGTCGACGGCCCGGTACGGAAGTATCTCGGCCTGGACCAGGAGCGACCATCGCCCGCCGCCTGGCAGGGCACGGCCCCGCTGCTTCCGTCCCGTCCAACGCCCCGGTCCCGGAACCTCGGACCCGGCTCGCGGGGCGGCCACCCGGCCCTGTTCCTGCCGTCCGGCGGGGACCGGGGGCTGGCGGTGCTCCGGCACGCCGCCGCCGGGGGCAGCCTGTGGGATGCGGCCCGCGCGCTGGAGGCGGCCTACTGGGATGTGCGGGACGTGCTGTCCCGCACGGTCCGCGGTCTGTGCCCCGAGGAGCCCTTGAAAGGTCCCGTGCCGGTGCCGCAGTGGCTGGTCCGCCCCGTGACCCGCGCGGTGGGCTGCGGGCTGATCACCGCCGAGCACGTCCCAGCGCCCGCCGGGGGCCCGCTGGTCCTCGACGGCGCGAACCAGCAGCTGGCCGAGCTCGCGGCCGACGGGCTGACCGACGTCCAGATCGCCCGCCAGCTGGGCCGCACGGCGGACGAGACCGAACACGCGGTGCGCGCCCTCCAGGACCAGGCCGCCGCCGCGCACCGAGCGCACCTCGCCGCCGTACTTGTGCTCCACTCTCCGGCCCCGTCTTCCGTTCCGGCTGCCCGCCCGCAGCCCCCGCACCGGCAGGACTCCTGATGCCCCAAAGCCGAAACGGCCTCACCCCCACCCGCCCTGCCTACGCCCGCGCCACCGCAGGTGAGCTGCTGATGGTCCTGGCGGAAGGTCGGACGACCATCGAGGCGGCGGACCATCTGCGCGTCCCGGTCGGCGACGTGAAGGTGCTCCCCACCAGGGCCGCGGTCCGGTACGGCGTCCGTGCCCGGCCCGCGCTCGCCACCCGCTCCGAGACCGCGGCCATCGCGCACGCCGCCGGGCTCGCCCCACGCGACCTCCCGGCCCGCATATCCCGGCTCCGCGTACGGGCCGGAGCCCGAACCACCACCCAACTCGTCGCCCTCGGCCACCCCCTGAAGGTGCTGACCGCCCGCCCGATCCCGGAGCCGGTGCGATGACCCGGCCCGCCGAACCGGCGCCGGCCCGTGTGCTCCTCGGAGCGCTGGAGGACCGGCAGTGGGATCCGGTGACCCACCCCCACCCAGCCGACTGGTACAGCACCGGCCTCGCCGTCACCCTGACCCGCGCGGACGGCACCCTGGCCGGGGTGCGGCTCGACCGGTTCACCCCGGGCCGGGCCCCTGTTCTCGAACAGGCCCTGCGGCAGCGGCACATAGAGGTGCAGGTGGGCGTCACCGAGCCGTACGTCCGGGGTCCGCGGCTGACGCTGACGTGCCCGCGGGCCATGACGCGGCTCGCGGACCTGGTGTGGTCGGAGATGCCGGAGCCCCACCAGGTCGCGGGCGAGCTGCGGGCGGCGCTCATCTCGGTCGGCCGACGCCGTCCACCGGTGCTCGCGCCCGTCCGTCCCCGCGTACGGGGCAACCAGGTCGAGATCGGCTCCCTGACCGTTCCCCAGGCTATTGCCCTCCAGCGCGCCCTCGGCGGACCGTCGTTCCAGTACTCGGACTGGCGGCGGCTCGACGCGCTGCGGCGCCTGGTCCAGGGCCGGGTGCGGCCGGTGATGCCCGGCGTGACCGTGACCGCCGCGCCCGGGTGCGCCCGGCACGCCTGCCCGGACGAGATCCGCATCGGGCCCGCCCCGCTCGGCCACATCCGCGCCCTGACCGGCCGCCTCACCACCGCGGCCACCCGGGGAAAGCGGCGCGGGGGTACACGGTGACCGCCCGGGGCGCGCCCGTCTACGCCAACGATCCGGCCGGTACCGGGCGGAGCCTGCGACGGCTGTCCGGTCTGACGCGGGAGGCCGCCCTGCGCGGGTACCACGTCCTGGCCGCCGTCGCCGACAGCTCCGGCAAGCCGGTACGGGGGCGCACGGGCATACGGGCGGTGGAGCACTTCCTGCCGCACGCCGATCTCCTGCTGGCGCCCTCCGATCTCGGGGCCGGCGCGGAGCACGGGAAGTTCCGGCAGTGGCTGGACCGGCGCGATGTCACGGTCGCCACCCTGCACCCGAAGCCCGGGACCGCCCAGTCCGTGCTCCGCCACCACGGCGGCCTGACCGGGGCCGCGCCGCCGACGGTCCCCTGCCGTCCCGGAACGCCGGACCGGCGCCTCCTCCACGCCGTCGTCCCCGCGGAACTCGGCCACATCCCCGCCCTGACACAGTGCGCGCGGGACTTTCTGACGTGGGCGTTCCGCCGTGACCGCACCGGAGGGCTCGTCCTCGCCCTCCACGAGCTGGCCACCCACTGCATCACCTACACCACCGACCCCGGGGCCTGCTTGAGGGTGACCCTCGAACACCGCCCGGGCGAGGTCCTGGTCCGGCTCCGCTGCCCGGCGACCGCTCCGCTGCCCGTCGCGCCGCTGACCCTGGTCAACCGCCACGCGACCGCGTGGGGCTCCACCACCCGGCAGGGGCAGGGCCGGAACACCTGGATGCGCATACCCGTCCATCACGGCCCACGGCAGCCCGTGGCCGGACGGCGTCCCCGCCCCGGCACCGGTCCCGGCGTGAACATCCACGGCCCGCACGGGCCGGACCCGCCGCCCGCATCCTCCTTGCCACCCCCTCGTCTTCTCCCCCCCTTTTTTTCACCCCGGCGCCGTCCGCCCAGAACCCTGAAAGAAGCACCACCCATGGCCTTGATAGAGGACTACGCGATCGTCGGCGGGATGCGCACCGCCGCCCTGATCTCGCGCACCGGCACAGTGGAATGGCTGTGCCTGCCGCGGTTCGACTCGGCGGCTGTCTTCGCCCGCCTCCTGGGCAGGCCGGAGCACGGCGGCTGGACCCTCGGCCCCGTCGTCCCGGAAGACGGTGCCCCCCTGGCCGCGTCCCGGCGCCGCTACCGCGCCGACAGCCTCGTCTTGGAGACGGAGTGGGACGCCCCGGACGGCACCGTACGCGTCACCGACTTCATGCCCCCGCACACCGGAGACCGGAACGAACCGCCGCGGCTGGTACGGATCGTCGAAGGCGTCACCGGCCGCGTCCCGATGCGGTCCGTGCTGCGCCCGCGCCCCGGCTACGGCACGGTCGTGCCCTGGATCCGTGCCGAGGGAGAACGGTTCGCGGCCCTGGCAGGCCCCGACGCGCTGTGGCTGGACGCCGAACCCCCCACCACTGAGCAGGCCGGGACGCTCGTCTCGGAGTTCACGGTCGCCGAAGGGGCCCGGGTTGCCTTCACGCTGGCGTGGCACTCCTCCCACGCGGGCATCCCGCCGGCGTCCGACCCCCGCGCCGACCTCGCGGCCACCGACGCGTACTGGGAGGACTGGACCGGCCGCTGTACGTACACCGGGCCGGACCGGGACGCGGTGATCCGGTCCCTGATCACCCTCAAAGCCCTCACCTACGCCCCCACCGGGGCGATGGTCGCCGCGCCGACCACCTCGCTGCCGGAGGAGATCGGCGGCGCCCGCAACTGGGACTACCGCTACACATGGCTGCGCGACAGCGCTCTCGCCGTCACCACCCTCGCCCGGTCCGGCTACCTGGACGAGGCACGGGCATGGCGGGACTGGCTGGTGCGCACCGTCGGCGACGACCTGGAGAACCTCCAGATCATGTACGGCATCGCGGGTGAGTGGGACCTCGCCGAGCGGGAGTTGGCGCATTTGCCCGGCTACGAGAGCTCCCTGCCGGTCCGGGTCGGCAACGGCGCCGCCGGACAGCTCCAGCTCGATGTCTTCGGCGAGGTCGCCGACGCGCTCGACGTCGCCCGCCGCCACGGTCTGGAGCCCTGCCCGCGCGCCTCCCGGCTCCAGGTCCGGCTCGCCGCGGTGGTGGAGGCGCGGTGGGCCGAGCCCGACGAAGGGATCTGGGAGGTCCGCGGGCCCCGGAGGCACTTCGTCCACTCGAAGGTGATGGCCTGGGTCGCCCTCGACCGGACCGTCCGGCTGATCGAGTCCGGCGACGCCACCGGCCCGGCCGCCCGGTTCCGGAAGGTGCGGGACGAGATCCACCGCGAGGTGTGCGCCCAGGGGTTCGACCCCGTACGGGGAACCTTCACGCAGTCGTACGGGTCCGCCGAGCTCGACGCGTCCCTCCTCCTCATCCCGGCCATGGGATTCCTGCCGCCCACCGACCCGCGCGTGGTCGGCACCGTGGAGGCCGTCCAGCGCGAGCTTGCCACGAAGGACGGGTTCCTCCTGCGCTACCCCACCCCCGGCCCCGGTGCCGGAGTCGACGGCCTGACCGGGGACGAAGGCGCCTTCCTCGCCTGCTCGTTCTGGCTCGCCGACGCCCTGGCCGCCACCGGCCACGCCAAGGAGGCGCGCGCCCTGTTCGACAGGCTCCTCGCCCTCCGCAACGACGTCGGGCTCCTGGCCGAGGAGTGGGACGCGGGCCTCGGGCGCCAGGTCGGGAACTTCCCGCAGGGCTTCTCGCACTGGTGTCTCAGCGACAGCGCTACCGCGCTCGCCCGGGGCACGGGTCCGGTCATCCCCGGCCAACGCGCGCCCCACCCGGCCGCCACCTCCGTAGCGGGTGCGGGGGCGGCCGTATGACCGGCGTACGCGGAACACCCGAACCCGCGGACGGGACGGAGGCAGCCGCCCCGCCGGCCGCGGGCGGGGCAGTGTCCCTGGCTTCTGCGGGGCTGCACCGGCCGCCGGGGGTGCTGCTTCTCGGCGCGTGGCTGGCCTGGCGCCGCCGGGCGGCGGGGCTCACGGCGCAGGCGGTCGCCCGCGCGCTGGGCCCGGGCTGGACCGGGCGGAAGGTGGAACGCGCCGAGCGCGGGCACGCCGTGCTCAGCGGCGGGGAGGCGCTGGTGTTCGCCTCGGCGGTCGGCATCGAGGACGAGGACGGGCGGATGACCGTGTCCCGTCTCGCCCTGGGCGACGAACCCGCGTTCACCGACGGGCGGCCGGGCTCCGCCGAGCGGCTGGAGGCGGTCGACGCCCGCGACCGCGAGCCGGCCGACTGGGACGAGACCCCGCGCAACCTCCACCACCGCTACCGGGAGACCTGCGCGGGCGGGCCCCTCGGCACCGCCTTCCGCCGAGCCCGGCGCCGTCCCGCCCGGCGAACCCGCCGTGACGGGTGCTGGGGCCGCGGCCCGGCGCGCCGCCTGGTCTGCCCGGGCCGGCACTACGGCGGCTACGACCGCCGGGCCCGCGACCTGCTCACCGGCGCCGGATGGCGCGACGCCCAAGACGAGGTCCCTGCCCTGCGCGCCCCGACCACCGGCCACTGGTACGCCAACGAACGCGTGGACATGCGGCTGGACCAGGGCTATGTGACCGGCGACTTCACCGTCACGGACTACCGCACGTGCGTAAGCCCGGAGCTGAACCGCCTGTCCGATCACCGGCCCGTCGACCTGGTCGTGTCATGGGCCGACTGAACCACCCCGCGGCCTTCCCCGCGCCCGGTCTCCGCACCCCGGCCGGGCACGTTCCCGGGCCGCATTCCCACCCGGAGGACCCGCCCCCCATGCCCGCCCCCACCTCCGCCCACGCCCCGGTCGCCGGCGTCGCGCTGAGTCCGGCGGCGCGGGAGCTGTACCGAGCCCTCGGCGCGCTGCCCGCGGGTCTCGCCGCCGACGCCGACCTCGCCGCCGCAGTGTGCGCCCTGCCCTGGGAGCGGGCGCACACCGCGCTCGACGAACTCGCCGACGCCGATCTCACCGAACCGGTCCGCAACGGCGGCGGCCTGTCCCGGCAGCGGCTCACCCCGGCCGCTCACGCCGCGGCCCGCGCAGCGCAGCCCGACGGCGCGGACGAGCACCGGACCGGTGCGGCGCTGCGGGTGTCTGAGTGGCTGCTCGTGCTCTGCTGTGCCGCCTGGCACCGGAGCCGTCCGGACCGGGGGCTCCTCGTCCCGGCCGCCCCGACTGCCGGGTGGAGGCTGCCGTTCGTCCGGGGGCAGGGGCAGCGGTGGGTCAAGGAACGGCTCGATCTCGTGGAGACGGTCCTCGCGCTCGCCTGGAACGCGGGCTGGGACGGTCTCGTCTGGCAGATCGCGGACGCGCTGTACGTCTACTTCGAGGCGGAGCACCCGCTGCCCCTGTGGCGCGAGAGTGCTCTGCGGGGGCTGGACGCCGCGCGCCGGTGCGGTCATGCGAGTGCGGAGCGGCGGATGCTCCGCTCCCTGGCCGTGGCTCTTGCGGCCGGGGGCGATGAGGAGGCGGCGGCCGGACGGCTGACCGAGCTCGCGCGACTGGCGCGGGCGGACGGCGACCGGGCCGATGAAGCGCGCGCCGCCTACGGGCTGGGGCTCGTCCTTCTCCGGCGCGGCGATCACCCCGGCGCCCGGGACCGTCTCCTCCAGGCCGCGGACCTGTTCGGGCCCACATCCCCGGGCACGGTCGCGGCACTGACCGCCGCGGCCGAAGCCGCCCTCGGTGCCGGGGACGCGGACACGGCAGCCGAAGCGGCCGGCCGGGCCCACACCGCGGCCACCGCATCCGGGGACCCGACAGCGGCGTGGGCGCTCGCCCTGCGCGGGCGCGCCCGCCACCGCCTCGGCAGGCTGGACGCCGCGGTCAAGGACCTGCTCGCGGCACGGGGCGCGACCCCGGCCGCCAGCCGGGAGCGCGAGCACGTCCTGCTCCTCACCTGGCTCGCCGAGGCCCACACAGCCGCCGGGGACACCGGGCGCGCCGAGGTCTGCACCAAGGCGGCCCGCGCCCTCGACGCCGATCCCGCTGGCCCCCAGCTGGCCGACGACCTCGGTCCCCAGCTGTGAACCCCCGCCCCGCCTCCGGCGAAGGGGAACGCCCGCGGGCACCGCCGCGCCCGGCCCCCTGGGGCCACGCCGGTGTTCTCGGCGCCCTGCCCGGGGACGTCCAGCGCCCGACTGCCCGTCACCACCGATCACCCTCACCAGGAGAAGACACAACCCCATGAGCACGACGCCCGCGGACACCACGCTGATCGTGATGAACCTGGAGCACGACGGCGGCCCCGAACCCGCCCCCGGGGTGCTGCCGGAACGGTGGCTCCGCGCCCATCAGGAGATCCTGAAGCCCCGGCAGCCCGACCTGCTGGTCTCCACCGAGATGACGTACTCCCAGTACCGGCCGGGCGCGGAGCCCGGGGTCGTGGCCGCCGCCGACCGCCGCTTCCGCACGGCCCAGGAGATCCTGGGAATGCGCGGGTTCCGCGCGCCGATGGGGCACGGCCGCAACCCCACCGGCGCGTTCGTCCGCGACAGTGTCTTCACCGTGGTGGGCCAGCACGAGCACCCCGGCTACCGCACCCCGCCCACCAACCTCGTCCTCGAACTGGACGGCGTCCCGGGGGTGCCGATCATGGCCATGGGGGTGCACCTCTCCCACTGCTCCCGTTACCAGCGGCGCCTCGAAGCGGACCAGCTCACCACGCTCGCCGACAAGCTCAAACTCCACCGCCCCCACCACCCGGCGCGGGCGGCGTGGATCCTCGGCGACCTCAACGAATACCCCGTGCCGACGGGAGAGCTCGTCGAACCGATCGACTGGACCACGGTCAAGGACGTCACCCACCGCCGTCACCGGGCCGAACCCCAGAGCGACGGAACATGGCGCTCGGCCACCTACGTGGACGAAGTGCTCCACGAATGCGGACTCCACGACCCGGCCCGATGGGCCGCGCGCCGCCTCGGACAGGAAGCGGCACTGGCCGGAACCGCCGGATACGCCGACCCCGACCAGGGAGGGCTCCGCCGGATCGACCGCGTCTACATGGACCCCTGGACCGTGCAGGCGGTGACCGGGGTCGAGGTCATCGACATGACCGGCATCAGCGATCACCACGCGCTCCAGATCACCCTCTCCCGCGCCAAGCTCGTCGAGGCCCTGCGGCGGAGGATCAGCCCGCTCGACCGGTGGGAGCTGGTGAAGTGACCGCCCCCGCCATCACGGACGGCATCCCCGCGGACGGTTCGCCCGCCGCCGTCTACGCCCAGCTGGAGCCGGCATCTCAGCGCGTCTACCGCATCCTCGGCGCCCTGCCCCTCCCGGTACTCGACGCCGAGGTCACCGCCGCGGCCTGCGCTCTCGCCTGGGCCGAGGCCGACTGGATCCTCCAGGTCTTCGAAGAGGAGAAGCTGATCGAACACACCGGGCACCCGGGGGACGCCGACGACCGGTTACCGCGGTACCGGTACACCGAGGCGGCCCGGGCGCACGCGGCAGAGCTGTCCGACGGGGAGGAGGTCGCCGCGCTGGGCCGGCTGGCCGGGTGGATCCTCGTCTGCGCCCGCGCCTCACAGCGCGAACTCGCCCCCCACCAGCTCCAGCCCGGTCTCCCGCCGCCCGGTGCGCATCCGGGCGGAGCCGGGCTGGACTTCCCGTTCCACCCGACCGACCACCCCGCGATTCTGGAGTGGCTGGAACGCCAGGGCGCGAACCTCCCGGCGCTGCTGGCCGCTCTGGAGGAGCGGGGCCGCCGGCCGGATCTGGTCTGGCGCATCGTCGACGGCTGGTGGCCGCTGTTCCAGCGCCGCCGCCCGCATCCGCTGTGGGCGGACGCGCACCGGGCGGGACTGGCCGCCGCCCGCACGGACGGCGACCGCGCCGGGGAGCGCCGGATGCTGCTGTCCGGCGCGATCGGCCTGCTGGACGCCGGGCAACACGGGGAGGCGGCCGACTGGAACACGGCCGCACGGGACGCCGCGCGGACTGAGGGGGATGCCCGCGACGAAGGACAGGCCCTGTACGGGCTGGCCCTAGTCCGCCTCGCCGAACAGCATGTAGAGGACGCGACGGCGCTCGTGGCCCAGGCGCTGACGCAGTGGGAGTCGTGCGGCTACCGGCGCGGGGAAGCGCTCGCCCAGATAGTCCTGGCCCAGTGCGTGATGGGCGATCAGCCCCGGCGAGCCGTCGACCTGCTGACCTGCGCGCGCAAGACCCTGGGCGCCGAGCCCGGTTCCGATCACCACCAGGTCCGGGCTCGGGCGCTGCGCGGCCACGCCCTCCTCCTCGCCGAGGACCCGGCCGCCGCGCTCACCGACCTGGAGACGGCCCAGAGCGAGTTCCCCGACGACGACACCTCAACCTGGCCCACCCGCACCCGGGCCTGGCTGAGCCAGGCCCGGAAGGCCCTGCCGCCCGGCCAGGGGCCCGCCCCCGCGCCGGATGCCCCCGCAACACCTCCGGTGCCGCCCGCCCCCGACCATCCCGGCCCCAGTACCGGGGCCCAGGTGGAGGGGGAGCGCCGGTGACCACCTCCGTCACGGGTACGGCACGGCCCGCGCCACCGGGGCGGGACCGCGTCTTCCTCGCGTACTGCACCGGGCAGGCCGCCTCCTGGGCGGGCTCGGCCGTACACGCCGTCGCGCTCCCCGTCGTCGCCGTCGTTGAACTCGCCGCCACCCCCGGCCAGGTCGCGGTGCTCGCGGCCCTTGTCACCACGCCCGCGTTCCTGTTCTCGTTGCCGGCCGGGGCGATAGCCGATGACCGGCCTAAGCGGACGATCATGATCGCCACTGATCTTGCATCCGCCGCCACCGTAACCGCCGTCCCGCTCTGCTGGGCGTTCGGCGCCCTGACCATGCCGGTGCTGTACGCGGTGACGCTGCTCCTGGGCACGCTGACGGTAGTCCACCAGGCCGCCGCGCTCGCCGCGGTGCCCGAGCTCGTCGCCCCCGAGCGGGTGCCGCAGGCGAACGCGCGCCTTGTCGCGGCGACCTCCGTCGCCGACACCGCGGGCACCGTCGCGGCCACCGCGCTGATCGCCCTGGCCGGAGCGGTCCGGGCGCTCGTGGCGGACGCGGTGTCCTACCTGGTCAGCGCGTGGTGCGCGACCCGGCTGCCGCGCACGCGCCCGGTGAACCCGGACGGCGGGCCGCGCCAGCGGATGGCCCCGGCGATCCGCGGCGGGATCGCCTTCGTGATGGCCCACCCGCTGCTGCGGCCCCAGATGCAATCGCTGTTCGTCTACGGCGTCGCCGAGGGCGTCGTCACGACGTTCTGGGCGTACTGGCTTCTCACCCACGTCGAAGCCGGGAGTGCCGGGCTCGGCCTGATCATGGGCGCGGCCGGGGCCGGAGGGCTCCTCGGCGCGCTGGCAGGCCCCCGTCTCGCCACCCGGTACGGCCCCGGCCCCGTCCTGATCGCCGGGCACCTCGCCTACCCGCTGGGCGGGCTGCTGCTGCTCTGCGCCGACGCGGGTCCCCTGTGGGTGGGGATCCTCACGGCCGGGGCCGCGGTGCAGATGACGGCCGCCGCGGCGGCCGGGACGACCCAGCGAACCCTCCGCCAGCACCTCACCCCGCCAGACCTTCAGTCGCGGGCGCAGCAGACAGCCATGTGGGTTACCTCCGGCGTTCGGCCCTTTGCCGCCCTCGCGGCGGGGGGTCTCGCGGCGGCCACCGAGGTCCGCACGGCGTTGATGGCCGGAGTGATCCTCCATGTGATCCCCGCCTCGATCCTCTACTTCTCGCCGCTGCGGCGTCTGACCGTCATGCCCGCGCCTCCCCCACCGGCCCGGGGAGCGGGGGCTCCCTCGGTACGAACTGCCCGTCCTGAGGAAAACACGTGAGGTTGTCGGGAACAGAGCCGGTCAGCGCGAGCACCGGCCGCTGCCGGCCGTACCCGTCTGTGGCAACGCCACGACCCTGGCCTGACCCACCTCACTCTCGTTGCCGCAGCCGCGGCGGATTGCGCACCCCTTTCATGGCTCTCGTGTTTCGTGATCTTTCCTTTCGCTACCACCGGAACGCGGAGGTGTTCTCCGGCCTGAACCTGTGCCTCGCGGGTCCGTCCACGGTGCTGCTCGGACCCAACGGCGCCGGCAAGTCGACCCTGATGGCGCTCGCCGCCTCGCAGTTGCGTCCCCTGCGCGGGGCGGTCAGCTGGGCGGACGCGGCGCCCACCGGTCGACGGGCCACGGCCCGGTACCGGCGGGCGGTCGCCTGGATTCCCCAACAGGTCACCGCAGTACCCGAACTGACGGTCCGGGAGCAGGTCGCGTACGCGGGGTGGCTGAAGGGCCTGTCGCGCGGGTCGGCGTGGGAGGCGTCGAGTCGGGCGCTGGAGCGGGTG